>DRQF01000283.1 GCA_011369445.1 Planctomycetota bacterium | reverse complement strand
TGCTTTGCTTTGCGAAGGAAAGAGGTCGGTGGCCGACGCGCCTTCTGGTGGCGCGGCCGCGCCACGCCGCAGGGTTTGGTTCTGGCTGGCTTCGCGGACAGAGTCGCGGAGAGTGGGCCTTTCAGTCCCCTCGCCTCGCGAACCCGAGCACCGCGCGTCCGCTATGGACTCGACGCGGGGTGATGCCCGGCATGAGATCGCCTGGGAATGGGCCGAGCGCCGGGGCGCACACCTGCTGATGGAGTTCGGCCGACTCATCTCAGCCCCAGAAGGCAATCCGCAAAAACCGGCTCATATTCGAACGGCCAGTTTTCCGACACTGAAAGAGACAGGTCGTGCTCTTCGAAGCAAGAATACCCAAGAGGAGCGCGACGTTTCAGGCAAGAACGAGGTGGAAGCGACGTTCTCCGACCGCCGGAGAGCGGCGGAGGTGCCCATGGACAGCGCAAGACGACGGATGGCAAAACGGACCCTTGAATCGGCACCCCGTTCCCTGCTCCGTCGCAGCCTTCCCTACCTCAACCTGCTCATAGCCCTGGGGCTCTCGTTCGGCCTCTCGGGCGTGACCCGCCGGATCATGGACACCGAGCGGGAGAATACGGCTCTCGAGCTGGAGTTGGTTCAGGCCAGGGGGGAATTGGAAGGCATCGTTTTCGACAGCCAACGGCAGATCGAATCCCTCGACGGCTGGGCCCGGCACGTCCAAGAGGCGCGGCGCGGTGACATCGAGACTTACCGCAACTTCGTCGAGGATCTGCGAAATCGTCTCGAAGAGATAGAAACGAAGAACCTCCGCAGCACCACGGAAACCGTGGCCATATTCCGGGACGAGCTGGGCCGCCTGCAAAAGCGCATCGAGAGCGATCTCGAGGATCGTCCCCAATCGGCCGCCGAGGTCTTCCGGAAGTTCGAAGCGGCCCATGGCAAGGGGCTCGTCCTCATCTACACGGAATTCGACTACTACAAACTGCGGGAGGGGAAGAAGGCCCGGAGGCGGACCATGGCGGGTTGGGGATCCGGCTTCTTCGTGGATGAGAACGGCTACATCGTCACCAACAAGCACGTTGTTCAGCCCTGGAAATTCGACGCCGACCTGGCGGCCCTCATCTCCATGGGGGAGATTCGCGTCGACGAGAACAGCCTGCGGATCGCGTGCTGGGAAGCGGGCACGCGCGCGCTCGACGAGGCGGGGGAACCCCTCATCGGCTCGGGTTGGGACAATCACATCCGAAAGAACCTGACGGTGGCCATCCAGGCTCCCGATCACTTCAAAATCGTCGATTCGGAGCTCGGGCAATACGGCTCCGACTATCGCGTCCACAAACTGGACAACAACGATCTGGCCCTTCTCAAGGTCGAGGGGGAAGGGTTCCATGCTCTGCCCCTGGCCACGTGCGACTCGGCCGCTCACCTGCCGCTACAAAAACTCGACCCGGTGATGGCCCTGGGTTTTCCCCGAGGTCAAAACGGTCTCGAGAGCGGGATCGCCGAGTCCTCTCCATCGATCGGTACGGTGCGCAAGGTGGAGGATACGATCCACATCACCGCCTCCATCATTCCGGGGAACAGCGGCGGCCCTCTGGTGGGGCCCGAGGGCAAGGTGGTGGGGGTCGTCACCCGCATCTACTCGGAAACCCTGGGCATCTGCATCACGATCGATCACGTGAGAGACCTCCTCGAGCGAGCCAAGGCCTCGCGAAGCGACGCGGCTCACACCTCGAAGAAGTGACTTTTCGAGGCCGACCCGGTCTCACGCGCCGCTCCCCCTGAAACTCAACGCATCAGGTGAAGAAGCACCGCCGCCGCAGCCGCCACGTTCAATGACTCGGTGGCGCGATCGAGGGGAATCGTCACGTCGGTGACGCTCAGCCCTTCCGGAACGGGGCCGGGCCCATGGGCCTCGTTACCCACCCAAAGCAGCCGTCGAGGACCCATCGCCAGTCTCTCGGGGTCCACACCGCCGTGGGCCGTCGCTCGAAGGAGAGTGAAGGAGTGCAACGCATCCGCCAACGTCCCAAGGTCCACGCAACGGGCCACGGGCAGCCGGAGAAGCGCGCCCGCCGAGGCCCGCAGAGCCTTGGGCGCGGTGGGATCCGCGGAATCTCGACCAATGAGCACGGCCCCGGCGCCGAACGCCGCCGCCGTCCGTACGATCCCGCCCAGATTCCCCGGATCCGCCACCGCATCCAAGAAGACGAGCATGAGCGGACCGTCCGCGAAGCCATCGTCCAGGGTCAGCGGCTCGGGAAGACGCGCCAAGGCCGCGGCTCCCGCGGAGGTTTCGACCCCCGACATGCGACGCAGGAGATCAGGGTCGGCGTCGGTCACGGGAACGCCCCGGCGCAAAGCCTCCTCACGCAAGGCCGGGTGGCCGCCCGGATAGAGGAAGACCTCCTCCACTAACCCCGCCCCCAAACCTTCCCTGACCAAAGGGACGGAGTCGAGGAGCATCCGCCCCGTCTCACGGCGCACCTTGGCCCGTTGCAGCCGGGCCAATCGGCGAGCGCGTTCCTTCCCGAGAGGGTCTCCCATGGGGGGGCATGGTAGCCTGAAGGGCGCCGCGGTGAAACGCCGCCCGGCGACGTCCCGGGAGAACGCCCCTTGATGGAAGGCCGCAACAGAGATCTTTCTCTTCCGCTGAAGAGATTCGTCTTTCGCGTGGAGGACGAGGAAGACGGATTGCGCCTGGACCATGCCCTCATGGATCGAATCCACTGGCGCAGCCGGAGCGACCTCCAGGCGCGCATCCGAAGGGGCGGCGTGCTCGTGAACGAGCAGCCCGCCAAGGCGTCGCGGCGGCTGCAGACAGGAGATGAGATCGCGGTGCTCATCCGCCCGGAGGATCTCCCCGATCAGGACCCGGCCCGAGTCCCCTTGAGCGTGCTGCACGAGGACGAGGACGTGATCGTCCTCAACAAGGCTCCGGGCGTCCTCGTTCACCCCATCGGCCGTCACGTCCTCGACACCCTGGTGAACGCCCTGTGGCTGCGCTTCAAGAAAAGCGGCGAGACCGGGCGCGGCGTCGAACCCCACGTCGTGCAGAGGCTGGATCGAAATACGAGCGGCGTGCTCATTCTCGCCAAGACCAGGGCCGCGAAGATTGCCCTTCAGGACGTCTTCGAGAACCGGTTGGCCCAAAAGACCTACCTGGCGTGGGTCGAGGGACGCCCCGACGTCGACGCGGGTTCCATCCGAGCGCCTCTCGCGCGGGACCAGGAAGGCGAGATCCGCATCCGCATGAAGGTGGACCCGGCGGGCGCGCCGTCACACACCGAGTTCGAGGTGCTCGAGCGGCACCCCGACGCCAGCCTCGTCCGATTCCATCTCCACACCGGTCGCCAACATCAGATTCGCGTGCACGCGGCTCACCTGGGCCATCCCCTCCTCGCGGACCCCCTCTACGGCGACCCGCGAGACGTGGGCGTCGAGGGCGACGCCGAGCCCCGTCTTGGACGACAGGCTCTCCATGCCGAGCGACTCGTCCTGCCTCACCCCTCGGGACGAGGAGACCTGGACATCCGGGCCCCGCTCCCGAATGACCTGTCATCCCTCGGTGAAGGGCTGCGAGAAGGCCTCGGCCTGAAGCGCTTCGAGGACCGGCAGTCCGGCACTTGGGTCATCCGCCGACGTCACTGACCCGCAATGAAGTAGAGCCTGACACCCGTGCACGCGAGGAGTCGGCCGCTCTCGTCCTCGAGCTTGACGTAAGAACCCAGGGTTTCCCTGCCCACGATTCCGCGAGCGCGAGCAGTGATGACGGCTCGAGGGATGTGCAACCTGTAGGTGAAAAGCCCATCGTCCTCAGAAACGTCGAGGCCCGCCGCGGGCGGCGATTGCTCCCCCACTCCCAGTCGCGATGCCAGGACCCCCACGATGAAGCGGCTCCCGGGCGGGGCGGAAGAGCGCCACACGAGATCGAAACCCGTCGATCTCGGGTTCCCATCGATTCTGTACGTCCAACCCTGGCTCGGTGCCACCAAGTCCAAACGGATCTCGGGCCGAGCGCGGAAGCGAGCGGGTACGACGGCTTCGAGGCCTGGGCTTTCCTCCGCTTTGCCCAGCACCTCGAACACGAGCCTGGTCGTATCCTCGGACGCGAACGCCGCCAGCTCTTCCGTCTTCGACACCGTCCGGACCTCGACATCCCTTTGCGTGAAAGGGGGTTGGAGAAGGTCGTGGAGGATCACCTCCGGGAGGGCCGGCATGCCGTGAAAGAGCTTCGTCTCCCAGCGCAGTACGACGACGCCATGGGGAGGCGGGTCCGCGTCGCGAAAGATCGGTTCTCGAACAGCGCGCACCAGGCGCATCACTTGTCGCCCCATGTGGGCGCTGCCCCGCGCCTCCAAATAGGAGAGCGGCATCAAGGCAAGGAAGGCCAAGCAGAGAGGGAGGCGAAATAAGCGGGGGCCGACCCCGAGGGCCGCCGCCGTGAACACGGCGAAGCCGGGCAAGCTCCCATAGGCCTGCCTCCCATGGAAGAGCGTGGGCATGATGGCGCCCACCGTCACGCCCAGCCCCACGGGAACGAGGAGGAGAGCCAGCGCCACCCAGAGAACACGCCCCTTGACGGCGATGAGCCCTCGCACGAGCCCAAGAAAAAGGATCGGCCCGACGACGAGTTGAAAAGGCGCCGGTCGGTCCACGACGAGGGTGCTGACGGGAGCGAAGAACCGCAGGGCCGACCGCCAGAGGTTGCGAAGTGTCTGCTCCGTCAGCATCGTCTCGAGAAAGCTCTTACCCAGATACCTGGCCTCCATAACACCGGCAAGCATGTGCCCTCGCCAGGCGAGATAGACCAAGCCGAGAAGCAGGGGGAAAACCAACCTCCGCCATCGCCATCGACGGGGTGGTATGAGGGTCTTCTCGGAGGCCCCCCCGTCTTCCGGAAAGAGCTCGAGAATCCCCAGCGCAGCCACGTAAACGATGGCCGACTCCTTGAACGTCAGCGCCCCCGCGACCGAAACATAGGCGGCGATCCTCCATCGCTCTCCCCGGAACCACAGCAGAAGCCCAAGCAATCCGAAGGTCGTCATGAATAGGTCCGACCTGGCGGCCGACCACGCCACGGGCTCGATGGCGAAGGGCGACGTGAGGAACGCCGCCGTCGCCACGGTTCTAGCCCAAAGCGCCACTGTGGGCAGAGCGCGCGAGAGAAGGGCGAAGAGCAATAGCCCGTTCAGAAGATGCCCCGCCAAGTTGACGATGAGGAAGGGGCGAGGGTTCACGCCCGTCGTCAACAGGTGCACGGCGTGTGAAACGTAGACGGAGGGACGCACCAGGTTCGGATTCTTCTTCCACGGATGGGTGTAGGCGCCGAGCAGTCGCCCCACGTTGGCAGCGTCCAAGCCGTCGTTCAGGCTCACGTTGCGGCGAATGACCTGAGTGTACTGGATGTCGTCGGTCAGGAGCGTCCCTCCCAGGGCCGGCGACCAGATCGCCACACCGAGAACCACCAACGCCAAAAGGGAAAGGCTGCGCTTCATCGCCGGGAGCATAACCCGGGGCTCACCGGGCGTCAGGAGGACGCCCGGTCGAGCAAGACCCCGCAGTCCGGACAGACAACGGGCGGGGTCGAGAAAACTTCCTCGCACCTGGGGCAGGTGTTCCTGCCTTCCGCATCGGAGGGAGCGAGAGTGGGAAGAAGGGGCCCCAGTCGCCCCTCGAGAGCCGTGTGGAATCCGGCCAGGATGCGAATGGCGTCGTCGGGGAGGTCCTCGAACTCGGGAAGCGGCCACCGGAGATCCCTCGCGAGCCAGGAGCCCAAGGTCTCCCGTTCTTCCGCGTCCAGAAGGTGGGAGGCGGCCCACGGATGGACGTCTCCCAGAAGGTCGCGCGTCAAGTGATCGTGGGCCCGCGCGGTCAGAGGGATGAACAAAGCCATGACCAAAGCAGTGGTCCACCGCTCCCCCACTTCCTCCGGCTGTTGAATCCGGTGAGCCACGACGTAGAAAACCGTGACGAGGATGTTCAGAACGAGGGCGACGCCGGCGAGCGGAATCCATGTGCCGGCGAGTCCCTGGGTGATCACGACGAAGGGCGAGATCACCACGATGTGGGCGAAAAGGACTTGAGAGAAGAGCCAGACTCCGCGGCGCGCCCCGAGTCCGAGCTCGAGACGGCTTCGCGGGACCTCCGCATCCAGCCAATCGTCCAACTCCTCCTGGATCCGTTCTCGCCTCGTGGGCGGATCGAGGTCGAGAAGATCCACCAGGAGGTCGTGGATGCGACGCAGCATGCGAGGCGAGGCGATGCGAACGACCCTCTCCCCGTCGATGAGGAGGTCACGGCCGGACATGTCCACCTCCTCGATGTCCTCCCAACGCCACCACTTCAGAGGACGGCGCGGCCGGTCGTCGCGAATCCAAGATGTCGCCGTATGGGTCGCGACGCCGTCCGCGGTGACGGCGAGCGGCCAAGGTGCGAAGCCAAAGAGCGCAACGAAGGGAGGCCACGGGCGCCCGAGGACCGGGACGCCCAGCCGGTTTTCGAACGCCAAGTCGGGGACCGACCAGCGGGCTCGCCCCGCCATGGTTCCGCGGAACACCATGGAGCCCGGAGTGAGCCAGTTCAGACACTCCCAGAAGTAGAGCCCGACCAGCAGAAGGAGGAAAAGTCCGTCCTCGGTCATTCCTCGTCGAAGATGTCCGGGTCCTCCCTGCGAGCGATGCGGGACGTGGAGCGCCGCGCACCGGTGCGCCGCCTCGTGCGCCGACGATTCTTCCCCTTCGTCTTCGACTTGCCTCCGAAGATCTTCCGGAAGAACCCGGCAATGGCAACGAACACGCCCACGATGAGCTTCCAGAACTTCTTCAACAGCCCTGTCTTCGCCGCCAACGCCAACCCGCCTCCCGCGATCAGTGCGCCCAGACCGTACTCGGCGATCTTGTCGCCCTCGCGGAAATCGGAATACCGCTTCCCGGGGTCGAATTGGAATCCCTTCAAAAGCGTCTTCGCCTGGGTGAGGTTCTTGCGAAAGTCGTCAAGCGTTGCGACATAGGTCCCGTTCACAACGCCGCGCCGCCCCAGCAATCTCACTGAGAAGTTGACGGTGATCTGACCGTCCGGCTCTCTCAACTTGATGGCCCAAGCGAGGGAATGGAGGCTCTCGTCGTAGTAGGGCTTCATCGCCCACCCCGTGATCGTCAGCTCTCCCAATCCCCGCGCCTTGCGGAGCTTGTTCGCCTCCTTCTGATTGTCTCTCAGAGCATCCAGAAGCTCGGAGGCATCCAGATCGTCTTTCTCGTCGTCCTTCACGTAGCCGCAAGGCTCGAACGTGAAGTCGATCCACCACCCCAGAGTCTCCGGACACACCATCGCCAGCTCTCCCGAGGCGATGTTCCCGAGGCTTCTCAAGAACCTCCTCGTATCCGACGCACCGGCTCCCGCGAACCCCTCGGGCAGGTGAATGGAGCCCACGTCGCCCACCCGCAGCTCCGCGGGTCCCATGGTCCAGTCGATGCTCTGGAGGGTTTTTTCGAATTCGGAAGGTTGTTCTCCCTCCGACTCCTGGGCGGCGAGGAAGGCCGAGGGGCAAAAGAGCAGCAAGAAGCAGAGGGAAATTCGAAAAATTCTCATGGCATAGTCTCCGTAGAAGGGGGCAAGAGATTAGCCTTCCGCGCGGGCCGCGTCAAAAACGCTGCGTCAGCTTTCCACGCGCCGTCTGGCGTATTCGACGTAGCGGTGGGCGCTGTCGAGGAAAGACGCATATTCCTCGTCGGTCACCTGGCGAACGACCTTGGCGGGCGCCCCCATGACGAGGCTCCTCGGAGGAATGACGACCCCCTGCGTCACCAGCGCGCCCGCGGCGACGAGGCTTCCCTCTCCGATGACCGCCCCCGGAAGCAACACCGCCTTGATGCCGATGAGACAACGGGACTCGACGACGCGGCAATGGATCACGGCGGCATGGCCGATGGTCACCTCATCGCCGACCTCGACGGGTTCGTCATGCTGGGGATGAATCATCGTCAGGTCCTGCACGTTGGTCCGGGCCCCGATGCGGATAGGGGCGACATCCCCGCGAATGACGGTCCCAAACCAGACGGAGGCATCCACGCCCAGAGTGACGTCGGCCACGATCGTGGCGTTGTCGGCCACGTAGGCCTCGCCCCAGACACGCATCAACGGCGTTCGCATCACCTTGCTCCCCAAAGAACCAGCGCGAAAGCCACCCCATTGTGCAAGAAATGGACTCCGATCGGGACCCAGACACTCTTCGTTCGTTCGAAGGCCCAACCCAAGAGAAGCGCCAGCATGAGGATGGGGACGAGCACAGCCGCGGGATGAACGAGGGCAAAGAGAAGGGATGAGACGACGACGGCCCCGGCCGGTGGGAGGTATCGCCTGAGCCCTCCCTGCAACAGTCCACGGAAAACGAGTTCCTCGAAGAAGGGCGTCACAACGACCGCCATGAGAAACACCGCCGCGCGAAACGTCCCGTCCCCCTCGCTCAGATCCCTCACGAGACTCTGCGCTTGGTCGGCGCGGAATCTCATGCTCAGCACCACGAGAAGCGGCAGGGCGAGGACGTACGCTCCGAAGACGGGCCTGACCGCAGGCCAAGTGGGTCGTCGACGCAGCCCCAAGGGGTCGCCGCCCACGAATCGGCTCGCGCAATAAAAACCGAGGGCCACGGCCACGAGCTTCCAGCCCGCGAGAGTCAGATGAAAAAGAGCGGGATAGCTATGTCGAATCCCCACCATGCCCCAGGGTTGACCGACAAGATAGACCACGCCTGCCAAGAGAAAGAGCGTCGACGCTCCTTTTTCCGGCGGCGAATCTGGTGACTCACCCTCGGCCATCAGAGTTCGGCGGAGCGCTCAGCGGGTTCGATGAGTCCCTCCGTCGGGGAGGACGCATTCGCATAGAGCTTCTTCGGGATCCGGCCGGCGAAGGCCGCCTGTCGACCGGCGATGCAGGCGTGCTTCATGGCAACCGCCATGCGGAGGGGATCGGCGGCGCACGCGACGCCCGTATTCAAAAGGACACCGTCCACGCCGAGCTCCATCGCCAGCGCCACGTCGGAGGCCGTCCCGACACCGGCGTCTACGATGACGGGCACCTCCACCATCTCGAGAATGATTCTTATGGCGTTGGGGTTCAGCACGCCCTGGCCCGATCCGATGGGCGAGCCCGCCGGCATGACACTGGCCACGCCCAGGTTTGCAAGACGCCTGGCCATGACTGGATCGTCGGAGGTGTAGCAGAGAACGGTGAAGCCCTCGTCCACGAGGGTCTGGGCGGCCTTCAGCGTTTCGATGGGCTCGGGAAGGAGAGTGCGTTGGTCCGCCAGGACCTCCAGCTTCACGAGATCGGTCTCGAGGGCTTCCCGCGCCAGGCGGGCGGTGCGGACGGCGTCCTCCGCCGTGAAGCAACCGGCGGTGTTCGGCAAAAGCGTGTAGCGCTCCCGGTCGATGTGATTGACGAAGTTGGCACTGCTGCGGTCTCCAAGATCGACACGGCGAACCGCCAGGGTGACGCACTCGGTCTCGCTGGCCTCCAGGCATTTCACCATCAACTCAGGCGTCGCGTACTTTCCGGTGCCGAGAAACAAACGCGAACGGAAGGTGTGCTTCCCCAGTTTCAGCGGGGCATCGGCAACGTGCATGGATCTATCCTCCTCCGACCAATGAGACGATCTCGAGGCGATCTCCGTCGGAAAGATGCGTCTCGGCATGGCGATCCCTCGGGATCACCTCCTTGTTCAACTCGACCGCCACCTTCGCCGACCCGAATCCCAAGACCGAGATGAGATCCGCGAGAGTGACGACGTCCTTGACGCAGCGTTCCTCTCCATTCACGACGAGCCTCACCCCGTCAGACATCGGAATCCTCCTTGGTCTTGTCCTGTTCTCGAATCTTCTCGATGCGGTATTGGAGCGTTCTCCTCGTGAGCCGGAGCGACCGGGCGGCCTTGGACACGTTCCCGGAACACCGCTCCAGAGTCATCAGGATCAGCTTACGCTCCAGATCCTCGAGACCCAGGTCCGTGTTCATCAAGAGCTCGAACGTTCCGGCGATCCCCGACTCTTTCTCGTCGCCGGTGAAGACGAAGTCCTCGGGCGAGAGCGTCTCTCCCCGAGCCAGCACGACGGCCCGCTCGATGCAGTTTTCGAGCTCCCGGACATTCCCGGGCCAGCTATAGGAGAGCAGACGGCGGCAGGCCTCTTCATTCAGGTCGCCCAGACTGCGACCGTTTTTCTCGCAATACTTTCCGAGAAAATGCCGAGCGAGGGGAAGAACATCGTCCATCCGCTCACGAAGGGGCGGAATCACGATCGGAATCACGTTCAACCGATAGAAGAGGTCCTCGCGAAACGTTCCTTCTCGAACCATGGCGGAGAGGTCCCGGTTCGTGGCCGCCACCACCCGAACGTCCACGTGGAGCGTCTCGTCTCCGCCGACCCGTTCAAATTCACGTTCCTGGAGAGCTCTGAGAATCTTCGGCTGGACGTGGAGAGGCAACTCGCCGATTTCATCCAGAAAGATCGTGCCGCGGTCTGCGATCTCGAACCGACCGCGGCGGCGGGCGACCGCGCCGGTGAAAGCTCCCTCCTCGTGACCGAAGAGTTCCGACTCCAAGAGGTTCTCCGGGATGGCCGCACAGTTGACGCGCACGTAGGGACCCTCCCGGCGGGGCCCCTGCTCGTGGAGAGAGCGGGCGATGAGCTCCTTCCCGGTCCCGCTCTCACCGATGACGAGCACGGTCGCCTGACTGTCCGCCACACGGTCGACGGTCTCGAGGATCTCCGCCATGCTTCGGGAAGCCGCCACCACGTGGACCCGGTCCTTCATGCGGGCGATGGTCTTGCGAAGCTCCTGGTTCTCTTCGGCCAAGTGACGCAAGTCCAGGGCCTTCTTGAGCTTGATCGTCAGCTCGTCCGTGTCGACCGGCTTCGCGATGAAGTCGTGAACGCCCGCCTTCAGCGCCTCGACGGCGGTCGCCATCGTCCCGTAGCCGGTCACGAGAATGAAGAGGATGTCTGGATTCTTCTCGCGAACCCGGCGGTAGAGTTCGAGCCCATTCATCGACCCCATCTGGAAATCGGAGACGATGGCGTCCGGCATGCGCATGCCCACTTCCGCCAAGGCCTCCTTGGGGGAATGGGCCGTGGAGGCGTGGAATCCCTCCAAGGCCAGGATACGGCGGAGGCTCTCCGCCTGAGAAGGCTCGTCGTCGACGATGAGAACTGAGGGCTGACCGGTCATTCCACGATGATACCGCGGCCCGCCGTCGCAAAAAATCAGGGGGAGCGAGGAAGCTCGAGGACGACGGCCACGCCGCCGCCGTGGGCGGGCGCCGCGTGGAGAGAACCACCGTGCGAGGCCGCCACCACCTGGGCGAGGGTCAGCCCGAGCGCTCGGGAAGAGATCCGAGAGGTCCAGTAGGGATCGAACATGTTCGCCAAGACCTCGGGATCGGGAACCGGGCCGGAATTGCGAATCGTGACGCGCACGCGTCGCGATTCGCGGCCGTCGAAGGCCACGTCGAGCCGTTTCTCCTCCGCATCCTCCAGGGCTCGCAGGGCGTTTTCCGTGAGGTGGCGGAGGATCTGCCTCAGCTTCTCCTCGTCGCCCCGAACGACTCCCTCCCCCTCCCCATGGAACCGGGCCGTCACGCCGCGCGCCTCGAATTCGGGCTGGAGAGACGCCACCATGTCCTCCAACATGCGAGACAAATCGAAATCTCGGAACTCCATTGCGCCCAGATGGGCCACCGCCACGAAGTTGTCGATGACCTGCTCGATCTTGCGCAACTCGCCCCGGATGCGCTGAAAATCCGCATCCTCGGGCGTTCGGCCTGTGGCCGATGCGTTCAGTTTCTCGAGGTACTGGACGTTGAGAGAGACGGCGTTGAGGGGGTTCCTCACCTCGTGGGCGATCCCTGCCGCCACCGACCCGATCGCCTTCAGTCGGCTGCTTCGCTCCTCGGCTTCGAAGGAGAGCCTCGTCTCCCTGCGCCCCAGCAGGTAGACCAACACGAACAGGCCGTAGAGCATCAGCAAATACACGAGAACGAGCACCGAGGCGTAGTTGGTCCCTCGGCGCAGCCCCTTCGAGAAAGGGGTGAATCCCAACAGGACGCGGAGGCGGTAAGCGTTCCTGAGGGGCTCCTCGGCCTGAAGGGGCAGGTCGATCAAGACCTGCACTTCCTCCCCGTCCGCTCGCAGGACCTTGGCCGTCGGCCCCGCATCCTCCGTCGAGATCCCCCGGGCCCACAGGGCGCCAGTCTCGCCCCAGGCCGCCGCCATCTTGCCCGTCTTGGCCTCGACGACCGCCAAGGCCAAGGGACGGGATCCCGGAACGGCGGCCACGGCGTCGGCCAGATGTCCGCGCACCCATCGGGGGAAGGACTCGCGCCAGTGGGTGATCTCCTCGTGGGGACGCTCATCCAGGTAGCGCGCCATCAAGGACTCGACCCGAGAGCGATACGTCCGCCCCCAGGCCTGCCCCTGGGACTTGAAATACTCGGGTTGGAGGCCCGTGACGTAGTCGTCCCAGACCTTGACGAAGACCAACGCCACGACCACGCCCAGGATTCCCATGACCCCGAGCGCCGCCAACACACGGGGTCCGAACGCGGCACGGGAGGCCGACGTCACGAGGCGGGCCCGGCTTGGGGGATCGGACAATTCACAACTCCATACTCTTCAATATCTTGAAGAAATCCAAGCCATCTCGACGCGGCTCCCGTCTCGAGGACGAATTCGACCGCGAGGGGCCTCGTATCGTCTGGCCTTTCGCCTTCTCCTTCGTTATTCTGCTGTCCCGAGTCCTCGCGTCGGTCCCAAGGGGGGACAGCCTGCGGGTTCGGGAATGTTCTTCGGGGCGGGTGGCCTCGAGGAACTCACGGTGCGGGCCGTGCCGCCGAGGCGCGGGCCATCCCACGGGAGACCGACATGCACGACTAGCTCGTGAAGCTCCCTGAACGATCTCCGCCGCCGTTCCCTCCCAAGGGATCGACGGTCGCGAGGGCCTCGCCAGGCGTGGATTGCCTGCACCGAAAGAGTGGGGAATCCCCGCTTTTTTCTTTGGCCTCGAGCCGGGCCGGCCCTCAGACGAGGACGTGCCGACTCGCGGCGCAGTTGGAGATCGAACATGCAGGGTGGACCGGAGCTGGTCAAGTTCGTCCAGGCCATGGCGCGCGAGAAGGGGCTCGACGAGGAGATCCTCTTCGACAGCCTCGAGGCGGCCATGGGGGCGGCGGCCCGAAAACGATTCACGGAGGCGGAAGAGCTCGAAATCAGCGTCAACCGCTCCACCGGCGCCTTCAACGGCGTGGTCGACGGCCGCCCCGTCACCTCTCAGGAGTTGGAAAGTCTGGGACGCATCGCCGCGCAAACTTTCAAGCAGGTGCTCCTGCAGCGAGTGCGCGAAGCCGAACAAGACAAGATCTACGAAGAATTCATCGAAAAGCGCGGTCAGCTCGTGACGGGCTCGGTCCAGCGATTCGAAGGTGACAACATCATCTGCGACCTGAACCAGACGGAGGCCATCCTCCCCCGTCATGAACGCATCCGAACGGAAACCTATCACGTCGGGGACCGCATCCGGGCGGTGATCGCCGACGTCAAGAAGGTGGGGCATCGGGTGCGCATCGTGTTGTCGCGGACCCACACGGATCTCATTCGCCGCCTCTTCGAGTTGGAGATCCCCGAGATCGCCGACCACATCATCGAGATCAAGGCGCTGGCGCGAGAGGCCGGGTTCCGCACGAAGCTGGCCGTCGTCTCGTACGACTCCAAAGTGGACTGCGTGGGGGCCTGCGTCGGAATCCGCGGCTCCCGCATCCGCAACATCATCGACGAACTCAACGGCGAGAAGATCGACATCATTCGGTGGAACGAATCCCCCGAGATCCTGATCATGAACGCCCTCAAACCGGCGGAGATCCTCTCCATCACGCTGGATGACGAAACGGGCGAGGCCATCGTGACGGTGGCGGAAGATCAGCTTTCGTTGGCCATCGGCAGAAGGGGCCAGAACGTCCGACTGGCGGCCCGCCTGACCGGCTGGGACGTCAACATCATGGGTGCGGGGGGCGAGTTGCCCGAATCCATGAAGCGGCATCGCAATCAGGCCTCCGAAGGGCCGTTGAACGCCCAGGAAAAACAGCTTTTGGAATCGCTGAAGACTGGCGAGGGCCCCGAACCGGTCGCCGTAGCCGACGCCGCCGAGGAGGAGGCGACGACGGACGCTTCCGAGGGCGAGGAGCGAGACCCGCTCCTCGAAATGGCGCGTTTCCAGGCCGCGAAAGACGAAGCGGGGGCGGCGGGACTCACCCACACGGCCCATGCCGACGGGGACGAGATGCCCGAGGCGACCGCGTCCACCAACAGCAACGATGAGGGCGACGAAGACCCCTTGGCCGCCGCGGCGGCGCGCATGATGACGGAAGAACCGGCTGCGGACAGTCAGCCGGAGGAAGATCAAAGCCTGCCCGGGGAGCGCACCGAGCCCCCGGCCGCGGGTTGAGACAAGACGACAATGGCGACCCGCGTCCCGAGAGGCGCGGGCGCCGCACAAGAGAGAGCTGACGACCGCATGTCGATTCGAGTTCACAAGTTGGCCAAGGAATTGGGTGTCACATCCAAGGACATCATGGCCGAGGCACGTAAGCACGGTGTCGAGGTGAAAAACCACATGGGCTCCCTGACCGAAGCCCAGGCCAACCTCATCCGCGCGTTCCTCTACGTGCCCCCCCCCAAAGAGGAGCCCAAGCCCGTCGAGGTGGAAGAACCCCCCGTGGAGGCTCCCGTGGTCGAAGACTCCGGGGTCGAGGCAGCCCCCAAGGTCGCTCCCGTCGAGGAGGAGCCCGCGCCCCGCCCCAAGCCCAAGCGCAAGCAGATCCTGGAGACGGTCTCGCCGCCTGGGGCATCCACCGTGGAGGAAACTCCCGCGGCGTCCAAAGTCGCGGACACTCCGGTCAAGGGACCGAGAGAAGTCACGGTTTCCGGCGACATCGCGGCGCACATCGTCAATCGTCCCGAAGGGGACAGCAGCGACGGCGGCGCCGAAGAACCCCCCAAGCCTCGCGAAACGAAGATCGTCTCGCCGACCGTCTCTCCCGGCGCCGGCATCACGATTCAGGCCAAGGAATTGGGTTCGCTGAAGGACCGGGCGACGACCAAGGAGCTCCCGGAGCGTCGGGGCCCCACGATCCTCGGGCACAAGGACATCCCTCAGCAGACCCGCTCGACGCCCTCGTGGCAAAAGGCACCCCAGATGGGGAACCTGGATTCGGGCGGGATGATCCAAACGAGTCGGGAAGGCAGCAAGAGGACCTTCGTCCGTGCTCCCCAGCGGGGAGGCGGCGGCTACCGAGGACCGGGCGGGCGACGTGGAGGCGGTCAGGGTAACCGCATGATGCCTCGCCGCAAGAAAGCGAAACAGCCGGTCGAGCGGCCCACGAGCTGCGAGATCCAATTGCCGATCACGGTCAAGGATCTTTCGGCGGCCATGGGCCTGAAGGCGGCGGTGATCATCGAATCACTCATTCGCGATCACGGCATGTTCCCGAGTATCAACACGACACTGGACAAGGACACGGTGGAACTCATCGGGCTCGAATTCGAGTGCGACATCCAGGTCAAGGACGCGGAGAATCTGGAGAAGCAGTTCGTCGAGGACGAACTCGAGGTCTGGGAGTCCAAGGAAGAGGATCTCGTCCCCCGCGCCCCGGTCGTCACCTTCCTCGGTCATGTGGACCACGGCAAGACCACGCTTCTCGACTACATCCGAAAGAGCCGCGTTGCCGAGCGCGAAGCCGGCGGGATCACCCAGCACATCGGGGCATGGCGCGTCAACACGCCTCACGGCGACGTCGTCTTCCTGGATACGCCGGGACACAAGGCCTTTACGGAAATGCGAGCTCGCGGAGCCCAGGTGACGGATCTCGTCGTCTTGGTGGTTGCCGCGGACGAAGGCGTGAAACCGCAAACGGAAGAGGCGGTGGCCCATGCCCAGGCGGCCGGAACCCCCATCGTCGTCGCCCTCAACAAGTGCGACAAGCCCGACGCCAACCCGATGCAGGTGAAGCAACAACTCGTGGGACTCGGTCTCCAACCGGAAGAGTGGGGCGGCGACACCGTCTTCGTCGAAGTCTCCGGTCTCACCGGCAAGGGCGTCGACGAGCTGTTGGAGTACCTGGGCCTCGTCTCCGAAATCCTGGACTTGAAAGCGGATCCCAAGCGTCCGGCCATCGCGACGGTCATCGAAGCCTATCAGCGCAAGGGCGAGGGCAACGTGGCGCGTCTCATCGTCACCGACGGAACGCTCCATCGAGGAGACACGTACCTCGTCGGCCACCTGGTGGGCAAGATCAAGGCCATCCGCAACCAGGACGGCAAGATGATCAAGGAGGCTGGCCCCTCGATGCCGGTGGAAGTGCCTTCGATGCCGGAGCTTCCCAAGTCCGGCGACCGCTTCTACATCGTCCGCGACGTGGCGAAAGCCAAGCAACTCGCCGACGAGCGGCAAGTGCAGGCGCGCGACGATCGCCTGGCTCAAAACCAGCGGGCGAGTCTCGACAACCTGCTGAAGCAGGCGGAGACGGGCCGCGTCAACATCATTCTCAAAACGGACACCCAAGGTTCCTTGGAGGTGCTCAAAAAGGAGATCCTCTCCTTCAAGCACGACGAGATCGAGCCTCGGATCATCCATGGCGCGGTGGGCGGCGTCACCGAGACCGACGTCACTTTGGCCGATGCATCGGATGCCGTCATCCTCGGATTCAACGTCACGGACAATTCGGCGGCGCGCAAACTCGCAAAGCAAAAGCGGGTCGAGATTCGTCATTACAGCGTCATCTACAAACTCCTCGACGAGTTGAAGGACGCCCTCGAAGGCCAATTGGCCCCCGAGGAGTTGGAGAAGATCACCGGCCATGTGGAGGTTCTCAAGACGTTCAAGGTCTCCAAGCTCGGCACGATCGCGGGTTGCATTGTCCAAGACGGTGTCGTCCGCGCCTCGTCCAAGGTGCGGATCACCCGAGACGGGATACTCGTCCACGAGGGCAAGATCGCTTCGCTGCGTCACGTCAAAGACGACGTGCGAGAGGTCAAGGAAGGCAGCGAATGCGGTATCCGGATCGATGGCTTCGACGACGTCAAAGTGGGCGACATCCTCGAGCCCTATGACGTAGAGAAGGTCAAGCGGACTCTGAGCGATTGAACGAGGCAAGGAAACCCCATGCTGATCGCCGCGCTTCAGCTCGAGCTGGCCATTCCCTGGGCCATGAGCCTGAAAGACAAACGCCGAGCCGTCAAAGGGCTGAAGGAGCGCATTCGGCATCGTTTCAAAGCTTCGACGGCCGAGGTCGGAGACCTGGACCTCTGGAGATCCGCGATCATCGGGGTGGTGCTCGTGGGCACGGACGCGCGGGTCCTCGAAGGCTGTTGCCGCAAGATCGTGGATTACGTGGAAGAATTCCCCAACGCACGGCTCGAGGATTTCGCCCTGGAAATCATCTGACCCCCGTGCGCTGACGGAGACAGGGATCATGGGCTACAAGATCGAGAGACTCCAGCAGGTCATCAAGTTCAAGGTGAGCCAAGTCCTGTTGAAGGACATCGCCGACCCACGCCTGGGGATCGTAACGATCACGAGAGTGAAACTCGCGAAGGATCTCTCGCAGTGCGTGGTGTACTACTCTGTCCTGGGTGAGGACGGGGAGCGCTCGCGGACGGCACATGCCTTGGCCAACGCCCGGGGGTTCATCCAGCATGAGGTCGCAGGCGCCCTCTCCACGCGCACAACGCCCCACCTCGAATTCGAGTTCGACCCCTCCATCGAGGGCTCTGTCCGCATTGCCGAGATGCTGAGACGGGAACTGGGGACCACCGAGCCCAAGGACGATGACAGCGCCTGAACGCATCGCCGTGGTGCGGCTCTCCTCAGTGGGGGACGTCATCTTCGCTCTTCCCGCCCTCGAAACCCTCCGCGCGCATCGCCCGCACGCTCACATTGCGTGGATCGTGGAAGATCGCGCGGCCGACCTGCTGACCGATCACCCCGCCCTGGACGAGATCATCGTCATGCCACGGCGGAGCTGGCGAGAGGCCCGTCGCCGCGGAGCGAGCCGACTCGACATCGCTCGAAGGATGCGCCGATTCGGCCGCGAACTCAGAGCACGACGATTCGACACCGTCTTCGACTTCCAAGGGAATCTGAAAAGCGGTCTCGTCACCCGATCCACCGGCGCCAAGATGCGCCTCGGCTTCCATCGCAGGGACTGCCGGGAGCCGAACTGGCTCTTCACCAATCGGCGGCTTCCGCCGATGGAACGAGTTCTTCACAGGGTGGAGCGGGATCTCTTGCTCCTCACCCTCGCCGGGATCCCCTGGGAATACCGGCGCCCGCGACTCTCACTTCCCGACACCATGCGCAGCGAGGTTCGGGACCTGACGAAGTCCTTGCCGGGAGAGGGCCCCCTGATCATCTTGAACCCGGGCACCAGTGCCTGGTTCCCCTCGAAGCGCTGGCCGGTTGCCTCGTGGGCGGCGCTCGCGGACCGGTTACAGGGAGGCCGTCCACTCCGCGTTGGGTTGAACCTCGGCCCCGACGAAGTGGAGATGGGGCGTGCCATTCAAGACCTCGCAGCCCGGCCCCTCCACGCACTGCCCGTCCTTCCCGATATGCGCAGAGTCGCCTGCCTCATGGACGAGGCGGACCTCGTCATTGGCGGCGACACCGGCCCGGTCCATCTGGCCTCGGCCCTCGGGAGAAAGGTGCTTGCCCTGTTCGGTCCGTATGATCCTCGCCTCTATCACCCCTACCAGCATCCGGAGCGCGCCCTTTATCACGCGCTCCCCTGCAGCCCTTGCCGGTATCGGAGTTGTCCCGGCCGGCAGTGCATGGCCGCGATCACACCGGAGGAAGTGTTCGCACGCGCGGTGGCTCTGCTCAACGACGAAGACCTCATCGCACCCCTCCCTCGTCCCCGCCCTGCCATCCAAGTGAGTGAACCGCGTTCGTCCCTTCCTCGCCTGTCCTGGGCGGGAATCGGGTAAGAACTCCGCTAAAAAGCGACACCTTGTCGCGGCCCCCCCTCCCCCGCGACGGCGCCACCCCCACAGCCATCCTCCTAACAGTCGGAGTTTCCACCGGTTACGAAGACCGCTGGCCCAAGCGGCTGCTCCGCCGTTTCCGTGCGCCCTCAACAATGATTTGTTTTTGCAGGAATACGAGGCCGGCTGCTAAGATCACGGCCTAGCGTGCCCGGATGCCTCGTGGTGCCGGCATGATGATGAGGTTGATTGCCAAGTCCCTCGCACACACGTCTCGCTCACAGCCACCGAAGAGATCGTCGTGATCTCGCGGACCGGAATGTGGCGATGTCGGGTGCCGCAAGGGCATGACGAGTCTCAACCCCCAAACTTCTTTGTCCCTGGTTTCTTCACGGAGGACGTAATGAAAACCAGAATGATGCTCCTGGCAGCCGTCGCTTTTTGCCTGACCGTGGCACCCGCCTTTGGTCAGGGAGAAGGAAACGGCTTGGCCAACCTCGACAGCGCCGTCAATGCCGGCGCGGCCGATTCTCTCGACAAGACAGTCGCCCCGGGCGACAACCTCGATCTCACGATCAGTTACATGGGGACCGGCAACCCGGCCCTCGCGTTCACTCTCCTCGACTGCACCGATCCCCAGCCCGCCGCCGACTTCGGCGTGGAGTTGGGTATCCTCGGTGTCGCTCCGGGTGGCGCGAGTGGAATCATCCTCGACCCCTTCGCCTCGGTCATCCCGATCTCGATGACGGGCAGCATCACGGTTTCGCTCGTGGTTCCGGGAATCTTCCAGACCAACTACACGGATTTCACGATCCAGGGCTTCGTGTTCGACCCCGCCAGCGGCGCGCCCCAGAGCTGGGCGGTGACGAACACCATTCGTCACACCACCGTGGACAGCGCGTCCGTCTTCCAGGACACCTGCGCGCAGGCCAACTGCCTGCCCGGATTGTCCGACGCTGATCTCGGAATCCCTTTCCAGGTGGACACCTCGCTCTTCAACAACGACTACAGCACCACCGGCACCGTCGGTTTCGGCCAACAGACGAGCTTCACAGTCAATTTGGACGCATCCGGCGGCACCGCTCCTGACGCTCTCGTCAAGTTCACGGCGACGGCGGGTGGCTTCTACACCTTCGATCTGTGCAATAGCGGTTATGACTCCCGGCTGTGGCTCATGGATACGAACTGCGCCGCACCCACGGGCATCGTCTGGAATGACGACTCCGGCCTTTGTGGCGGACTCCAATCCGCCCTCGAAAACGTGTTCCTGAACGCCGGCGACGTGGTCATGGTCGTCGTGGAAGGTTTTGGTTCGAGCTCCGGGATGGCCGAGCTGGTCATCAGTCGTGAAGCCTTCCTCGTCAACGGCGTTTCTCCCACCACGGGTCCCATCGCGGGCGGCACGCTCGTCACCATCACGGGCGATGGCCTCTCCGGCATCAACTCCGTGACCTTCGACGGCGTCCCAGGCACGGGTCTCACCGTCATCGATCCCATGACGGTGCAGGTCACGACCCCTCCCGGCGCCATGGCTGGGAATGTGGACGTGGTCGTCTCCGACGGCGTCGACTCCGTGACGCTCCCGGGGGCGTTCCAGTACTTCGCCCAGTTCGTTAACACGAGCTATACCCTGAGCGATGACGGCAACGTCATGCACGCCTTGACCGTCCCCATCACCTATGGCGGTACGACGTACAACGACGTGTTCATCAACGCCAACGGCCAGATCACGTTTACTGCCAGCACCGGCGATTTCTCGGATTCGATGCCCGAGTTCTTCAACGGCTGGAGTGCCTCCGGCACCCCCGGTACGCCCGGCGTGGCCATCCTCTACACCGACTTGAATCGGACGGGAAGCGGTTCCACGTACGACGTCGTCGAGGACACCCTCAACGGGACGGTGGAGATCCAGTACAACAATCAGCAGTACTGGGATAGCCAGTCGCCCGCAGGGAACGCCATCGCCACCTTCTCCACCAACCACGTGGACCTGGACTGGACCGGCATCATCGCGGACACGGACGCGGCCAACACCTACGTCATCGGCGTCACCGACGG
>DRQF01000282.1 GCA_011369445.1 Planctomycetota bacterium | reverse complement strand
CAACTGTCCGTCGTCATTCAAAGGGTCAGAACTGGTAGCCGAGCAGGAACCCCTCGATGAAGGGAACGACATTGTTCGTGAGATCCGCTTCGAATTCGAAGGTCACACGGAAGAATCGCTTGCCGTCGAGCATGTCCAGCTGGGCGGGCTGCACCACACCGTTGCGGGTGACGTAGGTGAGCGTCCCCGTGCTCCCGACGACGTTGGCGCCATTCACGGCGTCGGCCCCTTCCACGCGGATCGTGATGAAGGTCCCGGCGGGGCGGTTCGCGACGGGCGGGAAGACGTCCAGATTCAGGTAGTCCGGATTCACCGTCGCGGAGCCCAGGTCGTAGAACAAGGTCAGCGCCGAGGAATTCTTGTTCACCGTGGTGAAACGGGAGTGATAGATGGCCGCATCCTGAGCCGCGGGCAGGCCCATGGTCCCGGGCTGCAGAAGCGAGGCTCCCAGCAGGCGCCGCGTCGGCGTGGGCGAATTCGCATTTGCCCCCACGATCACGTTCCGCATGTTGTTCATTTCGATCACGGGGGGCGGGATGTCGATGTCCACGACGAGATTGGGATTGACCGTGGTCCCCGTAATGACGCTGGTCTGTTGACGGTTGTCGTCATAATCGAAGGGCAAAACCAGCGGCGGGAAGGGAATGAACGTGCCCACGAGCGTGAACTGGCCCACCACATAGGTCGTCGTCGGAACCACCAAGACCGGGGCCTCATTGAGGTTCATGTTCATCGGATTGGGGTGGCTGAAGGGCATGATCCACTCGTTTTGTGGATTGTCGAAATCAAAGTTGACCACGTAGGGAGCGGTCAAACCCGACGCCATCGGGGTCCCTTGGGCCGTCGTATGAGAGAACTGCATCTTGAAGCCGGGATAGCTGATGGGTGACGCACTGCCACTGGGAGCCCCCCACTCGTACAGCTCGATCGTGTCGGCGAGGTCGTTGGGCAACTCGTTGCCGTTGGTGAGATAAAGGTGCATCAAATGGCTGCCGCCCATGGGGTTCACGGGATTCGCCATCGTGCTCAGATTCTGGACGTCGGTGTCGAAAGGCGCGTTGTAAACGCAGGTCGGCGTGTTGCACGAGGTCGGATTCATCGGCACCTGGCCGTTCGGCTGGAAGCCGAATTGCTGCCGCGTGCCCAGGTTGGGAAAGAAGAATGTCCCGCTGACGGCTTGCCCCCGAAGCTGGCCGGAAGGCGCATTGAGGGGCGGGACGGGCTGGTTCCACTCGGCCAGGTGATAACGCGGCGAGAAGGAGGTGTCCTGCTGCGCCGTGGTTTCGAAGACCTCTCCGATCGAAGCCGAAGTCAACTGCCCCGGCGCGGACTGGGTCGTGAACGTGACGATCAACGAATTCGCCAAACTGTTCTGGGTGCCCGTGGCGCCGGACGGCAAGTCCTTGATCGCGTCCGCCGGGTTGGTGTTGGTCCCCACCTCGACGCGGATCTGGTAGGGCCCTGAACCGAAGCTGGTCGGGGTGAAGCTGTAGACCGTTCCCGTCAGATCCGACACCTGAGTCACGGGGACGATCACCCCGTTGGGCGCCGTCGACGTGACCACGGAGCTGTTCAAAATGAGCAGATTCTTTTGACGGTCGATGGTGGCCGGATCCACGGGCTCGCTGAACGTGACGATGATCGTGTCGTCATGGGGAATCGGGTCCGCCACGGTCAGGCCATTCTGGCTCAGAAACTGGGTCGTGATGTCCACGACCATGGGGGGAATCGTGTCCGGTGCGAAACCGGGCCCGGAGACGAACACGGTCCCCGGTCCGGGCGACGGCGTGAACGCGGGAATCGTCTGCGGAGGAGGGGCTCCATACGGGCCCACGGATGTCCCGCCGGCGGTGAGGGCCGAGTTGGCGGGGATGAAAATGTCATACTGTGTGTTGGCGGCGAGTCCCAGGCTGAGCGGCAATCCGAAGGGGTTGCTCAAAGGCACCTTCGGATCGAAGACGATCACGTTGGGATTGACGGCGGAGACACCCAGGATGCCCTGATAGGGCGTCGCCGCCCCGCCCAGAGCATC
Source organism: Planctomycetota bacterium (assembly GCA_011369445.1). GTDB lineage: Bacteria > Planctomycetota > DRQF01 > DRQF01. The sequence continues at coordinate 6,326 of DRQF01000282.1, read as the reverse complement.
GTCGAGAACCTGGAAAGCCTGCTGGGCTGCGGCCTGATCCACGAAGGCGTGGTAGGGCACGCCCATCGAGTTCGTGCTCGAGAATCCGACGAAGACCTGGGGCTGTCCCATGCTGTCGGTCACGAGCCCTCCCAAAATGTTCGTATCGATGGAACGATCGACGGTGAGGAGAAGGACTTCGTCACGGAAGATGGGCGGAAGCCCTCCCCCGGGAGCTGCGGGAAAACCCTGAAAGGACGTGGACACCACCGCCGGGAAGCCCGACGCTGCGCCGCCCCCCGATCCGCCCCCACAGGCCGCCAGAACGATGGCCACGGCCAGAATGAACCCGGCCGCAAGGGTCCAGCGTGCTGGAATAATCATTCGGGACATCGATTCACAACCTCCGATTGTGTGCTTCCGCGCTCCTTGGCCCCCTCGACGTTCAAGGGAATCCGTGGGAACCGAACCGCCACGCTCCCATGCCGACAGACGCGGATATTTCCTTCTTGGTCCGGGGGATTCTATGTCTCCCCGGGACGGCTGTAAACCGCCACCACCCCCGAAAGGGCGCAGCCGCGGCGGCGAGACCTTCTCGCCCTGCTTCTCCTCGGAACGCGAATGCCGTGCCATCTATCCTATCGAGTTCCGCCGTGCCCAACCATCCTCGACAACGGGACTTGAGGCGATCCGATCTGGGACGCCCCGTGGTGGGTCCTCTCCGAGCGACACAAAGAGTGCGAATCCGATCAAATCGGGGCCCCATCGAACGCTACTGCGCCGCGGCGAGGGGATGGTCACAGAAAGCGCAAACACGTTCCCCCGCCGCGTCCTCGAGAACCTGGAACTCCAGGTAGTCGCCCTCGACGTTGGCGACGCAATCCGCCTGGGTGCAGTGTTCTCCCGGGAGGGGCGGCAACAAGGGGGGGGCGGGAGGTGGCGCGGCCTTCATGATCTCCCGTCCAAGCAAGAAAGAGACGAGAGCCATCCGAATCGGCACCCCCAACGCGGCCTGCTTGAAGTAGAAGCCACGAGGGTCGCGATCGACGGCGTGGTCGATCTCGTCGACCCGTGGGAGCGGATGCAGAACGACCGCGTCTTCGAATCCCGAATGCTGGAGAAACGCCCGGTCCACGGGATTCAGACGGCGCTCGAGGCCCTCCTCCGTGGCACTCAGTCGCTCCGACTGGAGACGCGTGACGTAGAGGGCATCGGCCGAAAGGGCATCGACGTCGAGAGTCCCCTCACGAAGAGGCCAACGATTCGGATCGGTGGCAAGAAGGAGCCCCTGCGTGGCGGCGGCTCCGAAGACGTCGCCGCCCCGCAGGTCGACGTCGAGGGCGGTGACACCTTCGACGCCTGTGCAGGCCCGCCGGACGGAGTCCGGGAGCTCCAAACCGGGCTCGGCCACGCAAAGAACGTCCGCTCCGAAACGGCACAGGGCCTGAGCGAGGGAGTGGGTCGTTCGACCGTACTTGAGATCACCATAGAGGAGGACACGCAAACCTTCGATCCGTCCTTTGGCATGCCGAAGAGTGTAGAGATCGCACAGAGTCTGAGTGGGATGCTCGTGCCCGCCGTCCCCCGCGTTGATCACGGGTACAGGGCTAAACAGCGAAGCCGCGCGGGCGGCCCCCTGGAGGGGATGACGTAGCACGAGAATGTCCGAGTATGATCCGACGATTCTCACGCTGTCCGCCAGCGATTCCCCCTTGACCACGGACGACGACTTCACGTCCGCCATGGTCACGACCCGTCCACCCAAACGGTTCATCGCCGATTCGAACGAGAGTCGCGTTCGCGTACTCGGCTCGAAAAACAGGCTCCCCATGATGTAGCCGGCCAGGACGCCATGGCTCTGATGCAAGAACCGGGACATCTTGTCGGCGATCACGAAAAGGACCTCGATCTCCTCGATCGAGAGGTCCCGAATGGAGGTGAGATGCCGCATGGCTTCCACCATGTTCCATCAGGACGGCCCCGACAAGATCTCCTCGAGAGCCCCGACGGCCCCAGCCGGGTTCTCGGGCAGACTCCTGAGAGCCTGCTCCAGTAGATCGACCTGGCGAGTCGTGAAAGGAACGACGACATCTCGCGTCGCCGGGAGGCCGTGAGAGGTGGCCTGAATCATGCGGCCGATCAGGATATCGACGCCCTCGCCCGTGGTCCCGGAGACGACGATCCGCCCCATTCCCTCCAATCGAGCCCGTTCGCGGCGGCTCAACGTGTCGGCGAAGCTCACCACCGCCAGCTCGTCGGGGGACACGACGGCGGCCTCCCGAACCGTCGTGGGAGTTTCGAGTCGAAGAACCAGGTTCGAGCGTCCCTCTTCCTTCGCCGCGCGAGCGAGACCCAAGAGTTCCACGGGGTCGTCGGTTTCCCGCCGCCCCGCCGTATCCACGAGGACGAACGGAAAACCAGCCAGTTCCACTTCGACAGCCACGGCGTCACGCGTGGTTCCGGGTTCTGGAGTCGCCAGCACTCTTTCCTTCCCCGCCAGACGATTGAGCAAGGTGCTCTTGCCCGCGTTGACCGGCCCGACGAGAACGACACGGGGAGGATGGAACAATCCCAATCCGAAGGGCGCCCTCTGCAGCAACGACTCGAGGGTCGACGTCACGCCGACGTACCCCATCCTGGAAGCCAGAGTCGGGTGCTCGAGCCTCCCGATGAGCCCTTCGAGTGTGCGGGACAAGCGCCCTCCCAAGATGCTGGCGAGAAACAGCGACGACTGGGTGGCCAGCGCGCGCGGGAAGGCCTCCGCGACCTCCCTTTGGATGGCGGTGTCGCGACGGGACGTCGCCGTCAAGCCCGCCAGGGCCGGCGCCCCCTTCTCCTCTCCCCACTGGAAACCCTTCGATTCGAGGAGACATCTCAGGCGCCGCTCCACGGCAAGCCCGCCATGCACGTGCAACTCGAGTTCGTGGGGAGACTCTCCCGCCCCACGGACGACGAGAACCTCGTCCAAGACCTCGTCGCCGTCTCTCAGATGCCCGAAGGGAAGGTCGCACCCCCTCCGTCCCGCAGCCACGAAGTGGGCGTCCAGAAACGCCTCCACGCCGTCACCACACAGTTGAATGACTTGGATCGCTCCGACACCAAGCGGTGTCAGACGTCGCGCCCGCGGCTTCACGCCCGGTGCTCCAGGAGAGCCAAGCCCAACCCCAGCAAATCGGGAATCGCGGTGCACCGTTCGGGCTCGAGCAAGCGATGCACGTGCTCGAAGTCGCCCCCCGTGACCACGACCCAGGCCTCGGGCGCGACCGCACGAGCGAGCTCGAGCATGCGCTGCACTCCCCCTTCAAAGGCGGCCCGCAGTCCCAGGGTCATGGAGGACTCTGTGTCCTCGCCGGGAAAGCTGGCCGCCGCCAGCCCCGTCACCTGGGGCAGCATGGCGCCCGCAGCCGCCAGCGCGGCGGCCAGGGCCGCGCGACCGGGGAGAATGGCACCGCCTCGAAAACGCCCTTGGTCATCGATCCAATCCACGGTGACGGCCGTTCCAGCATCGACCAGGATGACGTCACGCTCGGGATACAACCACGAGGTCGCCATGGCGGCCAAGAGGCGATCCGGGCCGAGAGCATAGGGATTCTCGTAGGGGTGTTGCATGGGAAGGTCGGAGCCGTCCCAAAACCTTGCCGCGACGCCTTCCGCGTCAAAGAGGTCTTGGAGCTGGGCGGAGACATCCGGCCTCACGCTCACGACATGAACATGATCGGGCGGCCAGCCCCAACGGGCCTCGAGGCGATCAGGCAGCGACGATGCGCCGGAATTCGGAACGGCGAAGGAAGGAATGTCCGCGGTCCACTCCGGACTCGGTGTTCCCGACCAGGCGTCCTCGGGCAATCGATAGGCCTTGACCCGCGTGTTGCCGACATCCAGGCCCAGCAGGAAACCCATCGGCTCAAGCTCGCTTCAGCGTCGGCCGGAGCCGAATCGGACATTGGGAGTGCGCAGACCCCGGGCATTGCGAGGAACCGAGACACGGATGATCCGCGTTTGCCCGTTGCGCAGAACGGTCACCGCGTAGTTCGACTTGCTGCGATAGGTCCGTTTCACGTAATTCACCAGGGCTTCTTTCGAATCCACCGCCTGGGAATCGACGCGAATGACGACGTCGCCGTCCTTGAGGCCGGCTCCCTGCAAGCGGGCCGGGATATTCGAGACCTTGAGAGCCTTCTTGCCCTTGGGCCCGTCGACCTTCTCGAACTTGACATTGTCGAGGAGGCGCTCGCCTTCCGCGTTGATCGTGGCCAAGCCCCCCGGAGTCAACTGCACCATCGTGAGGTTGCGCTGCTCGCGCACCGACTTGAAGATCGGTCCCGACGCGTCGCTGACGTCGCCGTCCAGCGCGGGCGCTCCTCCCGAGCGTGCGCCTCCCTTCACGCCGAGACGCCCCCTGACCGTGCCGTCCGACATCGTCATCTCGAGGCCCTCGGGCTCCTCCATGATGGGAATGCGGATCTCGACGCGACCTTGGTCGGCCCATTCGCAGACGATCCCCTCCGGCTTCACGTCGACCACTCGGGCGCCCTTCCACTTCTTCAGCACCGGGTCTTCGTCATCGCGATCATCGTTTTTCGTGATACCGATCACGTCGCCGATGCCGTACCAGAAGAGGTTCTTGGTGGTGGGTTTGCTCTTGATCTTCACGAGGGCGCCCACCACGTCGTCGCTTCCCACCCCACCCGACGATGGGGCCAGCAGCATGGCGACGTCGATGAGGGTATCGAGCTTGGGCGAGGTCTCCTCGCCCGGGTCCGTCGGGGCTTCGACGGGTTTCTTGGGGGGGATGTAACCCTCGTAGTGGAAATTGGGATCGAAGACGGTCTTCAACAGCGCGGCTGGCCTCGGCCCCTCCCGATCTCCCCTCTTCGGGCGGGTCTCGTCGTTCAAACGCTGGATCAACTGACGAAACACCTTCTTCTTCTCGGCGCGGCGCGCGGGGCCGCTGTTTTGGTACATGAGCCAGACGAATACGCCCAGCCCCGCCAAGAGCGCGAAATTGGCTGTCCAGACGAGAAGTCGTTGTGTGCTGAGCTTCATCTTGTTGGTCCGCTTCCGTCGTTCCCTCGATCGGGCAAAATTCTAACCCACGGCGCCCCAAGAGGAAATGTCGGCGTCAGCCGACCGCGCCCCACCTTCGAGTTCTTCGGAGGAAGTTTCACGTTGGACGCATGCCTCCGAGACGTGATTGGTTCCCAATTCTTCCCGAAAAACTCCGCATCGCTCCATCGGGGGAACCTCCTCCGCTCAGACCTGGAGACGGCTGGCGCTGATCCCCGTCTGGATACCGCGGAGCTGGAGTTTCAGGTCATCCGGGTTGTCGGAAGCGGCCAGGGCATCCTCGAGGGAAATCTGCCCCTCCTCATAGAGCCCCTTCAAACTCATGTTGAACGTCTGGGTTCCGTAGTACTCCTGCCCCTCCTGGAGGGCTTTGTCCAGATCCAGGGTCTTCCCCTCGAAGACCAATTCCTTCACTCGAGGGGTCGCCATCAGCAGCTCGACCGCCGGCACCATCCCGGAGGTCTTGAGGCAGGGCAGCAGCCGCTGTGACGCCACTCCCACAAGGACGGTCGAGAGCTGGAGTCGGACGAGATCGTGCTGATGAGGAGGGAAGAACGTCTGGATCCGCTCCACGGTCTGGATGGCGTTGACGGTATGGAGAGTCGTCAAAACCAGGTGCCCTGTCTCGGCCGCGGAGATGGCCGCCGACATCGTCTCCTGATCCCGGATCTCCCCCACCATGATGACGTCCGGCGCCTCACGCATGGCGGCCCGCAGCCCCGTCGCGAACGAGACGGTGTCGACACCGATTTCCCGCTGATTGATGATCGAAAGGTTGTCCTCGAACGTGTATTCGACCGGGTCTTCCAGGGTGATGACGTGCTTGTTTCGCGTGTTATTCACGGCGTCGACGATGGCGGCGAGGGTCGTCGACTTGCCGCTCCCCGTCACTCCCGTCACGAAGATGATCCCTCGATCCAACCCGGCAAAGTAGTTGAACTGTCGAACGGGAAGATTCAGATCCACGAAACTCGGAATCACGTTCTTGATCTGCCTGAGAACGAGACCGACCTCCCCCCCCTGTCGGAAAAGATTGGCCCGGAAGCGTCCCAGGTTCTCGGCCTCGAAGGAAAAATCCGCCTCGCCTTTCTCTTCGAACTTGGCGAAGACCTCGTCGGTTGCCACATGCTTGGCAAGCGTCCAGCCCTCCTCGGGTCGGATCTTCTCCTCGCTGAGAAAAAGGACTCGGCCGCCGACCTTGATGGCCGGCTGGCTCCCGGTCTTGAGGATCAAGTCGGAGGCATCGGCCGCGACGGCCATTTCGAGGGTCTTTTCCAATT
>DRQF01000281.1 GCA_011369445.1 Planctomycetota bacterium | reverse complement strand
TGGTCATCGCAATCTTGACCTGGTTCAAGTCGTTGAGGGCCCCTCCCGCATTCCAGATCTGCTGAATTCGCGGCGATTCCGGACGCTCGAGATCGAGGATCACGAGTCCCTGGGCTCCGGCGGACACATAGCCGTAGGTCTTGGCGACGTAGATGTCTCGCGCATCTGGAATCGAAACCGCAGCTCCCTGGACCAGGTGCATCCGCTCGGGGAACGTGATGTCCACCACCTTCACCCCGTCGTCGTCGCACACGAATGCGTAACGGAACTGGACGGCCACGGAGCGGGGGTTGACAATGAGAGGCGCCGACACTTCCGCCATGATGCGCGGTTCCAGCGGATCGCTGATATCGACGGCGACCAAACCCTTCTTGCAGCAGACGTAAACCGTGGTCCCGGCGACCGCAAGGTTCTCGGCTCCGTCGAGGGCTCCGCCCGGATTGAAGGTCACGACCCGCTCGATGAAGTTGTTCTGCGGATCCCCATCGGTGAGACAGTCCACGTCCACGAGAATCAATCCCTCGTAGCGATCCGTCACGTAGAGATAACGGTAGCTTTCGTGCAGATTCTGCTTGCGGCCGCGATACGTGTAAATCTGCTCCTTGTTCTCTTCGCGAACCCGCCGGCTCATGCTCGTTCTGTTGTTGATGGAGAGCGCCACGGCCGTCGCAAACGCCGTCGGCACGTGGATGTCCTGTCCCAGAGGTGACACGGGTGCCGTCACGATTTTCTCCGAGAAGTCCTTGTTGAAGACGTTGGCCACGTCGTAGACCACCACGCCCTTCTCGCCCCCCGCCGTGTACAGATACTCGCCCCGCAGCTGCAACGAGCGCACGTGGCCCGGATGCTCCTCGAATTCATGAAGGATGCGCCCCCCGTCAACGAACTTCTTGTACTTCTCGGGGTACGCCAAGCTGTGCAGCTTTGAACCTTTGACCGCCTGGGGTTCCACCCATTCCGCGGTGCGGACGGCATAGACGCCGTCCTCACCGGCGCCGACCCAGCAGTTGGGCCCCATGTACCCGACCTGGTTCGTGCCGAGCAGCATGACCTGCGCCAACCAGGCGTTGTTGTCGTTGGCCTCCGAGATGTGGCAATCGTCGCATGTCCTGGTCTCGGTCTTGCGCACGGTATGTGGGAAGTGGGTGTTGAACAGCTGACTGGACATGCCGTTCGCCCCCATGGTGGGAATCGCGCCATAAATGCGACGCCGTTGTCCATCCTCGGAAGAGATCAGCACGGCGGACGACGAACGCACCGGAGCGATCGTGTTGCCCTTGACGTTGCCAGAAACTCCCAGAAGGAACTCCGCATCCCGCACGACCTGCGGATTGTAGGTGGCGAAGTTTCTGAGAATGTCCCCCTCGAAGTGGTTGGAGGGCGTCTTCATGTTGGCTCGCTGGGGCAAGTGGCATCCGAAACACGCCGTCACCCAGGAGGTGTGGCAGGCGTAGCATTCCATCTTGCTGTCCTGGTGCGCCAGATCGACGGCTCGCATGCTGTCGAGCTGACCCCATGTGCGATTGTCCTTACGAATCGTCTTCGCATACGCCGCCTTGGGATTGTAGTGAGGATTCCCCGGAGTCACGGAATCCTTCACCTGACTCACTTCCCATTTACGATTCTCCTCCACCATGGACCTCTGGAAGATCTTCTTCTTCTCGCGGTAGAAGACCGGTTCCCCCCATGGCGTTCTCAGATCCGCCAGTCTCTCCGGCGCGAGGGAGAAATGGCCGGGCGAGCTCGCTGCGGGGCCGGTGGCCGGTCCCAGGGTCGCCTTCTTCGTGACGGTCCCGTGGCAGTCTTGGCAACGGATCTCGACGGCCGCCTGGTACTCGGAATAGACGTTTCCATCGTTGTGGGCGTCGTAGGTGAAGTGGCAGTCGACGCAGTGCATCCCCTTTTCCGCGTGGATGTCCTTCAGGTGCACGGCTCTGCGCACGTGCTCGGAAGCGGGCTTGAAGAAGTCCGCGTCCCGGCCTGTGATCCCCTCGAGAGGATAGACGCCCTTGAACTTATCCGGGTCGTCGTAGGGGATGACCTTCCCGTCCTTGTCGAGGAGGTTGCCCTTGCGGTCCATCTTGAAGGCCGCGCGGAACATCCACCCATGGCTGTGGTAGTCGGCGAATTGGGTGTGCTTGGCCTTCGGGTTGACGGTGACGGCCGAGTCATCGAGGAAATCGCGATCACCCCACTTGCCCTTGAGGGCCGCCTCCTCCGGATTCCGGAGGAGTTGCTGGACGAACTCTTCGTGGGAAAGGTCCCTCTTCTTTCTCGGGAAGAGCAGTTCCGCGTCGGCATCGTAGGTCCACATCGTGAAGCCGTAGTAGGAGTTCACGAAGGAGTTCGGCTGATGGTGGTGGCACACCATGCACTGGCTGGAGGGGATCGCGGACGTGAGCTTGTGCTCGAGAGGGTGGCCGCGCTGATCCTTCGGGATCGTGGGATCCGGGTTGTCGGGCCGGGTGAGCCCTCGGTTCCCGAATCTGGCGTACTTGCCGGAGTGGGTGGGCGATCGGTCATTCGCGTAGACCATGTGGCAGGCCGTGCACCCGCTGCCCCGATAATCGCCCGGTTGATCGTTCGTGCCGAAGAACGACAGGTAAGGGTCATTCAGGCGCGTCTTGTGGATGTTGAGGACCGGCAGATCCACCCGATTGAGGGTGCCCAGCCCCCGGTCCGAAAGCCGGTTGTTCGGCCGGCCGGCATCCTCCAGCTTATCCGGAACGCCGACCAGGGGGATCGGAGCTCCGTTGAAACCGAGAGCGGGTCCGCCCAGACGACTCCCCTGTTCGAAAACCCGGAAGACGTTTCCGGGCTGCATGATCTCCCAGCGCGGCAGGGGAAGGAGCAGACCGAAGCTGAAACTGTTGGCTTCGATCTCTTCGGGAGTGGGGGCCCGCCAGCCCCCATCCTCGGTGCGCACGAGGTGGTTCACCCGCTGAAGGCGGCCCTCGGGGCTGTAGGACTCGCCCAGGAAGGCGCGCTTTTCGGACACGATGCCGTTGGCATAGCCCGCCACCGCCCAGAAGTGGGAGGCAGTCGTCATGACCGATTTCGACACGTTGAGCGTGTGGTTCTCGTGACATGGGGCGCAGGTGGTCCGGGCCACGCGGAGATCACCGGGATTGACGAAACGAATCCAGTCCCAGTTCTCCTTCATCGTCAGCGTGTAGGAGCGCTCGGGATTGGCGCCCCCCTTCGGCCAGCGATCCGGGAAACTCGCCTTCGGATGCCCCTCCTCGACGGTGAGAGCCTTGCCGTTGCCACCGTGGCAATCGACGCAGGAGATCCTCACGTTGCCGCCGTGAGGCTCCTCCACCCCCTTGTGGCAAGAAATGCAGCCGGAGCTTCGATCGGCTGCAAGTTGCGCGCCCCCCTCGAGCTCATACGCAGCCGTATCGAATCGCTCGTCGCCGTGGGCGATGACGCCCTTCTCGGCGGACTGCCACTCGGAGAACGGCGGCCGGTGATCGGCGCACCCCACGGCGAAGAACCAGACCGCACAGCAGAGCAGGCTGGAGATGAATGTGATGCGCGCGGCCTTGGAGTAGGCGGGGGAGTTGGTCTCGATGGCCATGTCGTTTCCTCAGTAGGTCACCGTGAGATCCAGGAAGACGGAGTACAGGACGTCGTCGCTCTGGTAGATCTTGCGGAAGCCCGCACCCGGAAAGAATGCGGAAGCGCCCACGTTGACGATGATGTTGTTCGTGAGAAGGGGGCGCCACGTGGTGCCGAAGAAGACTTCGGCTCCGATGTCCTGGGGAACATCCTCGAGTTCGAGAAGAACCTCGAGAGGGTCGGTCTTCACGAATCGCAGATAGTTGGCGCCGATCTGCGCCCGCCAGGTGGGCGTGATCTCGGCGTCGAAGGCTCCGCCCAAAAGGAGAAGCCCCGGGTTCACGAAGTTGGACTGCCCCTCGAACTTCGACGTCGTCAGATCCGGAAGGAAGCTCAGCCGGGGAGTCAGCGCCACCCCTGGAAGCCGAATGTCTTGGCGATTGAAGAACGAGAACTCGCCTCCGGCGAAGTTGGGTGCGTCCACGATGGCATCGAAACCTTCCGCCTTGCCGTCACGGGCGTCGGAGTCACCGGACGCATACATGGCGTAGAGACGAAAACGCATCCAGTCGACGTCGTAGGAGATCTCCAGTGCGGCGAATTCCGCGTTGATCGTGGTCTTTCGACCGGCGATGGCATTCGTCGACTCCTCACCCACCACCTTGTAGAGCGCATGGGTGACGTTGAACCGTCCGAAGTGGCCTTCTCCGGTCCAACCGAAGTAGAACGCATCGATCTTCTTTTTCTTGATGAATCCGATGGGGCTGGGCCGGGTCAGAAAACCGTTCCGGTTGAAATGAAAGGACGGCTCATCGTGATTCCAATGGAACGACAACTGGGCCGTGTAGCCCAAAACGATGAAATCCTGCTTATAAAGATTGGCAATGAGGATCTGCTGGTCGCGTTCGGCAAACCGGTTCAGTTCCGAATTGGTCTCTTTCTCCAGCATGTTGAAGAAGACGAGATTGTATTGCCAACGATTGGAATCCGCGTTGCCGAAGATCCGAACCCCGAGATTGATGTCATCGAAGATGAATCCGCGAAAATCGCTGCGGAACGGGAAAATGCCGATTTCGCTGGAAATGAAATCGAAGCGGTCGTTCAGGTCACCCAGATGGATTTCCACGAGGGCTTCTTGAAGGGCGATATCGGTGGTCGTCCGATCCTTCCCTTCGCCGACAGAGATATTAACAACTCCCAATTCGTTGACGTGCAAACTCGTCACGTCGAACACGGGCGTGATGCGCACGCGCCAATCGACGGGCTTGAAGGCCTCTTGGCCCTTGAACAGATCGATACTGAGCGCCGTCTTCGAAGAGAAGAGGAATTGATCCCCGTCTCCAAAGTGGGAGGCATTATTGAAAAACGGGCCGGTGATTCCGGTGGGCGTGGGCACCTTGTGCCCCTCCACGAGAATCTTCTCGGTGAGCGTCAGTCGCAGGAAGATGTCTTCGCCGATGAGGGGAAAGTCGCCCTTGAGGACGTTTTGCCGATACGGGTCGTACCAGCGATTCCCGGGCTCGTTGACGATGTAGGGAGGTTGGGGCAAAAGCGACCAGGGATCCCGGTACCAGCGGTTGGGGACCTCTTGGAAGTGAGGCAGGGGCGGAGCCTCCTGAACGGCTTCTATGCCTCGATCCACGGCCTTTTCGCGGTCTTCGGCCTCTGTCGAGCGCTGCTTCTCCTGTTGCCTGTTGGCGTCCTGGACAGCCCTCGAGAGTTCGTCCCCATTTTGAACGGGGGGTCTTTCTTGTTGGGCCGATAGGGTCTGCAGAGCAGATCCCCAGGCGGCGACGATCATCATCGTCAGGGTCAGCAGAACGACGCGGCTCCTCTCCCTTGCGGGCGAGCGGCGCATGTTCATCAGCACCTCTCCCTATTCCGGCACATTTTCCCTGCCAGCGCGGCATGGTGTCGCGCGACCATCCCATGTCATCGGGAAATCCCCCCGGGGTCAAGTGTCATATCGGGAAATTTTTCCCGATGGGGGCTGGCACGCCAAAACGGTGTCCTCTATCTTGGCCCTTCAGAGCCGGGCTTCGATCGAAGTCGGCTTTCGAAGGGAATCGAGTTGCGGCGAGGCCACGCAGGAAGTGAACCGCGAGCCTCGCCGACGGAGGAAGTTGCGATGCCGTCCACACGTCGTCTCCGATTGGCGCTCATTGTGCCGTGTTTGATGGTCCTGCCCCTGCTGCTCCTCAACTGCGGCGGAGGAGGTAGCGACGGCGACAACATCAAAGGTGCGTTCTTCGCACCCCTTGTCGACACCAATGGGCAGTTGATTTCTCTCACGGCTCAAGAGGTGGACATCATCATCCAGCGAGCAGCCGAAGCCGTGGACGCCCCCAACATGATCGTGGCCGTGGTCGATCGCGTCGGACGCCCTCTCGGCATTTGGTCGCGCAATCCGGCACCGAGCACAAATGACGTGAACATCGCCTTGTCCATCGCCCGGACGGGCGCGTACATGAGTTCCAGCCAGGGGCCGATCACCTCCCGAACTCTCGCCTACATCAGCACGTTTCACTTTCCTCCCCAGTTCAGTGGGGTGACGCGCAACCCCATCCCCACGTCTCCCTTCACTCTGGACGCGACGTTGGCCTCCCAACCCACGACCGTGGGCGTGGCGGGCACGCCCCAAGGTCCGCTCTGGCAGATCTTCTCCTCGAATCGAGGAGCCCCCTTCGCGGGGCAGGATCTCGTCAACTCCGGGCTGGCCGCCTTCACGAATTACTCGCCCCCCACCAACGGCTTCACGGACATGCGCATCCCCTCCCCGACGCGGGTGGATGGTGCCGGAAACCCGGTCTTCGGCGTGGCCGGCACGGGACTCTCCTATCTCGCCGGGGGCATTCCGATCTACAAGGCTGGAGATGCCGCCCAGCTGCCCCCGGACGTCCCCGTTTTCGGATTCCCGTCATCAGGCAGCCCTCCCGGCACTCCTCCTTTGACCGCAAGCGACGACTTCCCCACGGACGCCGCTTTCGCCGCCCGCGTCGTGGGGAGCGTCGGCGTCTACGTCACCGACGCCATGGGCAATCCGATGGAGAACGTGGCGGAGTACGCGGCGATGCGTTCTCTCCAAAGCGATGCGGCGGCGGCGGGGGGAAGCGGGCTTACGAACTTGGGCGCGCCGGCGGCGATGCTCGCCAACCCCCTCGCCGAACTCAACCTCTTTCTCCCCTTCGAGATCGTCCCCCCGCAGGGCGGGATCTTCCTCGTGGGACAGCTTCTCCCCTACGTCAACCAAACGAGTCTTCCCGCGGGGTCGTCCCCCGGCACCTTCGCGAACGACGGCGTGAACGGGCTCACGCTGTTGGCCTCTTCCGACGGGGGCGAGCAGCCCTTCGGCTGGATCATCGGCCCCGACCCCGACCCGCTCGGAAACCTCTCCGTCCAGGACGTCCAACAGATCGTGAACCAGGGCATCGCCTCGGCCAATGGGACGCGCGCCGCTATCCGGTTGCCTTTGGGAACCCCCACCCAGATGGTCTTTGCGATCACCAATCTCGAGGGACGCATCCTGGGCGCGTACCGGATGGAAGACGCCCCTATCTTCTCTTACGACGTTTCCATCACGAAGGCGCGCTGCGTCACGTACCTGTCCAGCTATCCGGGCGGCACGCCTGACATGCATCCGGCGGACGCAGCGCTCCTCAACGCCGCGGGGATTCCCACGGGACTCCCTGGAACGGCGGGAGAGTTCGGCGTGGCGATCACGACCCGGACTCTCGCATTCGGAACGCAACCGTTCTTCCCGCCCGGGATCGACGGTGCGCTCATCGCACCGGGCCCGCTGTTTCCATTCGCCTCCCAGAACGCCGACCCCGCTCAGTTCAATCGCATGGCGAATGCCGCCCCCTCGCCAGGCCTCCAGAGTGGAATCATCTTCTTCCCCGGCGCGGCACCGCTCTACAAGAATGGCCAACTCGTTGGCGGTTTCGGTGTCTCAGGAGACGGCGTGGAGCAGGACGATTTCGTCACCGCGCAGGGATACGCGGGATTCGAACCACCGGCGGCGATCCGAGTGGACAACTTCACCTTCGATGGCGTGAGGTGGCCCTACTTCAAGTTCCCGCAGCTCCCGGGGCCCGGGTCCGGCAACTGAAGCGACATCCGAAGGAGATCACCCGCCGAAGAGGTCCGGCCTCAACAGGTAGAGCAGCGCGCAAGCCAGCGCGATGAGGACGGCGACCGCCAAGGCGATCTTGAGCCCCTGCCCAGAACGCGCGGAGGCGCCGGTTCCGACGCCACCGTCTCTCACGGCACGAAGGGCTTTCGACCAGTCCGTGACCGAACACGCTCCTTCGAGGATAAGGAACTCGGCGGGGTGCAGGGGGGACCTCTCGGCAAGCGTCTTGGCCTTCGCTGAAATGATTCCCTTCCTCACGAGCACCTTCAGAACGATGGAATTCTCGGGTCCGGGCTCCAGGGGAGAGAGTTCCGCGTCGGCATCGGCGAGGAACAGTGCATCCACGATACCGAAGCGCACGGCCGATCCTGGGCGAAGCTCCCTCGAGTCCATGATGGGAATCGGTTTCCCATCGATATACGTCCCGTTCTTGCTCCCCTTGTCCTCGAGGAAGAATCGATTCTTGTGGAGCTTGATGACGGCGTGCTGGACGGAGACCGTCGTGTGATCGATGGCGAGGTCCACATCACTCTCGGCCGTGCGGCGCTTTCGACCGATGGCGAACTCCGAGTTGATGATGGGCACGCTCTCCCGCTTCCCTTCCGTGTCGAAGATCAAACGCGGATTCATCCTTCGAATGAACTGCATCAAAGAGATCGAGGGGCCGGCGTTTCCGGACTTGTCCAGCACGAGGGTGGCGTCGTCTTCCGGTTCCTCCTGGGCCGTCCGTGCGACCAACGCCTCCAGCTCCTCGCGGGAACGCGGCTCGGAACGGATCGTCGCTTCCGCGGGCTCCTCCTCCGATGCAGGGGTCCCCGGAGCAGAGGCGCCGCGTCCCTGGGGGACGACCGTCGACTCCAGATTGGGGTCTACGGCCGGGGGCGATGATTCCACGGGGGCGGGGGTTCCCGGAACGACCGTGGATTCCAAGTCATCGACGGGTTCGGACGGCGCGAACCCAAGGGTGAATTCCTCCGACGTCTTCCCTTCGAACGCGTCCCCCATGACCTCGAGCGGTGAATGCAAGGTGGTGCTTTCCGCACCTTCGATGACCACGTCCTCGACCTCCTTCACCACGGGTTTCTCTTCCGTCGGAGCCTCCGTCGGCAGAGACGACTCATCCGACTCATCCGACTCATCCGGCATCTCGGAGTCGGGAAGCGGGAGCATTTGGGTCGCCTGGGGAAGGGCCGCGTCCTTGATCTCGATCGTCGTGAGGCCGAGGGTCAACGTGAGCCCCGCCTCCAGGGGGAAGCGGTCACCCTTGCCGAGAACAGGGCCTCCCTCGACCCGGGTTTTGTTCGAGCTTCCCAAGTCCTCGATCGCAAAACGGCCGTCTTCGAGAGCAACCACGTGGGCATGGTGAGCCGAGGTCTTCGGGTCCGTGAAAACACAGTCGTTGTCAGGGTGCCTCCCCAAGGTCATGCCGACGGACACGCCGTACTCACGGGGCGCCTGATCCGGTTCGCAAACTCTCAGGACAAGTTTCTTCATGGATGGAACTCTTATCGAGCGGGCATCCTACTCGGCATCACGCATGAGATCGAGTCGATGGCTTTCATGCGATCTCTCCCCGCTAGGCAACCGGGCTTGCCGGCAGTTCGCCTTTCCTTCGGAGAAAGCGACGCACCCACCAGACCCCAAGATAGCAAAACGGCGTATCTGCCAGCGCAATCGCCAGTTTGAAGACGTAGATCTGGCCCATGATCACGAGGCCTTCCCTGAACCCCATGCGGTAGAAACCGTAGAAGAGGAAGGAATTGACGATGAACGTGTCGACGAGCTGCGACACCGGAGTCGAACCGTTGTTGCGAAGCCAAAGATATTTCCCCTTCGTCAAACGACGCCAGAAGTGGAAGAGGAAGTTGTCGCAGAGTTGGGCGGAGAGATAGGCCAGCATGGATCCCGTGACCAACCACGGCCCCACGCCGAAGCACGCCTTCCACGCCCGCTGCATGGCCCTCCCGTCGGAGAATCCGAGCCCCTCGACCTTCCACGTCGCGATCGCCGGCGGCAAGTAGATCGTGGCCTGGACCGTCGCCAGCATGAGGACGCTCATCCCGAAACCGAGTACGACCATCCGATCCGCGCGCTTTTTGCCATAGATCTCCGAGACGATGTCGGTGCAGAGGAAAGTCAGGGGATACGTGATGATGCCCGCCGTCAACGGAAAATCGAACCAGTAGAACAACTTCGCACCAATGATGTTCGTGAGGACGAGGAGAGTCACGAAGACGGACACGAGGAGCAAATACACCCGCTCGGACCAGCTCGCTTCCAGGTGATAGAGTGTTCCGTGGAGTTCGAACGAAGTGGCTTCGGCCTGGGTGGATGAGGGCGTTTTCATGGCGGCCAAGTTAACCGCCCCAAGGAGGACCCGCAATCAACATGTCCGCTCTCCCGGGAAAACGGTTTCAGCGCACACGTGAAGACTTTCACTGCCTTCATTGCGGCACGTTCGTGTCCGGGGACGGCTTCACCAACCACTGTCCTCGTTGCCTCTACAGTCGCCACGTCGACGTCCGCCCCGGCGACCGCGCGGCGGACTGCGGCGCTCCCATGCCCCCCGTGCGGGCGCGCCGTGACGGCAAGAAAGGCTTCATGATTCTGCATCGATGCGAAGCCTGCGGTCACGAGAAGTGGAATCGCATGTCGGACGACGACGACTTGGACGAATTGGCCGGGTTGCTCTGAGTCGATGCGAAGCGGCGCCCGAACGAGGATCAGAGGCCGGACTCGTCCAAAAGCTGCATGAGAAGGCGGCGGCGTCCATAAAGTTCCCGGAAGGCCATCATGGCATCCGAGAAACTCTCCTGGTCGCCGGCTCGTTCCGAAAGCTCGCGGACGGCCTCCAAGAACTCGACGGCCTTCAGATAGTTGGAACGGCGTGCGATCTTCGCCATGCCGTGGGCCGCGATGAAGAGCCATCCGGCCGCATTTCCGGGATGGGACTCCATGACCTCGTAGGCCGCATCCGCGACGAACTTCGGGTCCATAGCCTGCGTCGTGACGAGGCCGTCCGCTTCCAGGATGTCGCCCTCGTCAAGGTAGATGCGAAGGAGGACCTCCGGATGCCTTCCGTCGGCACGCAGACGCGCCAACACCTCCTCTCGAATCGCCTCCCAGCACCCGTCGACAGCATCCAGAAGAGACTGGAAAGCCTCCCAAGCCGGCTCGTCCACGAATGCGTCGATGGCGGCGAGAATCCCCGCATTCAACTCCGAGGAGCGGGGCTCTTCCCCCATCGCCTCGTAGATCTCCCTCACCTCTTCTTTGCGGACGGCATCCGGACGCCTGAGAACACGACGCGCCAATTCCCTCGCCTCGGACCGTTCTCCGGAGGCGAGGAGGGCTTCGATCAGGTCGACGGCGTCCCCCGTGTTGCGGAAATGGGAGCGCCCGACGATCACGGCGTAATCGGACTTGTTTCTCGAGGCGTAAACCTGGCCCAAAAGATGCTCGACCCGGTGGCGGTCGGCCTGGAGGATGGCGCGATCCAGATCCAGCTTCTCCCCCTGGGCCGCGGGGAAGACCAAGGGGATGTGCCGAAGGTGCTCGGTGCAGATTCGGATGACCGCATCCTCGTCCTCACGGGTCACGATGCTTTCCAGCAAGGTCTCGCCCAGATGCTTGAGGTATCCGGAATCGTCTCCGACCCAAAGGCAAAAGACCCGCTCCATGACCTCCGCTCGGTCCAGAACACTGAGCTTGTTCTTGGCTTCCTGTTTGAGCACGTCAGCCAGGAAACCCGGGACCTGTTCCAGCGCACGCACCAAGTGCCCCATCCGGTCGTCCAGGTACAGGAAGACCCGCGGCATGGTCTCGAGGAGATAGAGGGCCGTCTCGACGGCGACTTCCGGCTCATCCTGGGTGCTTCGCTGGAGATCGCGCAAGAGTTCGGAGAGATCGGAGGAGATCTGACTCGCCGAGGGCAAGACCCCGGTCTGAACCCGCCGGATCAACTGTCCGATGCGTCGCTTGAACCTGCGATACGTGGATGAGCTGGCCATGGGGGCCCATGATACGGATCGGGGCCCCCAAACAACACCACCCGGAGATTCTGGGTTGGGACGAGGCTCAGAGGGCGAAAAGGGGGAGAAGATCCTCGGGTGCATAGGTGGTGGGCCCTTTCCCACGCACGAGCACCCAACGCTTGACGGTGAGGAGGGCGGAACGGCCGGATCCGGGCTCCGTGGCGAGGACCCGTTCCCACCGTTGCTGCACGCCGTAGAGCCGCCAAGCGTCGTAGCTGAGGGTCCGCGTCCCTTTTTCCGCTCCCGCCTTGGCGCCCAGGATGCGGCGGGCGAGGACGCGGTTGTCCCGGCGAACCACGACCCGCCAGGACGACCCGCCCTTCACGGGAAGCAGATCGAATTCGGACGTGGGGTGGCCATCCAGAATCCCTTCCCCCACGAATGTGGCACGATAGCTGGCCAGGTGGAATGGGAGAAGATCCGCGATTCTCAGGCTTGATTCGGCCAAGCGAACGTTCTGGGGCTCGGAAAGCGTCACCCACCGGCGGGATTCAGGGGTATACCGGCGGATCTCGAGCCGTCCAGCGGCATCCCGCTTCACCCAGTAGCCGAGGGGCGGCAGACCACCTCGCCTTTGTTGCCTGAGAATCAAGGACGCGGCCCCGTCGGGAGCTCGCCTTCGCCGGACGAGAAGACGGAGGGTCCGGGCGCCGGCGCGAGCGTCGAGAATACGGAGCGTACCGTCGAGCTTCTCCTCGCGCACCGACTTCCAACGCCTGGAAAGACTCTTCAGGAGTCGGTCCGCGGCGCGGCGACGGCCGGGCTTGATCTTGGCTCCCCCTGCAGGCCCCCCCGGTCGTGGCACGCCGCCCGCCGGCGAGGTCGACGGCGTGGCGGAGGGCTTCTTGCCACGACGCTGATCCAAGATCCTTTTCGGCAAGCGTTTAGAAGTCGGGCCGGCCCGTGGAGGCGGCCTCGAAGGGATCGGACGAGGCGTGGGGCGGGGCACCTGGGCGAAGAGCCCTCCGGAAAAAAAAAGCGCCATGGCAACAGCCAGGATGTGCGGTCCTCGTGTCCAAATCATGGAGTTTCTTCTCCGGGCGTCTCTCGCTCCGCTGTCCTGACGCCGTGGGTGGTCGAACGTTACACGGAAAACACGGGTTCCTCTCGGCACAAGTTTTGCTCTTGTCGGAATCGATGATGGTCCTTGAACCCGATCGAGGAGATTCCATGCCTTCCGAATCGCCGGAGAATCCGAGTCTTGCCGCGGTCTCTCGCTGGCGGAGGATGCTGCTCATTCGCCGTTTCGAGGAGACCGTGGCCCGTCTGCTCGCGGAGCGCCGACTCGGAGGCACCACCCATCTTTGCATCGGCCAAGAGGCGGTCGCCGTGGGGGTCTGCGGCTCCATGGAACGCCGTGATCAGGTGGTGAGCAACCACCGGGGGCACGGTCACCTCCTCGCGAAGGGAGGAGATCCGGCACGCCTCCTCGCGGAACTCGCGGGACGGGTGGCGGGGTACTGCCGCGGCAAGGGAGGCAGCCAACACGTAGCCGTTCCGGACATCGGCTTCATGGGATCGAACGGCATCACGGGAGGAGGGATTCCCATCGCCCTCGGGCTGGCCCTCGCCGCGAAGAGAGCCAAAGACGACCGGGTCGTCGTCTCCATGTTCGGCGACGGTGCTTGCGCGACAGGCAACTTTCACGAGTGTCTGAACATGGCTGCCCTGTGGCGCGTCCCCCTGATCTTCTGCTGCGAGAACAACCTCTACGCCATGTCACACCCGGCCGAGGCGGGGCTGTCGGCCGGCAGTCCCACCCGCTGGGCGGCCTCCTACGGGGACATGCCGGTCGAGACCGTGGATGGGAACGATGTCGAAGCCGTCCGTGGAGCCTATCTGCGCCTCGCCGAAAAAGTGCGCCAGGGGGGCGGACCCGCATTCCTCGAAGCTCTCACCTACAGGTTGTGCGGGCATTCCCGCAGCGATGCGCGCTTGTATAGGACACGGGAGGAAGAAAACACCTGGAAGGAGCGAGATCCGATCCGACGCTCCGGCGAGGCGCTCCGAGACCAAGGCCTCGGAGAGCAACTCGAAGCCATGAAGGAATCCGTCGAGGAAGAAATCGCCGCCGCCGTGGCCCACGCCATGGCATCGCCTCCCGGAGACGAAGCCTTGGCGCGGGGAGGGCTCTTCGCTCCCGAGGAGACGCCATGACACCAACGCCCCTCAGTTTTCGCGAGGCCGTCCGTGAAGCCATGGCCGAAGCCATGCGCGCCGATCCCTCCGTGTTTCTCATGGGAGAGGACATCGGTGTCTACGGGGGCGCTTTCGGAGTGTCGAAAGGGCTCCTCGATGAATTCGGCCCGGATCGGGTCCTGCAGACACCCATCTCGGAGAACTCGTTCGTCGGAGCGGCCGTAGGCGCCGCGGCGGGGGGATTGCGACCCATCGTCGAGATCATGTTCGCGGACTTTCTCACCTGCTGCACCGACGCCCTCGTCAATCACGCGGCGAAGTTCCGCTACATGTACGATGGAAAACTCACCGTACCGATGGTGCTGAGAACGCCGATGGGGCGTCGATTCGGGTACGGCGCCACCCACTCGCAAAGCCCGGAAGCTTTTTTCCTCCACGTTCCCGGCCTGAAAGTCGTGGCCCCCCATTCCCCCAACGACGCCAAGGCTCTGCTCCTGGCATCGATCCACGACCCCGACCCGGTCTTGTTCTTCGAGCACAAGCTGCTCTACGACACCGTGGAGGAACGCAGCAGCGGCGACGAGACCGTTCGTCTCGGCGAGGCGCGCGTCGTTCGTCCAGGGCGAGACGTCACGCTCATCTCCTACGCCCGGGGCGTCACACTCTCTCTCGAAGCCGCCTCCGCGCTGGTGGAACAGGGCATTCAGTGCGAGGTCATCGACCTTCGCACACTCGCGCCGATGGATGTCGCCACCTGTATTGCCTCCGTCCGACGCACCGGACGGGCGGTGGTCGTCTCCGAGGATTGCCTCACGGGAGGCGTCGCCTCGGCGGTCGCCGTGGAACTGGGCGAGCGTGCCTTCGAATACCTTCTCGGCCCCATCGCGCGCGTCAGCGCCGTCGATGTCCCCGTCCCCTCGGGCCCCGTCCTCGAAGACGCCGTCATGGTGTCATCCGAGGAGATCGCTCGGCAGGCGCAACACCTCGTTCGGAGTTACTGACCCATGGCTCGAGTCCTCTGCATCCCCGATCTCGGCGGCGTCGACCGGAAGGTCAAGTTCCGCGCCTGGCACGCATCTCCCGGCGACCCTCTCACTCCCGGACAGGTTCTCGCGGTCGTCGAGACCAGCAAGGCCGCCTTCGAGATCGAAGTGGAGGCGCCGGGAGTGCTCATGAAACGGCTCGCGGAGGAGGACGACGACATCCCCATGGGCGCCCCCTATGCCTTGGTCGGCGCGGAAGGTGAGACCCTGTCGGACGAGGCCATCGCGGCGCTCATCGCCGCCGCGGCGCCGACCGAGACCGACGCCCCCGCCGTCGTCCCCGAGGCCCCTCCCGCGGAAGAGGCCGCCCCATCGCCGACGGCAGCCGTCCCAGCAGCACGGCGCAAGGCGCGCGCCGCGGGCATTCCCCTCGAGTCCATCCGCCCCTCGGGGCCGCGGGGCGAGATCACGCTCCAGGACGTGGTGCGCCACCTGTCGGGCGCGTCGGCTTCCCGAGCCCCCTCCGACGCAGACGGGGGGCGCGTCGACGCCACCTTTCTGGATCTGATCCGCGCGGACCGTTCCGCCTTCGCGGCGCTCTCCTCCGCGATGAAGGTCCACCTGTACCGTCTCCATGGGGCGGATCTCGGAGAGAACGTTCAATTCGGCCCGGGGAGCCTCATTCTCGCGGGCACGATCCGCCTGGGAGACGGTGTGACTCTCCGCGACGATGTCGTCGTGGAATGCGAATCCATCGAAGCCCGAGCCATGACCTACTTCGGGCCGCGTTCCTCGGTCCGATGCCGGACGGCCCTTTTCCACGAGAACGTCTTCATGGTGCGCGACGTGGAGATCGGGGGCGGCGGACATCGCGATCCCACGTCGAGCCTCGAGATCGGAGCCCACGGATTCATCGGCGAGAACGTCCACCTGAATCCCTGCCGCGGGATCCGCATCGGTGAGGAAGTCACCATCTCGCGCAACGTGACGGTGATGACTCACAGCTTCGCACAGTCCACGTTGGAGGGGTTTCCCACCGCCTTCGCTCCGGTAAAGATCGGCGCCCGCTCTCAGATCGGAATCAACTGCGTCCTGTTTCCAGGCGTCCACATCGGCGAGGGCGCCGTCGTACTCTCGGGCTCCAGCGTGGTCACGGATGTGGGCGCCGGGCGACTTGCGGGCGGCGTTCCCGCCATCGACCTCAAAGCCGCGCGACGCGAACTCTCGAAGGAGACGCGAAGAGAACTCGCTCGGCAGATCATCCTCGACTTCGCGACGCTCCTGCGCGCCCACGGACGGGGTGTCGAGGTGAAGGAGGCGGGACAAGGAATCGTGCTCGAGGTCGAAGCCGGCGCGTCGCCCGCGTTGCTGGTCTACGGAGAGACGCCTACCGACATCACACCACCCGTCGCGGGTCATGAGGTCTGCCTCGTCACCCTCGAAGGGTCGCCGCCCGAGAACGGCGGCGCCGTCCGCATCGCGCTGCTTCAGAAGACGATCCGCGGCAAGGCGGGCCCCCTCGCGGAGAGTTTTCGAGAGTTTCTCCGCAAGCGAGGAATTCGCCTCGAACCCCGCACCTGGACCTATCGAGGAGGTTGGATCTGATGACTTGCACCTGGTCTCCCGAGCACTATCGAGAGATTCTCGAGTCGGCACGGGCCGAGGGGTACCCCATCGTGAAGGTCAGCGAGGTGGGCACCGCCCTACCGGAGGGCCCCTTCTTCCTCGTTCGTCACGACATCGACATATCCATGGAGGCCGCCCACGCGATGGCCCTGCTCGAGGCCGACATGGGCATCACGACCTGTTACTACGTGCGACTCCATTCACCCTTCTACAACGCCCTGGCTCCCGACCACGCGGCGAGAATTCGCGAGATCGCGGACATGGGCCACGAAGTCGGTCTGCACTACGAGCCCGGGTATTACGAATCCATGGGCCAGCAGGTCGCGGAAGGAATCGCGTCCGATATCCACACGCTGGAAACCCTTCTGGGCGGTAAGACCCTGAGCGTCTCCCAGCATGAGCCATCCATCGGCCCGGTCGTCAAGATCCTGCCGGAGGGTTACCCCTGCGCCTACCAGCGCCATCTCGTCCTCGACACGAAGTACTTCGGGGACTCCGGCTTCCGGTGGCGGGAAGGATGCATCTGCGAGAAGCTGGGCGAGATCGAACAGATCCACACCCTGATTCACCCGGCGAACTGGATGCGCGACGCGGTCCCGTGGGAGGAAGTCCTCCGCCGCCATGCGAAGACGGCGGCGGAGCGTATCCACCGGCTCATGGAAGAGCACATCGTCTCGCAACGGGCCTACCTCGCCCGGCGAGACGAGATCGACGCCGCACGGCGTGCCCGTTACGACTCCTGAACGGTAGGAAGTTGAGAAGCATAGCGTCGATCGAGCGGGGCACGTTAGACTGGGGCATGATTTCACGACTCCTCCTCTTCTGCGTGGCGGTCTTGCTGGGATGCCCTGCCGCGGCCCAGGTCGACGACCGGGCCCGCGAGGCCGAGGAAACTCTGGCCCGAATCGCCTCGCGCATAGCGAATCTCCCTCCCGCCCCTGCGCCCACGGGGCGCCGCACGCCGGTCCCGCCGTTTTCCGCGGTCGCCATCCACGAGGAACTGTTGGGCTTCGCGGAGACGTATAAGGATCTCCCCGTCATCTCCGAAGTCGCGCCCTGGATCGCCCGGGTCCAGGAAGCCGAAGGAGACGTCCCTGCGGCTCTGTCATCCCTGGAGACACTCATCGCCAACAGGACGCGAGAGGGCGGCGATGCCTCACGGGATTCCCTGCGGGCGGCCACCCTGGCGGCCCGTTGGGGCGCGTACGACCGCGCCCTGAAGTTCGCCGGGGCCGTGAAGGGCGGTGCCCCCGAGCCCGACCGCGCGGACTGGGAAGAGAAACTGGCGCGTCAGCAAGAAGAACTCACCCGCATCCAATCCGACCTCGAAAGCGGAGGACCGATGACGAAGCACCGCGCCGCGCTGGCGCTCCAGCGATTCGCCTCGGTCTACCCTCTGCATCCGGCGGCGGAGAAAGCTCACCTCGAACTCCTCGCGGCGCTGCCCGAGAAAGACCCCCAGCGTTGGCCCGTCATCGAACGCTTGCTGTTCTTCTTCCCCAAGACCGCGAAGGCCCCCCGCCGTGTAGCCCCGCTCGTGGCCCATCTGATCAAGGAAGGAGAGTACGAGAAGGCTTGGCTGTATCTGCTCCGCATCCGGGGAGGCGTGATGGCCCCGCCGGTCGGCTCGCCTCTCCCCCATGAGCGCATCGTCCGCGATCTCCGACGCCTCCTCGAACAGGTGGCCGCCCGCAAGCTTCCCAAGGACCAGAACACCAAATCCACGCGACTCCTGGCGCTGCACCGACTCATCCGCAATTTCCGGGAACCGTGGGAGGTGGGAGACGCCCTCAAAGCGTTCGTGGAGGACTACCCCACCTGCTCCGAGCGTGCCGGCCTCGAACTGGCGGCGGCGGAAGCGATCGCGGGCGCCGCCCCCGAAGCCGCAAGGGACATTGCGGAGGATCTCCTAGCTCGCGTTCCCGGAACTCGAGAAGCCGAAGGCGCCCTGCGCATCGTCTTCGACATCACGCGGCGCGCGGTCGGTGACGAGGACACGTTGCTGTGGATCGAGGAACACCTAACGCGCTGGAGCGCGCCCGACCTCAAACAGGTCGCTCAACTCCTTCGCGCGGAACTCCTCATCGATCTCGGACGCAAGGACGAGGCCAAGGAGATCCTGGAGCCGATCAAGAACTCGAAACGGCCCGATCTCGCCGGGGAGGCAAGTCTGCTCTTGGCAAAGGCGAACTGAATCGTCTGGGAGGCGCCGTCATTCCGCAGCCTTCGCCTCCTGCCAGAGCCGCTCCAACTCGTCCAGATCCACGTCCTCGATGGGACGATTGGACGCAGCGACCGCGCGTTCGATGTACTGGAAGCGCTTCCGGAATCGGCGGTTGGCCATCCGCAGGGCATCTTCGGCGTTGAGGTCGAGTTTGCGAGCCAGGTTGACGAGAGTGAACAAAAGATCACCCAGTTCATGGGCCATGCCCGGCGTCGGCATGGCGCCGCCTGAAGACGCCGCGGCGGCCAATTCCTCCTCCAGTTCGGCACACTCCTCCCGAACCTTGTCGAGCACACCCCGGTGATCTGGCCAGTCGAAACCCGCCGACGCCGCCTTCTCTTGGAGGATCTGAGCCTGCAGCAGAGCGGGCAGGCCGGAGGGGAGGCCCTCCAGGCGCGAGGTGCGCCCCTCGCTCATCTTGCGACGCTCCCACGCCGCCCGCGACCAGGCTTCCTCCCCCTCGGCTCCGCGTCCCGACTCCTCGAAGACGTGAGGGTGCCGACGCACGAGTTTTCGGGCGATACCGTCCAGAACGTCGGCCAAGTCGAAGCCCCCTTCCCGTTCCGAGGCGATCTCCGAGTGAAACCACACCTGGAAGAGAAGATCGCCCAATTCCGCCCTGAGGTCCTCCGGATCGCCCCGGTCCAGGGCGTCCAAAACCTCGTGGCACTCCTCGATAAGGTAGCGCCTCAGCGAAGCGTGGGTCTGCCGTGCATCCCACGGGCAGCCCGCCCTCAGTCGGCGCATCACGGACGAGAGGGTCAAAAAAGCGGATTTCAGACGGTCGTCGCTCATTGAGAGGCATGTTACACGCCGACGATAAAGATGCAGAATGCATGGACCGAAGGAGGACGGTATGTCGAAACTCACCCTGATCGGCGCCTTGATGGTCGGCTGCTTGGCGCTGGGAGCGACGGCCCAGGATACGGCCCGCGCCGTGGGCGAACGCCCCGACGTGGTTTGGATCACGCTGGATGCCCTCGGACCGGATGCCCTCGCCTGCTACGGCGAAAACGGGCTCGCCCCGACCCCCGCCCTCGACGCCCTCGCCCGCCGCGGCATGGTCTTCGATCAAGCCTTCGCACCGTCGACGATGCGTCTCACCTCCGTCTTGGGACAGCTCTACTCTCTCACGCCCCAGGTCATCCATGATTTGGAAGGCATCGGTCCCGCGACCGGAGCCGCCGCGTGGTTTGCGGAGGCAGGCTTCAAGATCTTCGGTTTCTTCACGAAGCCGCTCCTCGAGGCCGGGTCCGAATCCGTGGGGACGGTTCCGCCTCGCTTCGACTTCCCCAGGCGCCAATGGGAATGGGGAAGCGGACCGGAGAAGGTCTCCTCCCGGGTCGAGCGACTCCTCGCGGGCCGTCGGGAAGACGAATCCCTCTTCCTGTGGATTCATCTCCCCTGGACGGAACTGCCGGCCCGCCGCCATCCGGGGTTCGGAGCGGACGGCACCCCGCGAGGGAACGTCCAAGCCGCCCTGCGCTATTCCGACAATCAGATCCAGCGCGTCATCGACCGGCTCCGCGCGGCCGGCTCCCTCGAGAACACCCTCATCGTGGTCACGGGGAGCCGGGGGAAACCCGGCAAGACATACGGCGAGGCCTCCACCACTCCTCCTCTCAGGGATGCTCACCTTCGCGTCCCGCTCATCGTGGCGGGACCGGGGGTACGGACGGGACATTCCTCCTCGATGGTGCAGACCTTGGACATCCTGCCCACCCTGGTCGACGTCATCGGAGCCCCTCCCCTCCCCACCGCCATGGGACGTTCCTTCAAGAGCGTCCTCACCGCGTCGGACGCCCAAGGAGGCGACCCGTGGGCCCTCGCCGAGTCCATTCCCCCTCGGCACACCGACCCCAATGACGCGGCATTCAGCATCAAGGCCGGGGGTTGGCGCCTGACCGATCTCCCGAAGCGCCAGATCTCGATGTTCTACCGGGACGGCGTCGCCGCGGAGCCGCCCCCCGCCGTGCGTGCGAAGCTCCAATCGGACCTGGAATCCGCCTTGGTGCGGGACATGGCCGCGGCCGATCTCTGGCGGCGGGGCCTCGTACGTCGCCCCGAGCTGAACGGTCACGAAGGGGACTTCTATCGGGCTGCATTCGGAGTGAAGACCCATCGTCCCTGGGCCCACGATGCGGTGAAGGCGCTCTTCCAGCCCCCGGAAGGCGATCTCACGGCCCGTCTCGAACTCCTTCTCGAGGTGGGCGACAGCCAGGACGCGGACCTGGTGCGCCCCCTCCTCAATCACGAGGATCGACGGGTCCAAGCCCTGGCCGGCACCTTTCTCCTTCGCGTCACCGATGGGAAGGAGGGCCTGGACCACGCCATCCAAGGGCTCCGTGTCGATATGCCCGAGAAAGGCCTCCGCATCCTGATCCGCACTCTCGCCGAACATCGCAGTGAACTCGTCCGTAAGGCGCTGACGGAATTCGAACCCACCGGTGCCAGCCCCACCGTCATGGCTCTGCGACAGTTGGCCCTGGCGCGTCAGGGGGACTCGGAGGCCACCGACAAGTTGCCCCGCTACCTCTTCGACCCGAAGGGCTCCTACCCCCGGGCGCCTTTCCTCCGGTTCCTGGCCAGCGCCCGTCCCGATAAGGTCGGCGTCTTGACGGCCATCCTCCTCGAGAGCGTCGCCTTGGATGAGGCCGACGCGCTGGAGGCACTGGCCGTTCTCGAAAGCAAGGGCGACGCGCGACAGGCGCGCGCCGTTGCGGAACTGCTTTCACATCGCTCCTCGAAGGTGAGGACTCGGGCGCTCCAGGTTCTGAGGGCCTGGGAGTCCGCGGAAGGAGCGGCCATCCTTCTCCGTCGCCCCGGGCTCTTCAATGCTCGGCCCGACGAGAGCGCGCGGATCGTTCTCGGCGAACCCGGTCTCGTCGGCACGCCGGTCGTCCCCGGACTGAACTTCGACCTGTGGCTGGCGGGCTCGACGCTCGACTCATGGAAGAAGGAAGTCTTCCCGCCCGCCACGAGGTTGCGCATCGACGGGACGTTCGAAGCCCCGTCGTCCCTGTTCGACCGGGCCGTCGTGGCCTTCGTCGTCACGAAAGGAGATCCCAAGCCGGAGGATCTCGTCGTCGACCTGACTCTCAATCAGGGCAAGAGATTGACCGACGTCATCTCCCTGCGCAAGCAGGGAGATGTCTGGATCTGGGTTGCAAGAATCCCCATTGGCTTGGTCGAGGCCGGGACGAATCGTTTGCGGCTCCGCATCCTGGATCGGACTCACTCACCACTCCACACCCGCGCCCTCGCGGCGGCCTTGATCCCGAACGAACTCCGAGGCCTGAAACCGGTCACCGGCCTCGACAGCCGCATCGGCCGCACCGAGGCCAGTGGGTTCCCTTCCCGAAATGGGAAGAACCACCACGTGCAGATTCAAAGCGTTCTCGCCGCGGGAGGCTCCCTCGAGGTGGCCTTGGGAGGCAAAACGATCCTGAGCGTCCCCTTGAGCGCCCCGTTCACGAGCCGCCTGGCAGCCTTGGAGTTGCCGACCCCGCTGCCCAAGGGAGCACCACTGACCCTCCGGTTCCGCAACCTCCCCGACGGAGCCAAGGCGACGGCTCTCCTCATCGCCGACGATTGACGCCGAGGACGATCCAGGGAATCGCGGACTTACTGGGGTCGCACGGGGGGTGGCAACTGAAGCAACCAGTTTCCCGAGGAGGGGATGTGGGAGGTCCCATTCTGGAAGAAACTGAAGACGACGTGCCCGTTTTCCCAATAGCCTGAAGGCACGTGACCCACGAGGGTCATCCGAATCGTCTCGCCGGGAGCCAGCCCCTCGGGGGGCAGGAAATTGTAGACGCGATGCCGCGTCACGGGTCGCCCGCGACCGTCGCGGACGAAGAGCTCGCCCTCCTCGTTCACGATGTCCACGGCAAGCACGGGCGCGAATTGCCAGATCCCGCCCATCCAATAGACGTCGCTCCGGTTGGTGAACTTCACGTCGAAGAAGAAGCTGCGGTTCCGGTTGTACCACTTGGGGCCGTCGACGACTTCGATGTCGGCCTTCCACTCCCCATCCGCGGGCTGATAGAACCACTTGAGATCCTCGATGTGATCCAGCATCCGCTGGGCGACCCGCTGCTCTTGGGCATCGCCACGGGCCTTCATCTCCTTCAAGGCGTCGGCGGCGCGCCCCCTCTCCCCCGTATTCACGAGCCCCTTGGCGAGACCCAGAAATACCCGTGCCGGAGCGTCGGGGAATTCACGCACGTAGGCGCGATAGCGATCGACCACCAGTTCTTTCTCGCCATTGGCCTGAGCTGCCAGCGCTTCCCTTTCGATCGCGTAGCGTTTCAAAAGTTCCGCCGTTTGCTCTTCCCCGTGCCGGAGAACCAAGGCGGCGTGGGCCGCGCGCTTGATGCCTAAGTCCGCATCATCCGTGAGGAAGGAGAGGACGAGATCCGCCCAAGGAGTCTCCGCCGCGCGGGCCTGATTGATGATCAACTGTTTGATCGTGAAGTCGGAGATCGACGTCGTCTTTCCGCCGACGGTCAGACGGCCGTAGAGGATGTCCAAACCCTCCCCGCTCTTCGCCGCGGCGAGAGCCCGGAGGAGGGGCGCCACCTCCCAGGTGGACCGACCTCTCAGGATGGGGACGAACTCGCTCAGATACTGGTGCTCGCCCAGATTCGAAAGGGCGATGGCCGTCGTGAAACGGGCCGACTTGTCGGGAATGTTCTCGATGGCGAGGTGGAGGACGGGCCTGGCCTCCTCCAGTCCCAGATGCGCGAGTGCGATCGCACCGTCCCTCTTGTAGCGGGGGTGCTTGTGATTCATGAGTAGGCGGAAAAAGCGAGCGTTCTCCTCGTTCGGCAGAACATCGAGGATCTGATACAGCTCCCACCGCACGCGGCTTTTGTTCGCGAAGGCGGATAGCGCCTGCTCGAGCGCCTTCTTGCGAATTCGCTCGAGGAATGCGGGTGGAAGTTGCGAGGCCTTGGCGTCCAAGCTGTCGAACCGACTTCTCAGCCGATTGCGCATGAGGCTGGCCGCCTTCGCGGCCACCTTCGGGTCAGGGGCGTCCATGTCGGCAAGGAGCTTCTCGAGCTCTTTCTGCAAGCGATAGATCGGATCGAAGTCCTCCCTGCGGTTGCCGTGATAGCCGCGCACGGCCTTGATCTTCGCGTCGAGGAATCCGGCCAAGATCGCCTGCGCCTCGGCGTAGTCCGGCTTGCCGAAGAGGTTTTTCCGCTCGTGGGGATCCTGCTCCAGGTCGAAAAGCTGGAACTCGCTCTCGGGTTGCGTGCACACCTCGATGAACTTTTTGCCGTCGTGGATGACGCCCCGCTGCTCCAGGTACCCGATGGTGGCTCGAGGGGTGTACTGCTCGGCGTAGACGACCTGCTCGGGATGCTTGCCCGGTTCGAGCATATAGGGCAACAGGTTGTGGCCCATCCGTCGCACATCGTCCTTGATTCCCAGAACGCGGCTGAGCGTCGGGAAGACGTCGATGAGGCTGGTGAGTTCATTCACCGTACCACCGGGGAGACCGGGAATACGAATAGCGAGGGGAACGTGAATCTCCTCCTGGTAGACGCTCGAGTTGTGGGTCGTGTTCCCGTGCTCCCCGAGAGCTTCGCCATGATCGGAAAGAACGACGACAATCGTGTTGTCGGAAAGTCCCTGTTGGTCCAGGAAATCGAGGACTTTCCCGAATTGATCGTCGACGAAGGCGATCCCGCTGTCGTAGCGGTCGATGGACTCGTCTCCAAAAGCAAAACCCGGCCACTTCACGTAGGGAGCGTGAGCCTCCATGTAGTGGGCGAAGACGAAAAACCTGGACTTCTTGCGGCCAGAGATCTGCTTGCGCACGCTGGCCGTGATCTTGTCACCTCGCATCTTCCAGGGTTTCACCTGGTCGGGGCAGAAGGCGTCGAAGCCGTTCTGCATGTAACCGAAGAATCGTCGATTTGCGACGTCCGCCTTGTCGAAGGAGAAGATCCCGCAACTCCAAAGACCGTTCTTGGAGAAGAGCTTCGGGTAGTCGATGTCGTCTGGCCACTTCCAGTCCAGCTTGCTCCGATAGCCGTGAATCGGCGAGGCGCCTGCGGACATGCCGGTGAGGATGCAGTTGTAGGCATAATTGCTCGTGGGGTACGGCGTATATGCGTTCCTGAAGACGTAGGCATTCTTCGCGAAAGCATCCAGACGCGGCGTCGTCGGGTGCTTGGTATAGCCCGCAAGTCCCGTGTGGTCCCATCGCACCGTGTCCATGGCCACGAGCAAGACGTTGTAGTTCTTCCGGTTCGGGATCAGCTTGTCCAGCACGTCCGAGTAGTCGAGGGCACCGGTCCTCTGAAGTTCGGCGAGGGCATCGGAAACGTCCGCGCGCGTGATCTCCCGGTGGACCGAGAAATGGTCGTAAACCGGCCTCAGAAGATCCGAGAACGACGTGACTCCTCGGCCGAAACTCCCCGCGCCGGCGCGCGCGGCGGCGAAGGCTTCCCGTCCGTGGAGGAACAGCGAGGCGCCGAAGAGGAGCATCACGAGGATGACGGTGACCGCGACGCCCCTAGCTCCGAGGGGACGTTTCATCGACCGCAGAATGAGGTACGCGGATGCCGTCGCGAGGAGGTACGCCCCCAAGGCAAGCTGAAGATGAATCCCTGGGTACTGGCCGATGAGCCAATTGACGTTCTTGTAGGCGAGAACCATCGCCGCCGCGGCCGCGATCAGTGCCAGACCGCGGCTCATGAATACTCGCTGTCCCTGCTCGCCCAGCCGACGCAAAATGCGGCCGATCATCGAGCAGGCGAACCAGATTCCCACCGGCCCGCCCAAGAGAATCCCCCATCGCAGGTAGGGAGCAAACCACTGACGGGAGATCCACGCTCCACTCGTAAGGTCCCGGTTGGCGACGATGAAGATCCAGGAGAACAGAGCCGTCGCCACGAGGACTCGGAAGTTGAAACGCCTCGTCCCCTGGGGGAGGAGCACCAACACCCCGAAGAAAACAGCACCCACGAAGCCCACGAGCATGTGACGTCCAAGGACGTAGCCGATCATCTGAACGACTTCGCCCGTGTCGAGATCGAGCCCAGCGCTGCGGAAGGAGAGAACGAAATCCAGACAGCCGAAGAGCAGAGCACCCCAGAGGGGGGCGATCCATGCGAGTCGCTTCATCCTCAGCGTCCCTTTTTCTTGAAGAAATGGTTCGTGGGGATCACGAAGATCTCGTGGGTGTCGTGGCCCCGATGGACGCAGAACACGCGTTGACCGTTGATGACGTCCACGAGAGCCCGCTGCCCCGCGACGCTGACGACGTCGGGAAGAAGAATCTCCTCGACGCGGGTGGACGAGCCGGGCTCGACAACCGCCATCCTTCGAGACCCCCCGCCCTCGACGCAGAAAAGCCGCCCACCGATCGCATCGACGGTGGCCATGCCTCCGTCGGCGGAGAGCGAGAAAGGCAAAGTGGCGAGGGCGTGCCACGCCTTCTCTTTCAACTCCCACGCTTTCAATCCGGAAATGGCGACGAGTCGTCCGCCGCGGAGGAGCAGTGCGCTGCCACCCTCGCCTACGGGCGTCGCCCCGTCGGGGAGGGGCGTCGCGGGGGACCATCCCCCCGTCTTCAAATCCATCACGAAGTGGGAGCGCGTCTCGCCGCCTAGGAGAAGGTGCAGTCCATCCTTCGCGAGCACGCACTGGGCCCCGAGTCCCAGATCCGCCGGCGGCTCTGGGACGGGTTCGGACTTCATCGTCGTCGGGTCGACGCGCACGACGTGTCGACCATTCCCCGTGAACACGTACACGCGCCCCTGCTCGTCCGCCGTCGCACAGAGTCCCGCTTCGAAATGCCCACCGAGTGGCACGCCCGGATAGCGCGTCCACTTATTCTTCGCGGGCTCGAGAAACCTCAGATTCTTGAGGCGACCGAAGTACCAGCGATCCCCCGCTTTCCCCATGAGCCCCAGGACGGGCTTGAAGGCCGGGCGCCTGACGAGACTCGACCCGCCCCGTTCGTGGAAGGTGATCCAGGGCGAACCCACGTCCGAAGCGGGCGACTGGTTCGTGATCCATTCCAAATCGTCGAGGGCGATCCTCAACAGGCGGTTCCCCTGGAGTACCGCATAGACATAGAGCCATTTCTTCCCGTCAACCTGAACGACGACCGCCCGATTGCCCTCGCCACTCATGCGGAGGGGAAGGCGCGGCCTCAGAAACGCGAACTTGCGGCGGTTGGGGTCGAACACGGAAAGAGTCCGAGAATTCAATCCCTGAATGATGTACCAAACGTCGGTGGCGCGATCGTGGGCGAACATCCCCCCGTCCCACCAGGGACGCTGACCGTAGGACATGTGAACGTGTCCCAGCCATGTCCCCGTCTCGATGTCGTAGCGCTGGATATGGTGGTCGGGCCAGGCGTAGACCTTCCCTCGAGAGTATTGCAAGCCTCCCGTGCTCTGTCCGATGGCCGCCAAACGGGTCTTGTCGCCCACCCGGGTGAGCCCGGTCCAAGAGTCCTCATCGGGGTCGTAGCGCCAGAAGTTGCGCTTGAGGTCACCCCGGATGGCATAGAGCCGGCCATGGTCGCCGTCCCAGGCGAGCGCCGCGCCGCGTCCCACGGGCTTAGGGCATTCGGCGAGCTTCGACACCTCGCGCTTTTCCAGGTCCACGCTCCAAAAATCCGTGGTCTTGCCGCCACGAAAGACGAAGAGGCGTCCCTCGGGCGTCACGGCGACGGCGACTCCTGAACCCACGGCGGCCGGCAGGGCGATGACTCCTTCCGTCCAAGTCTTGCTCTTGGGGGCATAGACGCTGATCTGGTCCCCGTGAACGAGATAGATGCGGCCATCCCAGTCGGTCGCGGCACATGGAATCTTCGGCGGCGTCGTCAACCCGTCGAGGATCTGCCATCGAGGGCTGGCGTCGGGTTCGAGGTCCTTCGCCGGGGTCAGATTCTGAGGTTCGACGTAGGGTGAGCATGCGTCGGAGCAGGAGCCGAGCATGAAGAGCAACGAGACGGCAATGATCTGCCTCATGGGTGATTATCCAAACGACATCGCAGGCGCCTTGAACCCAGTGGGGGATCGCTGGGTTTATCGGCTGAAAAGGATTCGGAACCGATGATTCCACAGCCCTTCCGGGATATCCAGAACACGATTCGGACGTCAACGGCGCATGAGGAGCCGGCAGAGTTCCCCATGGCGGGGGATCGCCCCGCGTGCTACTCTGGGAGATCGTGGGAGTACCCCCACCCTGAATCATCACCGCGAGCCGGAAGAGACCACTGTTTCCACGGCTCCGCATCCACGAATCCCTCTCATTCGGAGAACGTCATGCGCCTTACTCGTCATCTGCTCGGTCTCGCTGCCTTTGTGCTCGCCGGGACCGCCGTATTCGCTCAGGTCACGGCGACCGTCAGCCCTCCCATCGCTCCTGTCGGCTGCGACATTCGCATCACGCTCGCGAACGACACGAACCAAGTCCTGAATTCGGGCGCGTGCCCGTTCACCGTCCAGGACGCGAACGGAAATTCCGTCTTCAGCCCGTTCATCTGCATTCTCATCATCATCCCCATCGCTCCGGGGCAGACCCACGACTTCATTTGGAACCAAACCGACAACTTCGGGAACCCCGTGCCTCCCGGCAACTACACCGTCACCATGAATCTCCAGAACGGATCGACGGTGAATCTGCCGCTGACGATCGGCGGCGTGAACGCTGGCTTGGGAACACTCGGTGTCCAGCGCCCAGGACTCGCCCGCCCGCTTTATCTGTGTGCTCCCAATGATGGAAACGCCATCTACTTTTGCGCAGCCTCGGTGACGACGGCCGTGGGCGTGCCCACCTGCGCAGGAATCAACTTTCCTCTCGACATCGACGCGCTGTTCATCTACTCCACGAGCACGCAGGGCAACTTCTTGAACATGATTGGCCTCCTCGGCCCCAATGGGACCACCCAGAATCCCATCGTGAGCCTCCCAAACGATCCGGCACTCTCGGGGACCAGTTACAACATGGCCTTCTTGACCATTGACTTCAGCAATCCGAATTGCCCAGTTCCCAGCGTGTCCCCGGCACTGCCCATCACCATTCAGTGACCCTGGGATTCTTCCCGGTGATTGATCTGCCCCCGCTCTTCGAGCGGGGGATTTTTTTTGCAGACGCGCCCCAGAATGATGGTGCTGGTCGTCGGGTCGTCGAGGAGGATCGGACGCTTCGTCTGGCGACTCAGATCTTCCGCCAACCTCCGCGGAAGATGGCAGCTCATGGCGTCGAAGGGGCCCATGAGTTGCGACGCCGCGTTCGCGGGGCGGAGCCGCTCAACGCGGAGCCAGTCCGCGTCGTACATATCGGCGTAGAACTCGAGTGCGGGGGCGTGAAGAAAAGGTACGCAGAGGACCGAAAGGGGTTTGTCCGGCTCCTCGTCGTGCCATCGCGCGAAGAAGCGAAAACGGGCCAGGGAGTCCCGGTCATACGCCCAGTCCGCGAAGTGCCCTTCCGACGCGCGGAGCGCGAAAAGGGCGAGGAGAGCCACCAAGGCGAGGCCCGCCGGGCCTCGGAGTCGCCGGGAAAGCAGACGTGTCGTGAAAACGGCTACCAGGGTCACGAGCAGAACGAGGGGGAGCCCCGTTCGCGATTTCGGATAGGGAAGCCCCTGCCAGCGATGGGCCGCAATGAGCAGGATCACGGTTCCCAAGGCGACCAGGCCGGTGAGCCCGAGCAGCTGCGCAGCGTGGGCGGCCCCTCGTTCACGCCGCCGACGCCCCTGTCGCCAAGCGATGAACACCCCCAAGATGAGCCCCCCCATGAGGGACATACCGAGGGCATGTCCGCCATTCTCGATCGCCCGGGAAAGGGGCTCCAAGAATCCATGATGCCGGCGCACGTCGGTGCCGTGAAACAGACTGAGCCGAACGAGGTTTTCCGTCATCGAGGAGAGGTTGGGCGACCCGAAGGTGAAGCTGCCTCTCTGGGCTCCCCCCTTCCAAAGCCCCACGAGGGGCGACGCCAACACGAGGGCGGGGAGGGCCGCCCAACGACACGCGAACAAGACGCGGGAGCACCGTTTGCCCAGACTTCCGGGCTCAAGAAAATCCCAGGCCACAACGAGGCCGCCCAACGCCGCCAGCGGAAAAGCGAAGGACAGATTCGCCAGCAGAGTGAACGCCGCCCAGAACCCCAAACCGAGGGCCCATCGGCGTGGCCGCGGATCCTTCGAGAGGTAGTTCATCGCCGCGATCAGAGTCCAGAGGAGCCCGGCCATGGCCAAGGAGTATCCCCTGGCGAGGGCGAAGTAGTCCATCACGAGAGGGTTGAGGGTGAGCAGACCGGCAGCGAGCAGCCGCCACCACGCGCCGTCCATGCGACGCAGCAGAACGGGAAGACCAAGAAGATAGAGCCCCGCTCCCAAAAGCCCGCCCGCCCGCAGACTGAGCGGACTCAGACCGAACCAGCTCACGGACAGCTTCGCGATGGCCGTATTCAAAAGGTGATTGTTCGCGATGTAGTTCTCGTAGAACCCCGCCCACGGCCCCCGCGCCCACTTGAGCCAGGTCAAGGCCTCGTCATGGGTGATGGGCTGGAGCCATGCCCGTTCGAGACTTCGCCCCAAGACCGCCGCCAGGAGACATCCGAGGAGCACCGTCGGCATCCACTGACGACGCTCCCAAGAATCCTCGCCCAAGATCATGCGAGATCCAGGCTCTCGGGGTCGTGAACCGGCATGCGACAAGCGCCGTCGCGACACACCCAAGCCGTGGCGCGCCCTTCCACCGGTTCTTTGCCTTCCACCCAAGGGATGAGGGTTTCCAGGCGACTTCGCTCAGTGGAGATCAGCGGGAGAATGGTGGCATGGGGGCGTAAGGCGGAGCGGGCAGCGCGGAGCAAGGCGCGCGCGGACACCCCCCCCGGATCGTCGAGTGCATCCGGAACGGCGACGACGATCTCCTCGGGCGCAGCGAGGTGGCGGTCCAGCGCCATCAACAGCATGGGATACGCCATGGGGAATCGATTCAGTTCGCCGCCGTGGGCCACGAGGGTCTTCTCGGCAAGCTCCCGGAACTCGGGCCGATCGACGAGCGACGACAGTCGAATCAGGTTCATCGCCATGACGCTCTCCCCGGACGGGGTGGCCCCATCGTAGGGGTCCTTCATCCGTTGGACGATGTGCGGCGCATCCGCGGCGGTGAAGAAGAAGCCGCCTTCGTCGGCGTCGCCGAACAGAGCGATGGCCTTCTCGGTGAGCTCCACGGCCCACTCGAGCCAACGGGCCTCTCCCGTGGCCTCCAGCAGTTCGAGCAACCCCCAGGTGAAAAAGGCGTAGTCCTCCAACGTCCCCGCATAGCGGGCGTCCCCGTCACGGTATCGGCGCAAGAGCCCCCCTTGCGCGTCACGGAGCGTCCCGAGGACGAACTCCGCGGCCTCGCGCGCGGCGGCGACGAACCGTTTCATTTCCCAGGCCGCCCCACACCGGGCCATGGCGGCGATCATGAGTCCATTCCAAGAGGTGAGGACCTTGTCGTCCGTCGCAGGGCGCTCCCGCTCCGCGCGACGCGCCAGGAGTTTCGCGCGGACTCCCCGAAGGGAGGATGCCAGCTTCTCCTCGCTCCAATCGAGTTCCTTTGCCAGGTCCTCCAGCGGTATGGCTAGGTGAAGAACCCACTTGCCCTCGAAATTGGGAGGGCCGTCCAAGCCGAAGAGTCGGGACGCGAAGGAGAACTCCCAGGGCTCGAGGACCTCCCGCACCTCATCCCGATCCCAGACGTAGAACCGCCCCTCCTCGCCTTCGCTGTCGGCGTCCAGAGCCGAGTGGAAACCGCCCGCACGGTCTCGCATCTCGTCGAGCGCCCAATCCAGGGTTTCGGTTCCGACTTGACGCCACCGCTCCTTGCCCGTCGCCTGCCATCCTTCCAGATAGGCCAAAGGCAACAGGGCGTTGTCGTAGAGCATCTTCTCGAAGTGGGGAACCAGCCACATGTCGTCGGTGGAATAGCGAGCGAATCCCCCGGCCAGATGATCAAAGAGGCCACCGCGCCACATCATCTCCAGGGTCCGGTCCACCATTCCCAACCGCCGATCGTTCTTGTCGTCGCGCAGGAGGCGGTCACGGAGGATCAGCATGAGGGTGGTGCTTCGCGGAAACTTCGGCGCCTCACCGAATCCAGCCCACGTGGCGTCATAGCCCCGTTCCAACTGGAGTACGGCATGATGAATCGGGTCGACGTTCAGCACCGTCGCCGGCTCGGCATCGGGGCGATACCCCAACGCCTGCACCACCGCTTCGCCCTGTTTCAAGACGTCATCGCGGCGGCGCTCCCAAAGAGCCGCCATCTGCTTCAAGACCGAGAAAAACCCAGGGCGGCCCCATCGATCCTCGGGAGGAAAATACGTCCCCGCATGGAAGGGCTTCAGGTCGGGGGTCAGCCATACGGACATCGGCCAACCGCCCTGTCCCGCCATCCGCTGGACCGCGTTCATGTAGATCTGGTCCACGTCGGGATGTTCCTCCCGATCCACCTTGATGTTCACGAAATAGCGATTCATGAACGCGGCGATGTCGTCGTCCTCGAAGGACTCCCGCTCCATCACGTGGCACCAATGACAGGTGGCGTATCCCACGGACAAGAAGATGGGTTTCTGCTCGTCGCGGGCCCGCGCGAAGGCCTCTTCGCCCCAGGGATACCAGTCCACCGGATTGTGGGCGTGCTGGAGAAGGTAAGGGCTCTTTTCGTGGATGAGTCGATTCGCTTTCAGGATTCGCTCCTTCGTCCGCGGGAAGTTCGATGGGTCCCTGACAGTCTATCTTCCCAGCTCGCGCCCTTCTCCCGCGAAGAGCCGAATTCTTGCTGGACGCGGCATGGGGATTGCAGCACACTGGAAACCGAAGGAGATGATCCCCAATGGAACAGCTGAAGAAACTCTGGAACGAATTCGACCTTCAGGACCGGATGCTGGTGGTCGGCGGAGCCGTCATGGCCGTCTTCGCCTTTTTCCCCTGGTTCACCGCCAAGATCAACACGGGGTCCGCGTCCGGATTGGCGAACAACGTGATCGACTTCGGCGCGCAGACCCATTCCATGAGCGGAGTGGGCGTCTGGCACGGCTGGATGGCCGTGATCTTCGGCGCCGCGACCGTCGCGACTCTCCTGGCCCCCCAGATGTTCGCCAGCGTCAAGCAACC
>DRQF01000280.1 GCA_011369445.1 Planctomycetota bacterium | reverse complement strand
CTGGAAAGCGTTGGGATACGAGGGCGACCCGGCAAAGCGGGGCGGCCGCGCCCGCAATGGCCTTTTGAAGGCCGGACTCGGAGGGAGGTAGCGATCATGAGAACGACAACGATCGCCGGCGTCCTCGTCCTGGCAAGCCTCTTTGGGGGACGTCTCCCGGCCCAGGACATCCTCGCGCACCCGGATATCCCGCTCTTGAACGCCCAGGGCGAGTCCGTCCTCACGAGGAACGCTCCCTTGTCGCTCAAGGAATCGTGCAACGGCTGCCACGACACGGCCTACATCGCATCCCACAGTTACCATGTCTCGCTAGGAACCCCCGAGGAGCGAGCGGCACGCTTCGACCCGCTCACGTTGGACACGTTCCGACCCGGCCGGGGCACGGCCGCCGAGCTGGCGACGTGGCTGCGCACTCGAGGCGCCCGTCACGTGGGAGGAGGATTCGCCGCCAGCCCGCCGAAGGACGG
The DNA here is from genome assembly GCA_011369445.1 of Planctomycetota bacterium. Classification (GTDB taxonomy): domain Bacteria; phylum Planctomycetota; family DRQF01; genus DRQF01. Next base: position 11,167 of record DRQF01000280.1, on the reverse strand, counting down.
GACCTTCGACTTCGCGGCCGCGGGAGCCACGGAGATGAACTGTCTCCTCTGCCATCTCCCGCGCCCGGACGATGAGGCAAGACGCCGCGAGTTGGCGGCCGGTCGTTTCGCGTGGGTCTCGACGGCCACGCTTGGCAAGACACCGGTCGTCACTCGCAAGGGGGAGGACTGGAGCTGGAACCGCGAGGTCTTCGACGAGAAGGGGCAGGTGAAAGGAGAACTCCTCGGGCTTCGGACTCCGCGAGCCTCCAACTGCGCGATCTGCCACGGCTTCGTGCCGCCGAAGAGGAACGAACCTTTCTTCCTCCGCCCGGGGGCGTCTCATCCGGAAACCGAAACCACGGGCTCCATCTTCGCAGCGGACCGCATCCGCGAGTCCGGGATGAACGTGGCCGGGAAAGACGATCTGAGGCGGCCGTGGGACGTTCATGCGGAACGCCTCCTCGAGTGCTCCGACTGCCACGGATCTCTGAACGACCCCGCCTACGACGCGGAATTGCCCCCGACGGAGCCGAAGCACCTCGCGGTGGAACCACGGCGCCTTGACCTGCGGGAGTTCCTGCGAACTCCGAGCCACGACTTCGCCAAGGGTCACGTCAGCCAGAGCCAAGTCGCCCGGCGGCTCGACGGAAGCATGCGCCGGTGCGAGGACTGCCACGCGGCGGAGAAAACCCACGCCTTTCTCCCCTACCGGGACCGACACTTCACCAGCATGCAGTGCGAGGCCTGTCACATCCCCAAGGAATACGCCCCCACGCGTCAACAGACGGATTGGACTCTTCTGGGGCCCGACGGCGACGCGCTCGTGGTGTACCGCGGCGTTAGCGGCGATCCTTCCGACCCGCGAACCCTCGTTCGCGGCTACACACCCACATTGCTGCCGCGCAAGGAGCTGGATGGCACCCGCAGACTCACTCCTCAGAACCTGATGAGCACCTTCTTCTGGGTGGACGGAGCCCATGGCGAAAAGGTCTCCCGAGATGTCCTGGCGCGAGCGATCTTCGGGGGGACGGAGGGGACCTATCGACCGGCCCTCGTGGAGGCCCTCGACACCAACGGCGACGGACGCCTCGAGGGTCGGGAACTCCGGCTCGATACCGCCAAGAAGACCGCCGTCATGGCCGGCCTGTTGGAGAACGAGGGGGTCAAGAACCCCATGATACGGGGAGAAATCCTCCCTTACGGCGTCCACCACGGGGTAGCGCCCGCCCGCTTCGCGACGAAGGACTGCAACGGGTGCCATGGCGTGGAATCCCGGGTCGGACGGGAGTTTCAGATCGCCGCCTATCTTCCCGGGGGTGTCACTCCACACCTCCCCGAGGACGCCCTCGTCACCCTCCCCGGTCGTCTCGCTCCGACCTCCGACGGCGCGCTCGTCTTCCAACCCGACCCGACGGCGGCGGGGCTGCGCGTCCTCGGGTTCGGTACGGACAGGCTCGTGGACAGGATCGGTCAGTGGGCGGTGATCCTGGTTCTCGTGGGCGTGTTCTTCCACGGCGGAATCCGGATCTTCCTTCACTTCTACTCTCGGAACGCCCCGCCCAAGGAGGACGCGTCATGAGCCGGGCCATCCAGATCTACACCGTTCACGAACGCATCTGGCACTGGATTCAGGCCTTCACGATCATCGTCTTGATGGTCACGGGCTCGGAGATTCGCTCGCCTCAATCCTTCCATGTCCTGGGTTTCCAGACCGCGGTCATCACCCACAACGTGTTCGCGGGGCTTCTCCTCTTCAACGCCGTCATGGGGCTCTTCTACTTCCTCACGAGCGGGAAGATGAAGCAGTACCTGCCAGGGGAGCACGACTTCTTCCACAAGGCATATTGCCAGGTGAGGTACTACTCCTACGGGATGTTCCGAGGCGAGCCTCACCCCATGGAGCCCACGCCGGATCGGCGGTTGAATCCACTCCAGAAGCTCACCTATCTCGTCATCCTCAACATCCTTCTTCCTCTGCAAGTGGTGACCGGCCTTCTGCTTTGGAGCGTCCAGACCTGGCCTGCGGCCATGTCCGGCATGGGCGGAGGAGGCGCTCTCGTCCCCCTGCATGCCCTGGGTTCGTGGCTCTTCCTGGCGTTCACCATCATGCACGTCTATCTCACGACCACGGGAAACACGCCCCTCGAGAACATCCGAGCGATGATCACGGGTCTTCGCGAACAACCGGTGGAGGGGTCCATCGAGGAGGTGAAGTCATGAATGCCCCCAAGAACGGAAACATCTGGAACCCCTGGGTGGGTGGGACCTTCCTCGGCCTCGTCCTCTACCTCGCATTCCTCTTGACCGGGCACGGTCTCGGCGCCTCGGGCGGGCTGGCGCGGGTCCTGGCCGCGGTGATGAATCTCGTCGCGTCGGACCACATGCGGACGAACCCCTATCTTGCGCCCTACGCCGACGGACCTTTGAGCCACTGGATCATTCCCCTGATTCTGGGGGTCGTCTTGGGAGGCTTCATTGCCGGGCTCTGGTCGAAGAGCAACAAGGTCGAGACGTTTCGGGGGCCGCGCATCACGCCACGCACGCGTTGGGCGTTCGCTCTTCTCGGAGGCGTTCTCGCCGGATACGGCGCGCGCTTGGCACGGGGCTGCACGTCGGGTCAAGCCCTCACCGGGGGCGCCACCCTGTCCGTCGGAAGTTGGGCCTTCATGTTGGCGGTTTTCGGAGGGGGCTACGCCACGGCGTGGTTCGTCCGAAAGCTCTGGAATTAGGAAGGAGACGCCATGTTTCCCGTTGCATGGAGCGGCGTCGGCTTTTTCGTCGTGAACCTCCTGCTGGGCGTGGGGTTCGGAATCGCCCTTCAAAGGAGCGGGTTCGGCGACTCGCGCCGCATCGCGGGCCAGTTCTACCTCACGGACCTCACCGTGCTGAAGGTCATGTTTACAGCAATCGTGGTGGCGATGCTGCTGGTGCTTTGGAGCAGCGCCCTCGGCGTGCTCGATCTGGACAAGGTCTTCGTGGACCCGACCTACTTCGGCCCCGGCATCCTCGGAGGCTTCATCCTGGGCATGGGCATGATCATCGGCGGCTACTGCCCGGGCACGAGCCTCGTGGCCTCCTCGAACTTCAAGATCGATGGCATGTTCTTCGTCGGGGGACTTTTCGTCGGCATCTTCGCATTCGGCGAGACCGTTCCGGACTTCTGGAACTTCTTCCAGACATCGGGCGCCCACGGCACATATACGCTAGACCAGTGGTTGGGGGCGTCTAAGGGGATGACGGCGATCCTGGTGACATTGATGGCCTTGAGCGCGTTTTGGGGGGTCTCGAAACTCGAAGCCGCGAGGGACCCGCAATTCACGCCATCACCGGTTGCACGGTGGGGCGCCGCCGTGCTCGTCCTTTTGGCCGTGGGCCTCCTCTTTGTTCCCCAACCGGGTCTGGACGCGAAGATTCGTCGCATGAAACCCGAACTGACCCGTCTTCTGGAGAAGCGGGCCGTCCAGATCGACCCCGCGGAGTTGGTCGATCTGATGCACAACAATCAGGTGAAACTCGTTCTTCTCGATCTCCGGGACGAAAGCGATTTCAACCTGTTTCATTTGCTCGACGCCAAACACGTCTCCCTCGACGATCTGCGGGGCGACTTTCCCGAGACGATCGATCCCATCTCCATCGTCATCCTCATGTCGAATGATGAGGAGCGCGCCACGGAGGGCTGGAAAATCCTCCGGGCGAGGGGACTCGAGGGCTCATACATCCTCGACGGCGGCATCAATAAGTGGCTGGCCGTCTACGGTTCGGTGGCGGACGTGAAGCCGATTCCCCTTCGCCAGGTCACGGCGAAGGGAGCTCTCCGTTTCACCTTCCCCGCGGCGTACGGCGACCGGATCAACATCGCGTGGCCCGACCCGGACCACATGAAACTCCCCGTGCGCAAGTATGAGAAGAAGGCGAAGAGCATGAAGCCCGTCGCCTTGGCGGGAGGAGGCTGCGGCTGAAGACGAACCGGGGATTCATGGGCGCGGTCATGTAAAATGAACGCGTCGCGACAAGGACTGCACCCATGAAAGCCCCCGAAACCATCCAGACCAAGCGTCTCCTTCTCCGTCGTCCTCAGATGGAGGATGCCCAGGAGATCTTCGAACGCTACGCCTCCGATCCGGACGTCACCCGTTACCTGCACTGGGAAACCCATGGGTCCGTGGACGCGACACGAGAATTCCTCCGACTGAGCCACGCCGCATGGGAGGCCGGCCCCGCGGGGCCCTACCTGATCAGGTCGCGAGAGAGCGGGCTCGTGCTGGGCAGCACCGGGCTCGATTTCGAGATCCCTGACCGCCCCATGACCGGATACGTCCTCGCCCAGGACGCGTGGGGACAGGGGTTCGCCACCGAAGCCCTGGGCGCGATGGTCGATCTCGCCCGCTCCTTGGACCTTCCCAGCCTCCTCGCCTGCTGCCATCCGGATAACGCGGCCTCCATCCGCGTGTTGGAGAAGGGCGGCTTCGACCTCGAAGGTCGCCTCACCGCGTGCGCGAAGTTCCCGAATCTCTCCGGCGATGCGATGTGTGACATCCTCGCCTATGCCTGCGATCTGTGCTGATCGCAGAGTCCTAAGGCAATAACTCGATCTGCACCGCGTTGCTGAAACCGACGGAAGGCGCCGCCGGGATGAGCGCCACGTCCGTCAAAAGGTTAGCTGCACATAGGCATCGACACGCACCATGTTTCCGACGCCCAGCCCCACCCACTGGGTTTCCCAGTAGAAAACGTCAACACCCGACGAGAGTCCTCCGCCCCAATCGACGAGACAGCCCAGATACGCGGTCCAGTTGAGATCACGAAACCCCGCCGAGAGTTCCTCGGAGTCCGGATCATCGAAACTCGCTCCTCCGTGCAGGCTGACATCGTCGGACACCTGCCAACGCAGCTCCGCAAATCCCCCCGTGGAAGAAATCGCATGACCGGTGGCCACGTTGATGCTCTGCCCAATCCCGCCGCGTATGTCGCCGAGAGCTGCTCCTCGCCAGATCTGCCCCGAAAAATCGAGATGAGCGAGAAGCGGAAGAGTCCAGTCGAACCCGACGACCCACGATGTCACGTGCCTCCCACGGCCGAAGTCGACATCGGTTTCCAGAGCACCGAGGTAACCCCAGACCCCGATCTCACCTCGACGTCCGTCGACCCACGAGTCAAAGGCACCCGACAACCGGAGCTGCCCATGCGGAATCCCCGCATCGAATCCGTCCCGCTCACTTGATGCGAAGGGCGATGCTCCGACATCGAAGTCCTCATTGGCGATCGATCCCGTCAGCCCCGCGGACGCCCTGATTCCGAAAACGAATCCTCCCTCCGGAGAGGACTCCCAGCGGACCTGAACCTGCGGACGGCGATCGCCGAGATTACCGGCGTTCCAAAGAATCGCCTCCGGGTGCACGGAGGGTTGCAGAGGCGAGATCACGTCCCAATCCTGACCGACACGCAAACCCAGGGCGCCGAAATCGAGGTCGATGTAGGCCAAACGAAGTGTGGGTGTGGCGCGGGATTCCTGAACGCCGGGCACGAAATTCGTGAAGTCGAATTCGATGCGCCCCGTCACGACGGCATCCCCGATATGACCCGCATCGACGGAGAGACCGAGGCGCGTGAGCCTGGAGTCGAAAGCAAACTGGTCGTCGTTCGATCTTACCGTGGTCGTCTCCTCCGGAAGCACGAAGAACGGAATCACCGCGTTGTCGGCGCGCGCCGAGTCGTAATACGCGTCGAGGCGAATCATGCCGTCGAAACTGAGCGTGACCCCGGATGGGACGAGTCCCCTCCAGGTCACTTCTTGAGCCTCCACACTTGAAACCGCCCGCTCGAGCCGCCTCGACGCCAGCGCCTCACCCTCGCCGTCGCGGAGTTCGGTGATCTCGGCCTCCAATTCGCGGTTCTTCTTCTCGGAGGCCTGAAGTCGCCTCATGATTTCGCGATTCTGTCTCAGGATCTCTGCATTTTGCTTTTCGATAAGCTTCAGCCGAGAATTCGGCTCATCGGTCCCATGCTTCTGGGCCGCCAAGTCTTGCGAAAGAACGTGGATGAGGATCAGGCTCGCGACGAGACTGCAGGTCAAAGACGGGCGCATTGGAATCTCCCATGGGTTGGGGATGCGGCCCGCAAACGAGGGACCAACGACAAATGCGGAACCGCGCGCCAGGAGGGGGCGCCTTCACGGAAGGAGTGGGGGCTCAGCGAACAAACCACGGAGGGCTTTGCCCGGGAGACGGTGCTGGATCTCCCGCCTCGTGACCGTCAAGGGATGCGGGATTTTCCCCGCATCGCATCAGCGGGAATGAGCTCCCCGGCCACGAATCCCCTGGGCGGCGGGGGGGCATGGGCGTTTTGGACTGATGGCACGCCTCTTGCGGTCCATGGCAACCCATCGAGCCCCGAGGGGGCCCCGACCCGATCACTCCTTGAAACGGTGGGCGATATGGACGCGACAAACGACGACAAACGGATGGCCGGCATCAATCGCAGAGACTTCATGGGTTTGAGCGCCGCGGCAGCTGCCGTGGTGGCGAGTCCCTCTGAGGGCGTGGCCCCTTTCAGAGCGAAGCAGACCGCCAAGAAGCCCCGGTGGGGGTTCTTCATCGACCTGAGAAAATGCGTGGGGTGCTTCGCGTGCACGGTCACATGCAAGACCGAGAACGACGTTCCCCTCGGGGTTTTCCGCAACGACGTGAAGACCTACGAGTCGGGGGACTACCCCCATGTCGAGAAGCTCTTTCTTCCCACGCTTTGCAACCACTGCGACAAGCCGAAATGCATCGAACGCTGTCCGACGAGCATGACGACCCATCGTTGGGTGCGCCCGGACGGTGCCGAAGAGTCCTACGCCGGAAAGGAAGCCACATTCCAACGGCCGGACGGACTGGTCTTGATCGACCAATCTGCCTGTTGGGGCTGCGGCAACTGCGTCAACGCGTGTCCGTATGGTGTGCGCTTCATCAACCCGACCAAGACCGCCGGCGGCGGTCTGATGGCGGGCAAGCTGAAAGCCGCCGACAAGTGTGACATGTGCGTCCACCGACTCGACCAGGGGATCGTTCCCGCCTGCGTGAACACCTGCCAGGGAAAAGCGCGGATCATGGGCGATCTCAACGACCCCTTGAGCGAGATCTCTCAGCTCATCGAGAAACACAAGGATGAAGTCCAGGTCCTCATGCCGGAAGCTGGGACCGGTCCCCAGTGCTACTACATCGGCGCCGAAGATCTGCAAGCCGCATATAAGGGCGGCAAGGGAATGCGGGACGAGGTCCGAGAGGCCTGAGCAGCGGAAAGGAACGAGTCATCATGAAGACAGTGACGCGACGGAAAGCTCTTTTCGAAGGACTGGCATCGGCCGCCAAGCTGCTCACGAGTACGTTTGCCGCGCCCGTCGAAGGGGAACCCCTCGTTTGGGGAGGTAAGGGTGTCTCACACAAGACACAACGCGAATTGAAAGCAGTCCCCTCCGCTTGCTGGCAATGCGTGACCCGCGACGGCATCATCGGCTACGTCGAAGATGGCCGTTTGGTGAAGATCGAGGGCAATCCCGAGCTCCCGAGAACCAACGGGAAACTCTGCGCCCGCGGTCAGGGGGGAATCGGCCAGTCCTACGACCCCGATCGCATCCTCTATCCCATGAAGCACGTCGGCTCCGAGCGGGGCGACGGCAAATGGAAGCGCATCAGTTGGGATGAAGCGCTGGACGAACTGACCGCCAAACTGAAGGACCTGCGAGATCGTGGCGTGCCCGAGAAGTTCATGTTCCACTACGGACGCATGAAGGCCTCGTCCAGTAAGATCATCAAGTCCTACTTCCTCAAGGCATTCGGCACCGGGACCATCGGGAATCACACCTCCATCTGCGAGGGCGGCAAGTGGGTCGCCCAGGAACTCGTCTGGGGCAAGCACTACGACGTGAATGACGTCGCCAGAACGAATTTCGTTCTCAACTTCGGGTGCAGCGTTTTCGAAGCCCACACGAACCATATCCCTCTCAGCCAGCGCATGATTGCCGCGAAAGTGGACCGAGGCGTCCCGCTTGTGACCTTCGACGTCCGTCAGTCGAATACGGCAGCCAAGAGTCGCGAGTGGGTCCCCATCAAACCGGGGACCGACGGCGCCGTGGTTCTCGCCATGGCTCACCATCTGTTGAGTCAAGACAAGGTCGAAAAAGACTTCATCGAGAAATGGACGAACGTCACGGTCAAAGAGCTCAAGGAGCACGTGAAGCCGTACACCCCGGAATGGGCCGAAGGAATCTCGACGGTTCCCGCCGCCAAGATCAAGAGTCTGGCCGACGAGTACTTCGACAGCCGCCCCAGCACCATCATGAGTTATCGTGGGGCGATCGCTCACTACAATGGGGTCGATGCCGAACGGGCGATCATGATGCTGGAAGCGATTGCCGGGAACATCGAACGCCCAGGCGGCCGGTGCCGCGGCATTGGCGCCAAGTGGAAGAACTCCTACCCCACTCCCAAGACGCACGGGAAGAAACTCCACATCCTCGACGGCGACGGCGTGAAATTCGCAAATCACCACGTCAGCCATCAGGTCCTCAAGATGATCAAGGACGGCAAGAACGGCCGGCCCGAGATCTACATGACCTACTGCTACAATCCGGCCTACGTCAACGGTGGGTGCGAAGAGAACATCGCGGTCCTGAAGGACAAGAGCCTCATCCCCTACTTGGTCTCAGTCGACATTGCATACAGCGAGACGGCACAGCTCGCGGACCTCATTCTTCCCGACACGCCTTACACCGAACGGTGGGACTGGGAGGACATGGCGTCCATGGACATGGTGCACGAGTACTACATCCGGCAACCGCTCATTCAGCCGTTGGGCGAGGCGCGAGACTTCAAGGACGTTTGCTGCGAACTGGCGCGCCGCCTGGGCGGTGATGTCGAAAAGGCTCTGCCTTTCCGAAGCGCCAAGGAATTCGTCATGGATGCCTGCGAGCACACGCCGGCCATCAAAGCCGCGGGCGGTTTCGAGTACATGACGAAGCACGGAGCCTACGTCGACAAGAATGAGAAGCCTCACTACCGAACCTACGCCAAGAAACTGACGAAGAAGGATCTCGAAGGCACGATCCTTGACGAGAAGACCGGTGTGTACTGGAAAGGAAAGCCAGGACAGGACTACACGACCACGAAGGGCGCTTACAAACTCTACGTCGGCCAGAAGTTTCCCCACGGCGTCTACGTCGGATTCAAACCCGACAAGATCAACAAGTCAGGGTTCTTCGAGATCCGTTCGCGACTGCTCGAGAGTCATGGTCTGCCGGGCCTCCCGACCTGGACACCGATCCCCGAACACGAGGTCATGAGAGACGGGGAATTGGTCCTCATCACCTACAAGGTTCCGATGCAATCGCACTCGAGAACCCAGAACTGCAAACTCCTGACGGAGCTTTTCCACGACAATCCTGCTTGGATCAATCCCGCAACGGCTGAGAGGCTCGGCATCAAGGACGGCGATTCCGTCGAAGTCGCAAGCGACTTCGGTCGCATCGTGACCAAAGCGCGCGTTACGGCGGGCATCCATCCCGATGCCATCGCCATCGCCATGCACTGCGGGCATTGGGCCTATGGTCGATATGCTTCCGGCAAGAAGTCGCCCGGCGGCCACGATGCGGACGGCGATCTCAAGCGCATCTGGTGGCGGAACCACGGCGTCCACCCCAACTGGGTCATACCGAGTCAGCCGGCGCCCGTGGGAGGTGAAAACCGCTGGATGGACACGGTCGTGCGTGTGAAGCCGGCATGAGCTTGGAGATTCGAGACCCAGAAGAGGCGAGGGCCCTTGCGGACATCCTCGATGTGCTGGCGGGGCTCTTCGCCAAGGAAATCCATGCCGAAGACCTCGAGGCCCTGACATCGGAAGCCATGGTCGCGATGTTCAAGGAACTCGGCTCGACGGCACCGGCCGACCTTCGTGAGCGACGCGTCAGGATCGGAGACGACGCCTTGCTCGAGGAACTTGCCGTTGACTTCGCGGACACGTTCCTCGGGCCGGGGCCGCATGTCGGCCCCCACGAGTCCATTCATCGCGCAGATGCGGCGGAGCGAAGCCACTGGGGGCCGTCGACGGCTGAGGTCAGTCGTTTCCTGCGCGAGCACGGGATTGAGATCGACGACGGGTTCAGCGGGTTCCCCGATCATCTTTCCATCGAATTGGGAGTCGTCGCCCAACTCCTCCGCTTGTTTGCGGAATCGGATGACCCCCGAGAATCCAACGAGGCCATGTCGCTGGCTCGAGGCTTCATCGACGAGCATCTCTCGCAGTGGCTTCCCGCATTTCTCGAGGAGTTGAAAGGGCATACCAACGAGGGCTTCTATCGGGATCTGGGGCAAGTCACGGGAGTGGTCGCCGCTGAATTCCTCGGAGTCGCTTGATTCGGCGCGACCTCGCCCCCCCCCTTCACACGGAAGCCCATTACGTGTAGCCTTGCCCCTCTACGGCATGACACCCCCCAGGGGGAGTTTCCAGGGAGACTCGTAATCACTCCACGCATTCGACCGGACATCGTGATCGGGAAGGTCCACAGGCTGAGCCTGCGGATCGGTGATCGGTTTTCCGGGAGAGGTCTGCATCACACCTGCCAGGACCTCGAACGGGTGGCGCGAGACACCCAGACCACGGTTGCGACCATCGCCCGCCCGAACTACTGGATCCGAACCGTCTCGGTTCTCGCAATCCTGGTGCTGGTGGCTGCCGTCGTATCCATTGGTCCCGCGGTGGCTTCGGGCGCGGAGGGATTCACGTGGCTCACGTGGGTTGAAGCCGCAGTGGAGGTGTCCAACCTCCTCATCTTCCTCTCCGTGGCGATCTACTTCCTGTGGAGTTTGGACGTCCGCCTGAAACGGCGAAGGGCGATCGCAGCCTTGAACGGGTTGCGGGAAGTGGCCCATGTGATCGACATGCACCAGTTGGACAAGGACCCGGACTCGGTCTTGAAGACCACGGCGCCGACGGAACACTCGCCGAAGCGCGACCTCAGTCCCGGGGAGTTGGGACGCTACCTCGACTACTGCTCGGAAATGCTTTCTCTCGTGGGAAAACTCGGCTTCCTCTACGTCGCCGGCGTGAGCGATCCGGAAGTGGCCCGGGAGGCCAACGACCTCGAGTCCCTTTGCACCGGCCTCAGCCGCAAGATCTGGCAGAAGATCATGATCCTCCGCGACGCCTT
>DRQF01000279.1 GCA_011369445.1 Planctomycetota bacterium | reverse complement strand
CGCCCTTACCCCGACTCACATCGAGCTGATCGAGCCGTCGCAGGGTCTTCTTGTCCCAGGACAGCCGGTCCCGCCGCACATTCTCGAGAGTGAGGTTGCCGAGCAGGATATTCAGAATCTTCGTGTCGTTCCTATGGAAATAGGCGCCGTCGATGAAGTCCCGGTAGAAGAGAAGCATGAGCTGACACTTGACCCACTCCTCCTCGGGGAGCCCTTGGAGGCGGCCACTTTCCCGGGGCCGTCCAAGCGACGCCTCGAGGGATTCCACCTCGCGCGAGAGAGCCTCTTCTTCCTCGGGGGAAATGGATGGCCTGCAAAGGCGCACCTCGGGAAGAAAGACGCGACGCATGAGCGTGTGAATATCCTCGCGACGATGCTCTTCCTTCAGAATCTCCGTCAACGCCAGGAACTGAGCCTCGGCCACCCGCTCGTAGAACTCCGCCGCCTGACCGGCGATCCGTTTCAGCCAGAATCCGATCAACATCGGCACGGCCGCGAGAAGACCGATGACGAGCACGGGCAAAGAGAAAAACTTGAACAGGAAGGAGTTGATCGCCTTGATCCAGGCAAACTTCGTGAGCCGAAGGAGATTCACGAAAAACACGAGCAGCGCCGTCACACCGCCCAGGACGAGCAGTCGCTTGGCGGGGCGCGACGTCAACTTGACCAACTGGTCGCCAATGCGATCCAGAAACTGGGCCCCGGTGATGGTGCCGTAGAAATCCGCGAACCAATGGATGAGACGCTGGAGGGCGCCCAGAAGATCCCCCGCCAGACGTCCCAAGCGCGCGGCTGTGCCGAGGGGGTCGGGCGCCCCCATGGGGCCGAGTACGAAGCGGACCGGAGTGAAACGACGCAGCAAAGGAAGCCTCAGAACGGAGAGCGCAGCGGCGAGCTGGCGGGCGGTGTCCACGCCGATGAACTCCGCCACCTGCTCTTCGTCCAACTCGCGCATGCTCTGGATCACATCCTCGACGCGGATGTCCTCCGCTGTCAGCCGAGAGCCGAACACGCCCAGCTCTCCGTCGGCGACGACCGGGTGGGAAATCTCTCTTTCGAGGAACGCGAGGAGCGCCCGCACCATCGTCCTTCTCGCGACGATCCCCAGCGCATCCGCCGCCCGCCGCGCGTCTCTTCGTATGGCCCGGTCGAGTTCTCGCGCTCGCTTGAGCTCCGTCGGGATACCCTCGTCCGATCGTCCGTCGGAAAAGAAAAGGATGTTACGGTTGAGGATGCCGGCATTCTGCTCCACCAGGCGATCCAGCGTTCGCGTCATGAACAAGAGCGCGCGCACCAACCTCATCAGGGGCCGCAGGAAACGCGCGAGCCGCAAGAAGTGAATCAGCCGAGCGCCGTTGAGAGCGACCGCTTCATTCAGAGCCACCGACACATAGGCGAAGGGGATCGACGGCAGAAGCTCCGTGAAGAAGTGTCTGCGAAGGTATCGCCATCGACGCGGACTGAGCCCCATCCTCACGAAAAAATCGACAAGGAAAACGACACAGATGGCGGTGTCCGCCCAGATCGTCCAGGGGATGCCGCCGCGAACACCGCCGACCTCTTGCTCCTCCACGTCGAGCCAGGGATCGATGTAGTGGTCGACGACGATGAGGGCCAGCACGGCGACCAGAAGCCAGAAGATCAGCCGGTCCCAGTTGCGAACGAGCCGCGGGCCGAAGAGCCCCTCGAGGCGCTCGGAGAGAATGACGTCGCTCTCGAAGTCCTGGAATCGGCGACGGAAGCGATTCAGTCTGCGGAACGCCTTCCGCGCTCGCCCCTGATCGTCGGGATCGAGGAGGACTATCCTCTTGGCCACCGAACGGCAGGCGGCCGCCAGCCGGGCCGCGTCCTTCTCAAGGTTGAGAGTCGTCACCCGATGAGGCCGGCTCTTGCTCAACGCAGCCGTCGCGCGCATCTCCTCCAACTCGGCCGCCATCTCTCGTGCGGCTGCCACCGCGGCGCTGACGGACTCCGCGGTGTCATCGGTGCGCAGCCAGTCCAGAAACTCCCGGTCGAGCGCGTCCTTGGTCGTTTCGAGTTCATCCCTGAGGGCCGAGACCTCGTCGTCGTGGGACTGAGACTCCCTGCGAATCTCCGCCCGCAAAGCGGCCAGGGAACGCGCGGCGGAAAAACCCTCGAGGGATCGTGATCGTCCCGTGGCCAACAGGTCCTTCGCCCGGCGAAGCCTTCGCTCCCCCTCGCTTTGAAGCAGATGAAGGCGCACCGCGGCGACATCCGCTTCCAGAGCCGACTGATCGGTGGCCTCCTCGGCTCTGTCCTCGCGCACGTTTTCCTCGAGGTCGTCGAGAACATCGGTGAGGAGAGGCAGATCGTCGCGCAGCGGGAAACCGCAGGCACGGCGGGTCACCCGTCGGAGAATGCGGGCCTGGGTCTGGACGAGGGCCAGCGCGAGAGCGTTTCGAGCGGGCTCGGCCGTCGAGGCCCCGCCCGCCTGCGCGGAGACGAGCTGGAGGTCTTGGAGAAGATCTCTCAGCTCCCCGCGAGCCTCCTCATCGCCCACGGGTTTGACTTCCCGAGCCGCCGAGAGGGCTTCATCCAGGAGGGGAATGACGTCGTTCAGCGCGCCGCCCTTCGCGACGACGTCATGGGCACGTCGAAAAACGGCCTTCAGCCGCCTGAGAGGAGCGCTCGAGTCCCCGATCGGTCCTTCCGGAGAAGAGTTATTCGTCAAGGACCTGCCCTCTTCGTTACGGGAGACTCCACCTCGCGATGCCCCAGACCGCCGCCGACACGAGGATAATACCGACGAAATTGAAGAGGACCCCCGTTTTCATCATCGTCCGCATGGGCACCTTCTCCGACGCGAAAACGATGGCGTTAGGAGGCGTGGCGACGGGGAACATGAAGGCGCAGGATGCGGACAGGGTGGCGGCCAGGCAGACGAGGCGAGCGATGTCCGGGTCTCCCAGGCTGGCGAGGATGGGGACCGTCACCGCCGTCGTGGCGGTGTTGGACGTGAATTCCGTCAGAAACGAGAGGATCGTCGAGGTGCAGACGATCACGACGAGGGGGTGCAGGCTCATGAGCTGGCCGATGCCGCCGCCCACCCATCCGGACAGGCTCTTCAGCTCCCCCGAGGAGGCCTGAAATCCCTGCGCGATGGCGAATCCGCCGCCGAAGAGAAGCAGCATTCCCCAGGGCACCTTGATCCCGAGTCGCCAGTCGGCGAGCGGCTTGCCCCCGCGACGCACTCGAAGCGTGCAAAGGAGGAGGACCGCGAGGATCGCCACGGCGGAATCTCCGACCCCGCTTCGCGCCCCGTTGGCCAGCCAAGTGAGTCCCAAGGCGCGCAGGCCGTCCACCCAGCCGGGGATGGGCCCCAGACCGCCTCGAAACACCCAGAGGAGGACCGTGAGACCGAAAACCCCCATCACCGCCCGTTCCTCGCGGGAGAGTCGGCCCATGGCGGCCAACCGAGTTCTCACGATGTCCGCCGCCACCGTTTCTTCCCGGGCGGGCAAACGGTGCAGAACCTTCGTGAGCAACACCCAGATGACGACGACGAAGACGATGACCAAGGGCACGCCGAACGCCATCCATTCCGCGAAGGAGGGCCGGAGAGCACCGTCGAACACCCGAAGAAAAACCCCGTTGGGAGCGGTGCCGATGGGCGTCCCCATGCCGCCCACGTTGGCGGCGTAAGCCGTTCCGAGGAGCAGAGCCACGGAGAAACGATCCGCGAGGGCATCGTCCGCCGAGTCCTCGCGCACCTGCTCGACGAGGGCGAGACACAAAGGCAGCATCATGAGTGTCGTCGCCGTGTTGGAGATCCACATGGAAAGCACGGCCACGGCGCACATGACCCCCAGCACCATCCGAGGAAGCCGTGTCCCGAACAGCAACATCACATGGAGCGCCAATCGCCGATGCAGATCCCACCGCTCGAGGGTCAGGGCGAGGAAGAATCCCCCGAAGAAAAGGAAGATGAGGTCGTTCGCATACTCACCCGTGACTTGGTCGGACGACATCACCCCCAGGAGAGGATAGAGAAGAATCGGCAGGAGAGACGTCACGGGGATGGGGACGGCCTCCGTCACCCACCATACGGCCATGAGGACGGTGACGGCGAGCACTCTTTGTCCTTCGGGAGCCAACCCCGCGGGGCGTCCCATCAGGAGAACCAGAAAAAAGAAACTCAGCCCCGCCCAGAAGCCGGTACGACGGACGAAATGGGCCGATCCTGTCGTCTTCGGGGCTTCGGGGCCTGGCATGAGCTTACTCCTTGCACCGCCATGAACCCCTTCCTATCATGCGGGCCGTTAAAGGCCAGAGTAGCTCAATGGTAGAGCACAGCTTTCGTAAAGCTGGGGTTGCGGGTTCGATTCCCGCCTCTGGCTCTCGGCTGAAGCCGAGGCCGTCCGGCCTCGGCTTTTTTTGCGCCCCGACTCAGTCCGTGATGCGCCCCAATCGGACGGGCCACTTTGCGCCCGTGGCCGCCGGAATATTGGTGGGGATACCAAAGAGACGGTCATTCGCGAGGACGGCAAAGAGGAGGGCCTCTTTCGCGTCCGGATCGATCCCCTCTTCCATGAGACTCCTCACGGGAATCGGGTCGAGACGTCGGCGCAAGGCCGCCATCAACGTCAAATTGTGGAGTCCCCCGCCGCTCACCAGGATCTCCCGGACGAAGCGGGGCTGGACCCATTCCTTCACCGCCGATTCCACGGCCAATGCGGTCCACTCGGTGAACGTGGCGAGGATGTCCAGAAGCTTCATGTGGCGATGGGCCTCCAGCAGGCGGTCGACGAACGCGGGCCCGAATTCCCTCCGCCCCGTCGTCTTCGGAGGCGCCTTCAGCAGGAAAGGGTTCCGCGCCAGTTGTTCCAGGAGAACGGCGTCGACATGCCCCATGGCCGCGCCCCGGCCGTCCTCGTCGAAACCGGGTCCGTCCGGCCACAGCCGCCGTGCGATGAGGTCAAGCGGCATGTTTCCCGGTCCCGTGTCGAACGCCACGATGTCTTCGGGAGTCTCCCCCACCCAGGTGAGATTGGCGATTCCCCCGATGTTGAGAAGGAGGGTGCCAGGTCGGTCGCGGAAGAGAAGATAGTCCAAATAGGGCATGAGCGGCGCCCCCTGGCCCCCCGCGGCCATATCCGCCGCGCGGAAACCCGCCACCACCGGACAGTTGAAGGCCTCCGCGAGAAGCGCCTCCTCACCCAATTGCAGACTCGCCCCCCTGAGGCCCGGGCCCGGCGGCGGGGCATGCCAAAGGGTCATCCCGTGGCTGCCGATGAGATCGACAGGCCCATCGTCCTCGAGCACGTCCTTCGCGGCATCCACGAAGGCGGCCCCGATCTCCCAGTGGAGGCGGCAGAGCATGCTCGGAGTGAATTCCTCGGCGTCGAGAGCCGACTTCAGTCCGTCGGGCAGGGGCCGACAAACATAGCGATCGACGACGAAACGGCTTTCCAATCCGTGCCCTCGGACCCGCACCAGCGCCGCATCCACCCCGTCTCGAGACGTCCCCGCGTTCAACCCCACGACCCGACGCCAGGGCTTCTCCTTGAGTTCTTTCAGTCGATCCGTCAACGTGACTCTCCAGATTCACACACTACCCGACGCCGAGGGCCCGGTCATCCGCCAAGGCCCGAATCGCATCGGGACATGAAACGCGCCCGTCCATAGAGACGTGTTCAATCCCGGAGGGTGACGGATGTCCAGAATCTTGATCGTCGACGACGAGGAAGCCGTACGGGAATCCGTCTCGATGGCCCTCGAGTACGTCGGCCACAGCGTGGTCCAAGCCCGGCATGGCAAGGATGCCCTGGACGTCCTCGAGAAGGACCCGTCCATCGAAGTTGTTCTCTGCGACGTGAAGATGCCCGTGATGGACGGTCTGGAAACACTCGAGGCCATGCGGGACCGTTGGCCCGACCGCCCCGTCGTCATGATTTCCGGACACGGCACCGTCGAGACGGCCGTGGAAGCCACGAAGAAAGGCGCGTTCGACTTCATCGAGAAACCGCTCGATCAGGATCGTCTCACCCTCACCGTCCGAAACGCCATTCGCAGCGCCGAGCTGGAAGCGGAGGCTCGCAACCTCAAGGATGAGCTCCTCGACAAGTGGCGGATCATCGGTGAGTCGCCGTCCATCGAAGCCGTCCGCAAGACCATCGAACGCATCGCGCCTACGGACGCGCGCGTGCTGATCACGGGAGACAACGGGACCGGCAAGGAGCTGGTCGCCCGGAATCTCCATCTCCTCTCACGCAGATCGAAAGCCCCCTTCGTCGATGTCAACTGCGCGGCGATACCCCGCGAGCTGATCGAGAGCGAACTCTTCGGTCACGTGAAGGGGGCCTTCACCGGCGCGGACCGCGACAAGACGGGGCGCTTCGAGCAGGCCCACGGGGGCACGCTCTTTCTGGACGAGATCGGCGACATGGACATCACCGCGCAGGCCAAAGTGCTCCGTGTCCTCGAATCCGGTCGTGTTCAGCGTGTGGGCGAACCAGGCGATCGCCAGGTCGATGTGCGCATCATCGCAGCGACGAACAAGGACCTCGAGGAGGAAGTCCGAGAAGGTCGGTTCCGCGAGGACCTTCTCTATCGACTGAACGTCATCCCGATTCATCTGGCCCCGCTCAGAGAACGCGCGGAAGATATTCCGATCCTCTTGGAAAAGTTCAGCTCGGATGCCTGCCGCAAGTATGAACTCCCCTGCAAGTCATTCACGCCTGAGGCCATCGCACGCCTGCAACGCATGGAGTGGTCGGGAAACATCCGGGAGCTTCGCAACTTCGCTGAGCGGGTGGTCCTCTTGAGCCCTTCAGACACGATCGGCCCGAAGGAGCTGGATCTTCTGGGAACGCAGAACCCTCGGGGGCTCGATGAGAGCGTTTTCTCCGCGCCGACGTTCGAGGAGTTCAAGCAACTCAGCGAAAAACTCTACCTGCAAAAAAAGCTCGTCGAGAACGACTGGAACATCAAACGCACCGCCGAATCGATCGGGATGCAGCGCAGCAATCTCTACAAGAAGATCGATCGATACAACCTGAAGTAGACGAAAGAGACACCATGAAACTCGCACCTTCCCTGTTTGCCCTGGCCCTGTTCCTCTTGGTCTCGTCGTGTGCGAACGACGGCGGATCGCGAGCCAGGGAGACGACCGCCGCCGCGGATGCAACGGCGCAGCGTGTGAGTCCCCTCGGCCTGGGATACCCGGACCCGGATCGCATGTTCCGCAACGCCCTGGACGCCTTTCGCCGGAACGACTCGTGGACGTTCCTCTCCTACTTCGCCTTCAAGGACCCCACGGGGAAGTACTTCGTGCCGACGCCGAAGGAAGGCGCCGAGGTTCCCGATCTTCGACAGATGGCGCCCATGGCCCAGGCTTTGGAGCACCACCTCGCCTCCGATTGGGTGGAGGTGAATTACGGGAACGTGAGGTCCGTCAACAACGATCCCCCCATCGTCGAGGTCCCCATGACGGTGGACTATCGGTTCGATCGTCTGGACGAGGATCGAAAGAATCGCATCCTCGCGGAGGTGAACCGGCTCATCGCCTATCGGCAAGGGCCCTCGGCGCGGCTCCTCACCTGGGAGCAGTACCGCCGCCAGTTGCTCAACCTCCCCCGCGCGGCCGTTCGCCGCTACGTCTTCCTCGACGGCCGCTGGCGCTTCGACGCCGCCTGGAAAGTCGACCGCTAGCCACCCCCCTCCCCGGAACTCCGCCGCCGGCCTCTGAAAGCCGGCGGGGGCGAAGTCCAACCCGTGACGTTTTGGATTCCAGCTTTCTCCCGGATCCTATCGATGTCCATTTCCCGGACCCATCGAACGAGGTTCTCCCAGATGAGGTGGAAGCCATAGCCTCCATGCTTCATCTCTCTGATCGCCTCTTCCTTCGTCCATCCCTCGACGGCAACCCGGTAGATGGCGCACATCGCCCCGGTCCGATCCGCGCCGTGTTGACAATGGACAAGAACGGGCAAGCGCTTCTCATCGGTGACGATCTTCAGGAACCTGATGACATCCTCCACCTCGGGATGCCATGCCTTCATGGGGATGTGTTCGTATCGCAGGTCGATGGACCCAATCTCGTCACGGTCGGAGTGAAATGACCGGAGATTCACGACCGTCACGACCCCAAGCCCCTTCACATTCGCCATTCCTTCCTCGGTAGGCTGCGCACTGCGATACAGATCCTTGGAGACCTCGTAGAGGTTGGGAACACCCTCGCGTTGAATGGGCCGGGCCCATCTTGCGGGCCGGGGCGTCTGAGGAAGTCCCACTTGGCACCCGAGGAGAAATGAACTCAAGAGGATCGTGGTGGCTGCAAGATT
>DRQF01000278.1 GCA_011369445.1 Planctomycetota bacterium | reverse complement strand
TCCCGACCTGTGCGAATCCTCTCCTTGTGGGGCGCCACTCACCCTCCCATAATGCCCGTCCACGGGGCGTGGCGCAGCCTGGTAGCGCGTCTGCTTTGGGAGCAGAAGGCCGCTGGTTCGAATCCAGTCGCCCCGACTTGACAGCCGGTCCCACGGAAGCCTCCGTGAACTCGCCTCCTCCGCACGAATCGATCCCATCACCGCCCCTTTTTGCTATGATGATGAGACCTTCGGTGCGTCGAGGTCTCCCATGTCCCTAAATCGATCGTCAGGATTCTCCTCTTCCCGTCTCGATAAGAAGCGACCGCTCCGGATCGCTCTCGTGAACTTGGCGTCGGAGCGGGACAATTGGGAAATCATGATGGTTCCGCTCGGGCTCCAATACCTGGCGGCGGTCTTGAAGGAGCGTTTTGGCGAGGCCGTGGAGGTTCTCATCGGGGACATGGGATTGATCCCCCGACAAACTCCTCTGGATCAGGTGGCTCGCGCTTACCTGAGTGACGTCCGCCCCGACGTCGTGGGGTTGCGCGGATTCTCCAACCAGGCCGAGATGTACCACGTCGTTGCGAAGGAAGCGAAACGGGCCCGTCCCGATGCCCTCGTCATTGCGGGGGGGCCGCACGCAGCCACCTTGTCTCAGGGTCTCTTTGCCGACGAGAACATCGATCTGGTCGTGCCTCTCGAGGGGGAAGAGACCCTCCCTGAGGTGATCCGCCGCTGGATCGACGGGGGAGCGGTCCATGAAGTGGCGGGTGTCACGTGGAGCGAGAAGGGAGAGAAGCGGTTCGCTCCCGCGAGGCCTCTCATCGAAGACCTGGATGCCCTACCGTTCCCCGACTATTCGGATATCGACTTGGACGCCTACCAGCAGTTCAAGACGATGACGGGGCTTCGTCCGAAGGGAAAGGCGACTTCGCTCTTCACGACGCGGGGATGCTTCTTTCGCTGCACCTACTGTCATGACCATTTCGGCAAGCGAGTGAGAAAGCGCAGCCTCGACAACGTGATCGCGGAGATGGAATGGCTCATCACGCACAAGGGCGTCACAGAGTTTCAGATCATCGACGATATTTTCAACGCCGACCGGCCGCGTGCGATCGAGCTTTTCGACCGCATTCAGAAGTTGGGCTGGAAAATCCACTTGGCGTTTCCGAACGGTCTTCGGGGCGACATGTTGACTGAGGAATTCATCGCGGCGGCCAAGGAGGCTGGGGCGTACCACTGGGCCCTCGCGATCGAATCGGCCTCCCCACGGATTCAGAAGCTCGTGAAGAAGCACAATAAGCTGGATCGGCTCATGCGGGCCATCGAGCTCTCGGATCGCTACGGCGTTTTCACGTCGACCTTCACGATGTTCGGCTTTCCCACCGAGACGCGGGAAGAGATGCAGATGACGGCCGACTACCTGCTGGCGTCTCAGGCTCATAGCGCTCTCATGTTTCAGGTCCAGCCCTACGAGGGGACCGAGATTCGCGACCAGGTCAGCCAGCTCACCTCCGGGGTCATGGAAGGGGAGCTGACCTTCTCGCCCGCCCCGGGGAATCCCGACGCCTGGTTCACGGAAGTCCCTCAAGTCGAGATGCGAGCCCTCATCCTCGACACCATGAGACAATTCCATTTCACCGAGGCGCGGTTGCGGCGCGTCCTCGAACTCACCGAGACGTGTCATGCGAAACCGGCGCTCGCTGAGTACATGCATTTCACGATGTCCGAATGCGGTTTGACACTGCGCGAGATGCCGAATTCGCCGGTCCGGCGCATGCTTGCCGATCTGTTCCGTCACGAAGGCCCAGTGCCCTACGAGCGTTGGCAGCCTCCCTTCATTCCCGAGATCCACGCGCTGCCCGTTTGAGCCGATCTCGCCCGGGGCGAATCCGCACATGTCGAGGATCACCCAGCGCTGTGGGGCTTTTCCTGTCGCCCGAGTGATCCCCAAGAGGCTTGGCAATGGTGGGAATGGCTGAGTGTGCCGGCCATAGAGGTTTACGCATCTTGGCGAGCCGTTCGGGAGCCGCAGGTGCGTTAATCGTCGCAGCGTCGCCCGACGGTCCGGGGGTTGCACCCCTTCTTATGGCTGAGTTTCTCGACAACCGGACCGCGAATGCGGTGGCCGTGTTTGCGAGCCGATAGGCGCGGAAATGATCGCGCACCCACCTCTTTGGCCACTCATTGAGAAACGCAGCAGTACACGGGACCAAAACGGGGGACGCCGATGAGAATGTCGACGTCCGTCCAAAGGAGCAAGCCATGAGATACTCACGTCCCACAATCCTCGTGATAGCGGTTGCAATCCTGATATCTCTTGCATCCGTGGGAGGCGTTTCCGCTCAGGTGACCCGCCATGTCCCCGCTGACTACGCAACGATCCAGAACGCGATCGATGCCAGCGTCAACGGCGATACGGTGCTCATCGCACCGGGAACCTATTCCGAGAACATCGACTTCGTCGGGAAGGCCATCACCGTTCGCGGCGCGGCCGGCCCCGAAGTCACTTTGATCGACGGCCAGAATCAGGGAACGGTCGTTGTTTTTCAGAACAGCGAAACCAGCACTTCGGTCCTGAGCGACGTCACGATTCTGCACGGTCGGGGCGATGATGCCTTCGGCTTCGGCTACGTGGCGAAGCCCGGCGGCATTCATCTTTTCTGCGCGTCGCCCATCATCCGGAACTGCATCATCCGCAACAACCACGGCGGAAACGCCAGCGACGGGGCCATCGCGGGTGCCGGTGGCATCGGCTGCGAAGGCCCGTGCCCCGAGAACGGTTTTCAGATCCTCAATTGCAAGATTCGGGACAACACGGGCGGATCGGCCGTGCCGACTCCGTTCACCATGCCCATCGGTGAGGCGGGAGCGGGCGGCATCCATTGCATCGAGGCCGTCGGACTGATTCGCGCTTGCATCATCGAAGACAATCAGGGTGGTACGGGTGCCTTCGCCCAACTCACTGGCGGGGCCGGCGGCATCGAGTTCAGCGCCCCGCACGGTATCCCCGTGGTCGAGGACTGCGACCTCGTCGGGAACTGGGGTGGCACGGGAATGGACAGTGTTCCTTTTGCGGGCGCGGGTGGCATTCACGGGGGATCACCCGACATCCGCTTCTGCAGGATTTGGAACAACCATGGGGGCCTCGCCGCCGGCTTGGCCTCCGGAACGAGCGCGGGAACCGGCGGTGTCTTCGGTGACGCCCCGACGATCACGAATTGCCTCATCGAGCAGAACGTGGGCGGCGACTCCGGCCTCGAGTCTCTCCGCGGCGGTGCGGGCGGTGTGTGCGTCTACGGGGACGCCACCCTCATCAGCACACTCGTTGACCGTAACTTGGGGGGCTCCGATGGCGGGGCACCTGGGTTCGGTGGAGCGGGTGGCGTTCAATCGCTCGGAGGCTCGATGATGATCCTCTCGTCCACGATTGCCGACAATATCGGTGCCGTGGGATTCGACGGAAGCGGCAGCGGTGGCATTCACCTCGCAGCGGGGTCTCTCGTCCTCAAGAACGCCATCGTCTGGGGTAACGTCGGAGGGGGCTTCGGCCCGTTTCCGAGCGCCGATGAGGTCGGTGGGATGGGGACCTTCGCGGTCACCTACTGCAACGTGAAGAACGGGTATCCCGGAGTCGGCAACATCGCTCTGAACCCGGACTTCAAGAATCCGGTGGCGGGTGATTACCACCTGAAGATGGTGTCCCATTGCATCGATGCGGCGCAGCCCGGTAGTCCGGCGCCGACACTCAAGGACGTGGATTGCGATCCGCGCCTCTTGGGGCTTGAGCTGGACATGGGCGCCGACGAAGCCAATGCTCATATCTATCCGGGGTCCGGCGAGGATCTGATCCTCGAAACCATCGTCAACGACGACGGCGATCCCGCCGCGTCCGTGAGGTTTCTGACAATGGGCGACTTCTTGAAGATGACGGTGCGCTCGCCCCTGGGGACGCTCCCGCCGTCGAGCATGGTTCTCGTGGGCCAGTTCTTCATGACCGGCTCGCCGCCTCCGCCGGTTCTGGGATTCCCCGAGGTGCACATCGATCCGGTGTTCGCCTTCATCATGGCTCCAGGCCCGATCCCGAACTGGCAGGTGCCGACGTCGGGGGGGTACACCTGGGGCTTTGACGTCCCCATGACCTATCCGGGCTTCAGCATGATGCTGCAGGGGTTCGCCATCACACCGTTGGCGGCCAACAGTTTCTTCGTGGCGACGGAGGGACACGAACTGCGCTTCGAGTAGGGGTGGTTCCCGATCGGCGCATCCTGCTGGGTCTTGCGGCGCGACGCACCCGATGCGGGGCGTCGCGCCGCTCTTTCAGCTGGCGATACGTCACCAATGGGGTGTGGCGCTTCGGCGCATGTGTGGTCGATTGCCACGGTCCTCGATGGGGAGGGAGTTCTAACCATTTGCATGATATAGGTTTGCGACTTTCTCTGACCCCGAGTGGGTTCGGGCTGCGGGATTCTGCTTCCTCGGGGCTGGGTGGGAAGCCATCCTCGTCATGGAGAAAGCGCGTGACGCTCTTTCCCCATCGTGGCGGCCTCGAGCCGCAGTTGTCGCCTTTTTCCCAAGACCTGAATGGAGACCCCCTATGCATTGGAGCAAAACACTTCTCGTTCTGGTGATCTTCGGCGGGCTTGCTTTCGCCCAACAACCGGGATGTGATCCTGGTCACCCGAATGCGGCCCTGGACGTCAACGGCATGGTGCCCGGTCCGGGCAGCAATGATGTCGACCTCGGTGGCGCCGCAGCCGTGGGCATTCACGTTGACACCGCTCTGCCTTCTCAGGAGGATGTCATCTTGATCCTGGGCACCTTGGGTTGTGGAGCCCTCCCGACACCTTGGGGCGGATCCATCGACATGAGTGCTGGAGAGGTGGTCGCCGACGGCTTCGGTCTCACCACCGGAACATTCCTCGACTACCTGGCCCACACGCCCTTCAACTTGGCCATCTCCACGAACGGCATCAATCCGCCCACGCCGGTCTTGGGGACCACTCAGGCCATTGTCACGGATCCGACGAACACCCCCTTCTCGTTCCGCAATACCATGGCGGTCCGCGTCACCTTGGGCGTGGCGGAGTCCATCTACGTTCTGGGTGACGACGACTTCATCCAGCACACGTTGGTGACGGCGCAGCCCATCGAGTTCTGCGGAGCGACGTACACCCAGTTCTACATCAACTCCAACGGATTCGTGACGTTCAATGCCGGTTCTGGCGACTTCTCCGAAAGCATGCCCGAGTTTTTCGACGGCTGGGGCAACGCACCCAATCCGGGTGTTGCCGTGGCCTGGACGGACCTGAACCCGGGCGGCCTCGGCAGCGGCGCCACTTATGCGGTGCAGGAACAGGCGGGAACGTTCGGCAATGTTCGGGTGGAATTCCGCGATCAGATCCACTGGAGTTCCAATGAGCCGGCCGGGAACTTCTCGGTCACCTTCATCGGGAACGCCTTCAGCGACACGCGCATCGACCTTGCGGGATTCCTTCCCGCGACCACGGCGACGGACGACGTCATCGTGGGCGTGACCGACGGCGATTCCTCGGTGGGGAACGACACGGATCTATCCGACGGGATGGGAACCGGCATCTCCAGCGTGATCGGCAGCTACACGAGCCCCATGGGCGCTCCCGACTCGGTTGGCGAGCTGATTCCGGCGAACGTCGCTCCGGGTTTCACGACGGTCCTCTTCTTCGAATTGGGATCGTCCACCGCGAACGAGTGTCGCTGGAGTCTCCTGCCCTGAAGGGCCCGCTGACACACTCAGAACATGATCTCGGCCCGAGTCTTTTGGCTCGGGCCTCATTCATTGGGGTTCCGCCCCCGTATTCGGGGAGTCCCTCGGGATTTAGGTAGAATCCGTCGTCATCGATCCCAGGATTTGGTCGCAACGACGGACGGAGACCCGATGCGCGATCCCCTGCATTGGATGCCCATCAAGTACAAACTTCCCTTGGCCTTCGTGGTCTTGGGGTTCTTGGCGTTCGGCATCGGGGGGTATCTCGTCTCGCGGTTTGCTCGAAACGCTCTCGAGGAAGAGATCCACCATCGGCTCGAGGTGACGAGTTCTCTTTGTTCGCTGGCTCTCGAGAACGAGCTGATCCTTCTTCGCTCTCGCTGTGAGGACTTCGCCTCCGACGGATTGATCCGCGGGGTGCTGGAGCACCCGGCTCCCGGCGATCGAGAACGGCTGGCGGCCCACCTTCGACGCAATAAGGTGCCTCTCGTTGCCGCTTTCGTGGATTGCATCGCCCTCGACGGTCAGGGGCGATCCTTCGCAAGTGCGGGGCCAACGACCTGGTCGGGATTGTCGGAGTTCGAAGGGACCCTCTCCGGTTCCAGGGTTGGGCCCTTCGACACGGGCGAGGGCGACCCTGTCGGTCCGAGTTTCGGAATCGTGGTTCCCGTCCTCAGTCTGGACGGAACGCGACCTGTGGGACGGCTCGTTCTTCGGGTTCGGATGGGCCGTTTCATCCACGACGCCATCGCCAAGGCTGGGCGCGCGATCGGTCTTGAAGACGATTCTCTCGAGTTGACGGTCGGAGATGGGGCGGGGCGGCACATCGTGGTGCCGACTTGGCTCATTCGCGATGCGGCGTCGGGGGTTGCCGTTCGGTCGCCGCGGGAGGACTGGGGGCTTCGTGTCGAAGAGGGGAAGGGCAGAGCGGGGACTCCCGAGCGCAAGCCCGGTTGGTTTTTTTCGGAGAGTCGTTTGACGAACGCCGGCTGGACGGCCGTCACATCGCTGGACGCGGAGGCGGCTCTGGCCCCAGTCCGCGGGCTCGAGAGTCGCTACATCGCGGCGGGTTTGGCGACGGCCGTGGTCCTGGTGGGCGGGCTCTCACTCGTAGTGAAGTTTCTGATTCTCCCCCTTGGGCGCATGCAGGAAATGGCGAGGCGCATGGCCGAGGGGGACTACCGTGTCCGCGTCGCCGCGACCTCCGCCGATGAGATTGGCGATCTCGCCCGATCATTCAACGCCATGGCGGAGGCCGTGGACGAGAGGACGCGCCGTGTCGAGGCCGAGCATCGCCGCCTGGAGGTGGTCGTGAACGCCATGCAGGACGGGCTCGTCCTGCTGGACGGTGACGGTCGCATCGTGATCTCCAATGAAGCGGCCAGGCCTCTCTCGGACATTCTGAAGGGCCGCTTCGGCGTCGTCGCTCAGAAGGAGTGCCCTCGTCACTCCGCTCCCGATCGGTGCGTCCACTGTCTTCAGGACGGCAGGAACGAGTTCCAGCAGTGCGTCCTCGAGATAGGAGAGAAGATCTTCGAGGTCATCGAGACGACGTTGCCGGAGGACGTCGACATCCCGGGAAGTCGCGTTCTCGTGGCCAGGGATATCACCGAGCGGACCATCATGAACGAGTTGCAGGCTCAGCAGGAGGGTTTGACGGTCTTGGGCGAGGTCTCGGCCGTGATCGCACACGAGTTGAACAACCCCCTCGCCGTGATCTCGATGTTCAATCAGATGATGGCGGATGGTTTGGATGAGGACTCCCCGTTTCGCGAGAATGTCGATGTGATCGCCCGCAACACGGAAACCTGTAAGCGTGCGGTCCGGGACATCCTTGATCACATCTGTGCCGAGGGCGTCGAGGTCGAAGACCTCGATCTCGAGGAGGTCCTCCATGACGTCTTTCGGTTCCTCGAGCCCTTGGCCAGGAAGAATGGCGTGCGCCTCGAGCTCGATCTTCCTGGCGATGGCGAACTCGAGACCGCGGGCGACATCGTCAAGTTGCGTCAGGTCTTCGTTAACTTGGTCCTGAATGCCATCCAGGCGTTCGAGGGACGGGAGGGGCGGATCGTGATACGAGGTCGCAGGGAGGGGGCGGACATCTTTGTGGACGTCGAGGACGACGGGCCGGGCGTTGATCCTGAGCACGTCGACAAGATTTTCGAGCCATTCTTCACGACGAAGGAAGGGGGCCGGGGCACGGGGCTGGGACTTCCCACGTCTCGCCGAACGGTGAGAACACTGGGCGGCGAACTCTCCTATCGACCGGGTTCGCAAGGAGGGGCGTGTTTCCGCGTCGCCCTCTCGGTCAAGCAGAGCGTTCTTGGTGAAGGAGCGCAGCCATGAACTCGAACGTCCCCACGCCGTGCCTCGATGGTCTTCGTGTTCTCGTTGTCGACGACGAGCCGGATCTGAGGCTCGGCATGGAGCGTCTCATCAGCACCCTCGGGGCGACCGTGACGACAGCGAGCCGAGGGGACGAGGCTTTGCACATCCTGGAGAAGGAGCCCGTCGAACTGGTCGTCAGCGACATTCGAATGCCCGGGCTTTCGGGGGAGGAGCTGCTGCATGAGATCAAACGTCGTTGGCCCGACGTCGGGATGATTCTCGTGACGGGTTTCGGGACGATCGAGCAGGCCGTCGCTTGCATGAAAGCGGGCGCTGCGCACTTCATCACGAAGCCCTTCGACAACCACGACTTCCAACGGACTGTTTCCTTGGTGGGCAGCCGCCAATTGTCACGGGCGATCGATTCCGGTCGAACGATCGTGGCCGGCCCCGGCCCCATGCGCAGGCTCCTGGACTATCTGCCTCGCGTCGCAA
Source organism: Planctomycetota bacterium (assembly GCA_011369445.1). Taxonomy (GTDB): domain Bacteria; phylum Planctomycetota; family DRQF01; genus DRQF01. The sequence continues at coordinate 1,138 of DRQF01000278.1, read as the reverse complement.
AGACGTCGTTGCCTGTCCTCATCGAAGGAGAAACGGGAACGGGCAAAGAGCTTGTAGCCCGGGAGGTTCACCGCTTGGGCCCCCATCCGGAGCGGCCTTTCCTCGCCGTGAATTGTGCGGCTCTCCCAGACACGCTTTTGGAATCCGAACTCTTCGGCTACCGCCGGGGGGCCTTCACCGGGGCCGACCGGGACCGAGATGGCCTCTTCGTGCAGGCGCGTGGAGGTACTGTTTTCCTGGACGAGATTGCCTCCATGTCGCTGCCCTTCCAGGCCCGGTTGCTGCGGGTCTTGCAGGAGAAGATCGTTCGTCCCTTGGGGGCGGACGCTGACGAGAGCGTGGACTTTCGACTGGTTGCCGCCACGAACCGCGATCTGACGGATCTCGTGTCCAAAGGGGAGTTCCGCGATGATCTCCTCTTCCGCTTGAAAGTTCTGGAAGTGAAGGTGCCGCCGCTGCGCGAACGACGGGACGATATTCCCGCCCTGGCGCGGCACTTCATGGAGAAGATGGGGGAGGAGTGCCTGCCTGGCGGCGAAGCCGTTCCGGTCTTGGACGCGAGTGCGCTGGACAGGCTCCGTCGGTACTCGTGGCCGGGCAATGTCCGCGAGTTGGAAAACGTCATCTTGCGCGGTCTCGTCGTCGCCCATGACGGCCGGCTGCGCGGCGACGATTTGGATCTCCCCGACGAGGACGACGTCGCCCTCGACCTGGACATCCCGTATGAGCGGGCGAAGTCGAATGCGGTCCGCAGGTTCCAGCAACGGTTCGTCGAGGACGCGCTCCGCCGAGCCCGGGGCAACATCTCTCAGGCGGCCCGAGACTGCGGAATGACCCGAGCCGCCCTCCAGCGCATCCTTCAAAAACTTCAGATCGACCGCACCACGTTCGAGTCCTGACACCGCCCCGCGCCTCTCCTGGATTGACGAGGTCCTCCTCGTCCTGCTTTCCGTGTCTCCGTGAGAGGTTCTTGGTGGAGTCGGGACGTCCCCGTCCCGCGAAGGCCGGGTGGGGTCCCCCTCGCCTCGAGGCGTCACGTGAAGGCTAAAGCCTCCCCTCCCAGGCTCGTGGCCCCGTGCCAATTCGCGGTACTCCCAGCAGCGGCCGCCCGCTCCACGGCATCTCCGCACCCACCACG
>DRQF01000277.1 GCA_011369445.1 Planctomycetota bacterium | reverse complement strand
GCCTATTTCCATAGGAACGACACGAAGATTCTGAATATCCTGCTCGGCAACCTCACTCTCGAGAATGTGCGGCGGGACCGGCTGTCCTGGGACAAGAAGACCCTGCGACGGCTCGATCAGCTCGATGTGAGTCGGGGTAAGGGCGGGATCAGCGGTCCCTACGTCTGGTTCAATTTCATCACCCACGCCGTTTCCCAGCAGGTGGCGCGCCTGATCATCGAGTACAACCAGAACGCCGTGCCGATCAAGGACTTGGCTGCACTTTCCCCGGAAGAGAAGACGGCATTCGTCGACTGGTGCGAGCTGAAGCGACGGGTTCGCGCGGCCAGGCGCGGTGAGGCCTTGCTGGAGTTCGCCGACCGGGAGCGCATCGAAGGCCGAGGCCTGCGGCTTGCCTACCGGACGACCGAGTTCAATGCTCTGCATTTCCTCTCGCCCGACCCACGCCGCGACGAGGCGGTCCGGCGTCGATATGGGGACGATGTGGCGGATGCGTTGGTGGATGACCGTCGCCACCTGATCCGAGAGATTTTCGGGACCTATCCGTTGCACGAATGGCCCCACGAGAGAAGGGTTCTCAACCCCTACGCGTTCTACGGCAGGTACCTGGCGGGGGGGAAGGTGTTCCTTTTTCCCCTTGTCGTTCTGGGCTGGGGCTTCAAGGTGCTCCGTTTCCTCTACGGACGATTCGTCGAGACCGTGAAGGACCTGCGCCATCCCGAGGAGAAGCCCATCGACGTCTCGAAGGGCATGGCGTCGTTCGAGGTCGCGCAGAGAAAAGTCCGTCGCATGCGACGCCCCGTCGTCATGGAGGCCTTCCGCTTGAGGGCTGCGTTCGACGTGCAGTATCTGGGACTGTCCTGGCCCGGTCGACAGCTCACCGTCGACGAGAAGGAACTCGCCGCGGAAGACTTGGCCGTGCTGGATGCGACGGAGCGGGAGTGGGAGGAGTTGCGGGAGCTGAGCTACAAGAAGGAGCGTCAGCTTCGTGCCTTGGATCGCGCCTTCGTGCACCGGGTGGGGGAAGACGGCGTCTGGGAGGATCTCCTACGCGGGGCCGCGGGAGCACAGGGCTGCGAGGGCGAGGCCCTGCGCGCGCTGGTGACCGCCTTTTGCTGCGACCATCGCAAGACCTGGTCGCTCGTGTCGAGTTTCGAGGAATTGGGGACGCTTCTGAGGGACATTCTGGACGGAGCGGTGACGCGTCGCAGGCGGTTCCCACCGCTCAAGCGAGTCATCCGACGCATCGAGGTGCTGATCGCCCCGCTGGTGTCGCATCTGCCGCGGCTCCAAGCCTTGGAGCCGGAGGAGAAGGCTCGTGTTCTGGAAAAGCTTTGCATCGCCGTGGCCGAGCGCCCTCGACTCGAGCGCAGTCTCACGGCGTCCCGATCCCTCCATTCAGGCCTGGTGCATCCCTACGACACGGTGATGGACGTGCTCTTGCGGACGGCCCGTCGGCCCGGGGCGTGGACGGAACAGATCGTCGCCGTGAGAACCATTCAGACCCTGGGCATGCTGGACCTCCAGGGGTACGAGAATCTCATTTTCGCGCTGGGTGAGTACGGGGACTGAGTCGCCTCTCTTAGCTGACGGAACCCGTGTCCACGAGGGTTTCGCGAAGCCGATGGATACGGCGAGCGAGTTCGAAGGGGTCGAGGGGAAGCGCGATGAGGGTGAAGATGTTCTGTTCCACCTTCAGCTTGTTCAGCCGTTCCTTTTGCCCTTCGTCCACGAGCCCCATGATGGGCATCGTCGTGTCGATCTCGCGGATGCGCTTCAGGAGTTCGAGGTCGTTGTCGTTGCGCTCTTCGATGTCCAACACCAGGGTGTCGTAGCCGCCCTCGCGGACGAGTTCGAGGACATCCGACCTGGGAACGGGAAAGGCATTCATGGACGGGAACTGTTTGAATGCGGTGCGAACGACGTCGGTCAGAACCTTGTCGTGCAGGCAAACGAGGACTTTGATCACCGTCCGAATCCTCCCGAATCGGGGCCGCTTGGGCCCACCGTTCGAAGACCGAGGTCCGTGTCCCTGGACATGACCTCCCTCCTCGTTTGGTATCGGACCTTGGCCGGGTATTCTTGAACCATGGCACGGGAATTCCATGGGATCGACGAAGCCGGGTATGGCCCCTTGCTGGGCCCGCTCGTGGTGGGGCGAAGCGACTTCGAGGTGCTGGGCGAGGGCTCGGAGGCGACGGCTCGGTCCCGCGCTCCGACATGGATCGGGGATTCCAAGCGTATTCTCGCCGGATCCGGCGGGCGGGAACGACTGGAGCGGGCGGTACTCGGATGTCTGGCCTCCTTGGGCCGCCCCTGGACCTCTCTCGGACGGCTCGTCCGGCCGCTCGCTCCCGGCGGGGCCTTCTCGGAACTCCCCTGGTACGCGGATTTGGACGCGACGCTTCTCCCCTTGTGGACGAGCGCGGAGAAAGTCGATGAGACGGCGCGGGCGATTGAGGGGGGAGATCTCTTCGGGTCCTCCCGGCGTCTCACGGGGCTGACTGCCCGAGTCCTGCCCGAGTCCTCCTACAACGTTCTTGTCCGAGCGACGGGAAACAAGCACGAGACCCTGATCCAGGAGGTGATGGACCTCATCGACGAGGCCTGGACCCCCGACGTGGAGCACGTCTTCGCGGTGGACCGCTTGGGCGGGCGGAAGCGCTATGGTTCGAAGCTCGCCTTCGCCTTTCCATTTCAGCCTCTGGAAGTCTGCGAGGAAACCGCGCGCATCAGCCGCTACCGGGTGCAGGGGAAGGGCTCCTCGGCCGAGATCTTCTTTCGCGTCCACGGGGAGGATCATCACCCCGAGTGCGCGCTCGCATCCATGATGGCGAAGTACCTCCGCGAGGCCCTCATGCACGGCTTCAACGTCTACTGGTCCTCTCGCGCCCCCGGCATCCTCCCCACCGCCGGCTACTACGAGGACGGCCGACGATTCCTGGACGACCTCACCGCCCGTGGACTCCTCGACGACGCCACCCGCCGCGCCCTCGTCCGCCTCCGCTGACATCCCTGGGTGGGCCTGTGAGTGGGTGCTCGCCACCCCGGGCGCTGCCGAACCCGAACGCCCCTTTCCCACATGCCGCCGAGGTCGTCGTCCGCCGAAGAACTCAGCGATCCTCACCAGGGGGCACCCCAAGGCTTTCCGCAGAACCCCTCTCTTGCTCTTCCTCGGTTTTCTTCTTGACTGGTCCCCGCGTCGTCCCTGATAATTCGACCCTCGATTCTCAAGGGAGATCCCAACAGGAAACCCATGCCCATCGTTCTCGCCGATCCCCCCGCCCGCCTTCCGACGCTGTACGCAGGCTTCATCTGCCGAGAAGGCCCCACGGGCCCCAATCTCAAGGCCCATCGTCTGCGGGGCAAGGATCTGGATTTC
>DRQF01000276.1 GCA_011369445.1 Planctomycetota bacterium | reverse complement strand
GTCTCCACGAATCCCGAACCGTTGGTGATCGTGAAGCCCTCGATGAGGGTGCCCGGTCCCTCATCGCTCTTGCAGACGATGACGGCGCCGGACTGATTCCCATCGATGGTGGTGAGGTCCGGCCCCGCGCCGATGAGTTGGATCTCTTTGCCTAGAAGATCCAGATTCTCGACATAGGTCCCCGGCCCCACCTGCACCACGTCTCCCGGCGCCGCGGCATTGATCGCCGACTGAATCGTGGGGAACGACGCCGACGGCACGATGAGCACGGTCTGCCCCGGTCCCGCCACCGCCAGCCAACCGAAAAGGAGCGCCACGCGTGAGATCTTCTTCAGGAGTCTTTGAGCCATGTTGCGCTCCTTACTGTGATGCGGACTGGGCGAATTCCCAAACGATTCCCGTTCGGGCTCGCCCACCGGATTTGGGGTGGAATAGGTTCGGAACACTCGTGTCCTCAATGTAAGAGTCCCCAAGATCCGTCAGGAGCCGGGTGAAGAACTCGGCTTCGTTCTGGATCGGTGGAGTGGTGTCGATATTGCAAAGATCCTCGAACAACACCGCCACCAAGGGTCCCTCATTGTAGGTCGTAGCTCCCCAAACGATTCGGAATCCGGGAGGAGAGAATCCGTTGAGGAGGGTGTTGGGACAGATGTCATCGTAGTCCAGGAACCCGACGGACGAGTAGATCCTCTGCTTGAACCCATACTGTCCCGTGGCCACACTCACGCCCAGAAACATCTGGGCGAACCCCGTGGGCAATTCCGGGGCGAGATTCGGGATGGATGTCCAGGCGCTCGTGAGCGGTTGGCCAATGTCCGTGCAGCGCACCTGGCCAGCCAAGTCCTGATGATACCAGATGTTCTGCCCCGTTCCGAAAGTGCAAAGACAATTCTCGAAACTGGGAAGGAGCGCCACGGCGTCGATGGGAACCTCCTCGATGCAGTTGGGGAAAGCCACGTCGTTCACGCTGCGCACCGCGTCCTTGACATCCGTCACCACGAGGTCGAGGGGGCTCGGCGGCCCCGGGTATTGATCGAACCAAGTGAACGGTGCAGGACCGACGAAGTGGTAGCTCTTCTCGTCGTGGCGGCCCATGATTCCGGGAGGGATGGATTCCATGTTGTACGTCGGATTGTTCAGATGGGCCAGACACCCGGGATCGTGGTTGAGGGCGATCATGATCGTGACCGGGCCGCCGTTGGCGGGCACAGCGTAGTCGATGAAACCATGGAACCAGGGTGGACCGATCACGGGCACGCAATCGGGAAACACGGCGCCCGGGCTGGTGTCAAAGGTGAGGTCGCCGTTGATCAGAAACCGGAACACCTGACGGATGGGCTGGCTGGTGCTGAAAGAGATCTCGACCCAGGTGCGAACGTACTTGAGTTCCAGCAAAGTGTTCTGATTGAAGGGAATGAGGACGCCGTTCGCGCTGGTAGAAAGTTGGGCCTCAAACCGGTCGCAGCCCGTACCCATAGGCGTGAGGGCCCCAACAGTGAGCGCGATGGGGTATTTCTGCACCGTGTTGCATTGGTCCACCACGCCGAACTCCGCATTGACGGTGACCGGCCCGAAGGCCTGAATCATCGGGTTGGTCACCGGGAAGCAGCAAAGCCCATTGTAGGGGTTGCTCCGGAACCCATCGTCGACGAAGAGAGCCCCCGGGATACTGCAGACCTGACCGAAAAGGACGTTACCCCCCCCACCAACAAAGCACTTACGACGACTGAAAGAAGGCACGTCTTGCAGTTTCTGGTGAATTGCACCTGTTTCATACTCCTTTTCCTCCTTGGGAACTGGTTATTTGTTGATCTTCTGCCGCGACATTACGCCACAGCCGAACCTCGTGTCAACAAGAAACAAAAAACGTTTCGGCCGTCCTGGGCATGGTGTCGGGTGCGGAAAACCACGTTCGTGGACGAAATGGGGCCCAGCTGGAAGAGTCCGCGTGGCTGGTCAGCCCCGAATGGAAGTGCCGGACTCCATGGCGCATCGAAGCCCCGTCGCCAGCCCGGAGGGACACTCCTCGGGGGCGGCAGCGCGCAGTGGTGAGGGGGGCTAGAAGTGCTCGAACGCGAGGCCGAGGTCGGTGGCGGCCTGGGCGAGGGCGCAGGCCGCGAAGTGGAGGTTCTTCTCGACGCAGGGGGCGAGGCCCTCCGCGCTCGCAAGCGCCTTGATGCGTCCGTAGAGCTCGAGGAGCTCCGCCTCTTCGGCATTCACGGGTCGGCCCAACAGATCGGTGGGTTGGTCGCTCATCCTTGATTCCTCCGGTCGATGAGGCGTTTGGCTTTCAGTTCGAAACGGGGAAGGCTGCCCTCGGCCGCCTCCTCCACGTTGATGCGCAAACCCTCGTGGTTTCGTTTGAGGTCCGCGGCAAGGGTCGAGAGGGTGCCCGATCGATCGCCGGTGAAGCCCGCCACGAATTCCACCTTCACGGTGAGTTCGTCGATGGCGTCCTCGCGGCGCCAGGCCACGATCTGAAACTCGTCGACCTCGTCGTACTCCCTCACGATCGCTTCGACCGCCCGGGGATAGACGTTCGTGCCCCGAATCAGAAGCATATCGTCGACGCGCCCCTGGATGCCGCCCTCAAAGATGTCGAAGGTGCGCCCGCAAGAGCAGTGATCGTGGGGCACCTTCACCACGAGATCCTTCGTGCGATACCGGATCACGGGAATCATGCCCCGGCCAAAGGACGTCACGACCCTCTCCCCCATCTCGCCATAGCTGACGGGGTCATCCGTCTCCGGGTCCAGGACTTCCTCGATGAAGTGATCCTCGATGATGTGGGCGCCTCCGGGCTGCTCGGCGCACTCGAACATCATGATCGTCCCCAGCTCCGTCATTCCGGCGGTGTCGGCGCACTTGGCGCCCCATTTCTCCTCGAGGAGCCGCTTCATGGCTGGAATCGAACCCGCGGGCTCGCCGGAAACGATCAGCTTGTTCACGGAGGAACCCGGCAGATCCAAGCCCTGTTTTTCCGCCTCCAAAGCCAGGCGAATCGCATACGTGGGTGTCGCGCACACCGTCGTCGCCTCCATTTCCACCAGTTGCCGCACACGGTTCTCTGTGGTCATGTTACCGGACGGGATGGTCAACGCGCCGATCTTCTCGCAGCAGTAGTGGGCACCCCAAAAACCGATGAAGCTCCCGTAGCTGAAGGCGAAGAAGACGGTGTCTTCCGGACGCACGCCGAAACCCCAAAACCCATAGGCCCAGCACTCCGAGATCCACTGCCAGTCCTTCCCGCCGTCCAGCACGCGCAAGGGCTGACGTCCGGATGTGCCGCTGGTGAGATGGTAGCGGATGGCGTGCTCGCGGGATGCGGTGAGAACATCGCCGAAGAACGGTTTTTCGGCCTGACTCGCCATCCAGTCCTCGCGCGTCATGAAGGGAAGCCGCCGGATGTCGTCCAAAGTCTTCAAGTCGTCGACGCCAACTCCGGCCTCCTCATAGAGTCTGCGATGGAAGGGGCTCTTCGCCACGGCCCACGCCACACTGCGCCGGAGCTTTTCCAGCTGAAGTGCACGCAGGTCGCTCTTGGGTGCGCACTCCCACTTGGGGTTCCAATAACGACGGTCAGACATCGGTCAATTCCTCTCCCTCGTCCCTACCCAGCAGATGACGGGCAATGATGATCCTTTGGATGTTCGAAGTCCCCTCGTAGATCTCGAGGCCCAGCGCATCGCGATAGAGCCGTTCGACCGGATAGGCGTTGTTGTAACCCCGACCTCCGTGAAGCAGGACGGCATCGTGGGCAGCCTTGCTGGCGTTCTCGGTGGCGAAGAGCTTGGCCCGGCTGACCGCGAGGGTGCAGGGTTTTCCCTCATCCTTCAGGGTCGCTGCTTGCCAGGTGAGAAGACGAGACGCCTCGAGCGCCGCATGCATGTCCGCCAGGGTCGCCTGCACCATCTGGAAGTCGCCGATGCGCCGGCCGAACTGGCGACGCCTGCGTGCGAAGTCGAGGCTGGCCTCGAAACAGCCACGATGAAGCCCCACGGCCCCCGCGGCCACGCCCAAGCGTCCGTGGTCCAGCGCGGTCATCGCCACCTTGAATCCGCTTCCCTCCGGGCCGAGACGCGCGGTATCGGGGATGCGAAGCCCTTCGAAGTGCAGACGAGCGTGATCCGCCCCGCGGTGCCCGAGTTCCGGGTCCGTCATGGGCTCGGCCCGAAACCCGGGGCTCGTCGTGGGCACGAGAAAACAAGTCAATCCCCGGGACCCCGCGGCGGGATTGGTCTTCGCAAAAACGAGACAGAGATCCGCAACGTTCCCGTTGGTGATCCAGACCTTCTCGCCGTCGAGGATCCAGTCGTTGCCGTCGCGGACGGCGCGGGTCGCCATGCCCGCGACGTCGCTGCCGGCCCCGGGCTCCGTGAGACCGTAGCAGCCAATGATTTCGGCGCGGCAAATTGGCGGAAGGTACTCCGCTTTCTGCTCCTCGGTCCCCCAGTCCTGGATGCAGGACGCCACGAGCCCCGTTTGGACCGCTACGAACCCGCGCACGGAGGTGTCCACGGCGCCCAACTCCTCGTGGGCCAGAACCTGCGCCCTGTGTCCGAGGCCCTCGCCGCCGTAAGCCTCATCGATGGGCCCGCCCAAGAGTCCTGCTCGCCCCAAGGCCTCGACGACATCTCGGTCGAACCTCCGCTCCGCGTCGGCTGCCCGAGCGACCGGAAGGAGAACGTCCGCGGCGACTTGGCGGGCCTTCTCCTGAAACGTCAGCTCTTCGTCGGTGGGCTCGAACTGCATCACCGTCCCTCGAATTCGGGCGACCGTTTCTCCCGCCAGGCCGCGAGAAACTCCCGGTGGTCGTGTCCCATCAACATGAGGGCCTGGGCCTGGGCCTCGGCCTCGATGGCGGCAGCCAAGTCCATCGTCCACTCCGCGTTCAACATGCGCTTGGTCAACCGGAGCGCGAAGGGCGGACCGGACACGAGCTTCTTGATCCAGCGATCCGTGGCCGCCTCGAGTTCGTCGGTGTCCACCACCTCATTCGCGAGACCCCAGGCGAGCGCCTGCTCGGCAGGGATGGCCTCGCCCAACATGAGGATTTCGGTGGCGCGAGCCTGCCCGATGATGCGCGGCAGGAGGAATGCCGCCCCCATGTCGGCACCAGTCAGCCCGACCTTGACGAAGAGGAACTGGATCTTCGCCTTCTCGGAGAAGATTCGAAAGTCGGAAGCAAGAGCGATCACGGCCCCGGCCCCCGCGGCCACGCCGGGCAAAGAGGCCACGATGGGGCGATCCAACTCCCGCATGTTCTGGATGAGCTCCCCCGTCATGCGGGTGAAGTCGAGGACGTCTTTCATCTCGCGATTCACGAGATCGCCGATGATGTCCTCGACGTCGCCGCCGGAACAGAAGGCTCGGCCGGACCCCGTGATGTGCACGCACCGCACGTCTTCCCGACTCCGCAAGTCGTAAAAGCAATCGGTGAGCTCCCGATAGACCTGGAACGTGAGAGCGTTCAATCGATCGGGCCGATCGAGGCGAATGCGGGCCACACCACCCTCGACATGGAATCGAAACGAGTCATAGATCGGTTCCGGCAAGATTTCCTCCTCGCGTCAATCGTGTCCGATGGGACCCCCAAGTGGCAGAACCACACCATTGAGACTACTGCTCCCCGGCCGGCAGAGGAAAGCCACGGCAGCGGCCACCTCTTGCGGAGCGAGAAGGCGACCGATCGGGTTTTCCGCCGCCAAGAGCGACCGCGCCTCATCCGCGGATCTCCCCGTCGCCGCGACGATCCTCTGAACCGCCTCCCGCGTCAAATCCGTGTCCACGAAACCCGGGCAGACAGCATTCACGGTGACGTCGGGTCGGCGTATCTCCGCCGCCTGAACCTTGGTCAGTCCCACCAGTCCATGCTTCGAAGCGCAGTAGGCCGACGTGAACCGGTAACCGCGTAGGCCAGCCGTGCTCGCGACATGAACGATCCGCCCGAACCCCCGCGCCGTCATCCCGCCCAAGAGGCCGTGACTCAGGGCCTCAGGAGCCAACAGATTCAGACGGAAACACTGCTCCCAAAGGTCGTCGCTCGTCGTTGCGAGCGGAGCCGTCGGCGCCATGCCGGCGTTGTTGACGAGGATGTCCACAGCTCCCCACCGACTTTCCACATCCTCGAGGAACTCGGGTATTCGCCCCAACTGGAAGAGATCGAATGTCGAGAACTCAGCCCTCCCTCCTTCGGCCAAGACCTCCTCCCGGACCCGCTCGAGACGCCCTGCGTTGCGGCCCACAAGAACGACGAACGCCCCGGCGCGTGACAGCTCCAAAGCGATGGATCGCCCGATTCCGCGGCCGGATCCCGTGATCAGAGCAATACGGTCCGTGAGAAACCTGCTCAATCTTTCTCCTCCGGCGTCGCCATGAACGAATGATACGGGACGCGGGGCAAGCCCGTCCAGCGGCGTGGGATACGCCTGTGGAGAACCCGTGGAAGAAGATCCCGCGGACCCCCAGCTGACCAAAAAATCCGAGATTGTTGTATGTTTTTCGCTATTCGGGGCATTCTATAGATGAAGTAGGTCACCCAAGGTCAAGAAGAGGTTGGACTCAAACCCGCATGTTTTCGATCGTGTTGTTCTCTTTTTGTGTGCTGACTCTCTGGCTGAGTCATCGCCTTCACGACACGTATGTGCGCATCGTGGCCAAGGAAGAGTTCCGTGAACTCCGGGCGAACCGCAAACAACGGGGTCGCCCAGGAGACGCGCCGACACCCCGCCATCATCTGGGCCCGAAGCTCTTCCTTCTCATCGATGCTCTCTCCATCCTCGCAATCATCTGGTCTCTCAAGCACTTGGGGTTTTTCTTCACGGAGGAGCGTCTCAGTCGAGGCGCAGCCCTTGCTCTGACCTGCGTCCATTTCTCGATCGTCGTCGCCTTCTGGCTACTGCTCGAGACCGCCCACCTGAAGCGATTCTATAGCAAGCTCGCCCACGCCCTACGGCGCCCCGACTCGGACAGTGACCGGGTCACGGGCCCACCCCGATGGCTGGTGTCCTTCCTTTTGCTCTGGACGGCTCTCCCCATCGCACTGGAGCTGATGGGCGTTCATGTCATCTCCCACGCGAGGACGGCAGAAAGCGCCTACGTCCTCTTCGCGCTGGCGTTCCTAGCCCCGCAGCTCATCTTCTTGAGCATGTTCGCCCGCAGCATCCTCCCGCTCCGCCGCCTGGTCTACGACCGAAACCGATAGATCCAAGCCGACTTCCAGCCGAATCCTGGCCAGACTTCTCAAGTCTCGCGGTCCATCTGCCGAATAATCATGCAAGGGAACGCTCGAGAAGAACAGGAGCCAGCATGGGAAAGAGAACGCGCCACTCGAATCCGCAAGCCGGATCAATCATGGACACACCCAAAGCCGGTGAGCCGATCATACTGCAAAGCACGCTTCCGAATCTCTACATCGGCATCGTGGGAACGCTCGTGCTTCAAGAGGGATCGAACTTCCGACTGGCTCCCTTCGCGAAGGAGTTCATCTCGGAGCTGGTGGAACGCTTCAACCCGGTCTTCCTGACCAGGCTGTCGACGGTCGCCTCTCTCGAGGTGGCCAGACTTCTCGAGGCGAAGTTCAGTATCGCACCCTGGAGGAAGGGGCTGGGCAAGGTCTCCGGGATCGAATTTGGCAAGCCATTTCTTTGGATCGATCACACGCCTTCGCCACGCGACTTGATGCGCCTGGCCGAAGAGCGATGCTCCGCGCGGCTGATCACGGTCAACGGACGCGACGGAGTCACGCGAGGCACGCTGACGAAAGTCGAAGCGTGCTTGGCCGAACTCGAATTGGTGGGCAACTAGAGGGAACGGTTGGGGAAGGTAAGAGCCCGGGCGGGCAACCGCCCAGGGCTCTTTTTTCGTTCCAACTCTGCCGGGGTCAGGATTCGGAACTTCGGCTCAGCACCCGCGAGAGTGATACTCTCGCCAGCGTGTAGTCCGGGTTCTCCTCCAGAGCGAGTCGGTAGTTTTCCTCCGCCGACTCGAAGTCTCCCAGCTCTTCGTAGACCTGCCCCAGATTGTAGTAAGCAAAAAATGGGCAGGCGTAGCGCTCGGCTTTCAGTGCTCGCTCCAACCAGGGGACGGCTTCCTCGAGCTCCCCCTTCTGGATGAGATACGCACCGATGTCATTGTAAGGGTTGCCGTATTCCGGATCGATTTCGATCGCGTCACGGCAGAGCTCGATCGCCTCGTCCCACTCCTGTCGAAAAGATCGACACCACCCGTAGAAGGTGAACGCTTCGGCGGTGGGATAAAGAGCGACGCTGTGCCGGTAGTACTCGTCGGCGAGCTGGAGATCGCCCTCCATCTGCGCTCGGTACGCGGCTTCGAAGAATCGAATGGCTTTGGGTTTGCGGTCGTCGTATTCTTGCATTCTACGGCCTCTGGCTGCCTAAATCGGACCTCACAATGATTTCATCGTGATTGCGCGGCCGCCGGCTTTACGCTCTCGACCCCCGAATGAGAATGCAATCCGCAAGATCGCTCACCCCGCCCCATCGAAGCTTCCGTCGCCCCGGGTGATCATGCGGGCAGCGAGCTCGAACCGGGGATACGCCGTCCTTCGTCGTCGTAACGATAGACACCATGCCCCACTTTTCGCCCAAGTCGTCCCGCCGCAACCAGATCGAGAATGATCTGGCAGGGTTTGTAGGTCTCACCGAGATGTTCATGGAGGTTCCCGAGACTGGCCGCTCGGACGTCGAGTCCCACGAGATCCACCAACTCAAAAGGCCCCATCGGGTGATTCAAACCCAGCTTCAAAGCCTTATCGATGTCCTCGGGCGACGCGACTCCGGCCTCCCACATTCGAAAAGCCTCGTTTCCGATGAGCGCGTTGACGCGACTCGTGACGAAACCCGCGGACTCATTGACCTCGACGGTCTCCTTGCCCATGCGGTGCGAGACGGCCTCGGTCAGACGGAAGGTCTCGTCGGACGTCGCCTTCGATCGAACGATCTCGACGAGCTTCATGATGTGAACCGGGTTGAAGAAATGCATCCCGATCACTCGGTCCGGTCTGCCCGTGGACGCGCCGATGTCCGTGATGGAAAGACCGGACGTATTCGTCGCGAGAATCGCCTCGGGCTTCATGATCTCGTCGGCCCTGGCGAAGATGCTTCTTTTGAGATCCAGCTTCTCCGGCACGGCCTCGATCATGAAATCGGAATCTCTCAACGCGTCCTCGAGATCCGTACTCGTCGCCAGGCGCGACAGTGCGGCCTCGGCGGCGCCACGCTCCACCTTGCCCAAGGAGACGCCTTTATCCAGGTTCTTATCGATGCGTTGCATGGCTCGCGCTACGGCTTCCTCGGCGATGTCGTAGAGGACGCAGTTGAACCCTCCCATGGCCGCAACCTGGGCTATGCCCAACCCCATCGTTCCCGATCCAATGACGGTGATTCTCTTCACACTGTCCACGTTCGTCGTCATCATTCGTTCTCTTTCAATCCGAAGACTCGATGCGCCGTACCGCGGCGCACGTTTTGTTTGACTCGTTCACTGAGGTTCAGGTCGTTGAAGTCGTCCAGATTCTTGCGCATGGACTTGACGCCCGGCGAGGGCCAATCGGTGCCGAACATCACCTTGTCCCCGATCTCCTCCAACCGCGGAAAATACTCGAGGAGCTTCTTGGGAGGAATCCCGCTGATGTCCATGAAGACGTTCGGATGCCGGCGTAAGAGGAAAAACGCCTCGGCCATCCACAAGGGACGGCCACCGTGCGCGAGGATGATCTTCAGATCCGGAAAGTCGACGGCGACGTCGTCCACCAGCATCGGATCGCCCAGCAGGCTCCGAGCCCCCGGAAAGATGGATGTGCCCGTGTGGAACATGATCGGGCGGCCATAGTCCGAGAGCATGCGATAGACGATCTCCAGATCCTTGTTCCCGTGACGATAGGCATTGGGCGCCAGGTCCTGGTGGGGCGGGTGGATCTTGAGGGCATCCAGACGGAGATCCTCGAAGAGGCGTTTCATTTCCGATCGCATGTCGGGCGTCGCCGCGGGGTCGATCCCACCGAAGCCGATCACGCGGCCTTTCGCCTCATCTCGATAGCGCGCCGCCCAGTCGTTGACGTCGGGCAAGAAACCCATGATGTCGGGGGCCACATAGTTGATGAGAGCCACCTTCTCGATGCCCTCTCGGTCCAGGTGCTCCGCCAGCGCATGCGGGGAGGCCATGCAGGCCTTGATGAGTTCATGGTCATTCCTGCCGCGAGTGATGGTCTCGTGGGCCCACGGCTTCATCATCTCCCACGGCTGAATGTGCACGTGGACATCGATGGCGCCCTGCCCCGGCAAGTCGTCGCTCATTTCTGCTCTCGCTTCTTCTTGCGCTCGAGGAACCGGGTCATGCGGGATTTCTGGTCCTCGGCGTCGAAGAGCAGCCCTTGCCCGAGGATCTCGATGTACTGGCTCCGACGGTCGACCGTGTTCACTGCGGCGTTGAGAGCGAGTTTGGCGACGCGCACGGCGCCCGGACTCTTCTTGGAAATGGTGCGCATCATCTCGCGCGCAGCTTCCAAGACCTCATCCTCGGGATGAACGTGGTTGAGAAGCCCGATGCGCAGAGCTTCCTCGGCGTCGATGATCTTCCCGGTGTAGATGAGTTCGCGGGCCATGCCAGGGCCGACCTGGCGCGTGAGTCGATGAGGGGCTCCGGCGCCGGGGATGATGCCGAGCCCGACCTCCGGCTGTCCCATCTGTGCGGACGGGGCTCCCAGCCGAATGTCACAGGCGAGGGAAAGTTCGCAGCCGCCCCCCAGCGCGTACCCCTTGATGACAGCGATCGTGGGCCAGGGAAAGTCCTCGATTTTTTGGAAAGCGCCCGCATTGATGGCGAGAAGAGCGTCTTCCCGCGTGCGCTTCACGAGTTCCCCGATGTCGGCCCCCGCCACGAAGGCCTTGTCGCCCGCCCCCTTCAGGATCAATCCGCGCACGTCCTCATCACCGGCCAAGGCATCCAGTGCAGCGCTCAGGTCCTTCACGACCTGGAGATTGATGGCGTTCAGGACCTCCGGCCGATTCACCGTGATCTCGGCCCAGGTCTCCTGCTTCTCGACGATCAGGGTCTCGTAGGTATTCATGTCTCGAGTACGACCTTTCCGAAAACCGCGCGGCTCTCGAGGAGCTCATGGGCGCGGCGCACCTCTTCCAAGGGCATGACCTCCGCAACCACGGGGTGCATGCGACCGGCGGCAACGAGGTCCCAGACATCCCGCATATCTCCCAGACCGCCCATGGTTGAGCCCAGAAGAGAAAGACTCTTGAAGAAGATGAGCCGGAGGTCCGACTCCAGCTTAGGCCCTGCCGTCGCCCCGCAGGTGACGACCCGTCCCCCTTTCGCCAGACACCGGAGACTCTTCGAGATGTTCTCGGCCCCCACGTGATCCACGACGACGTCCACGCCGCGCTTGGACGTGACGTCGCGAACGGCGCGAGTGAAATCCTTCTCGGCGTAGTTGATGGCCATCTCCGCGCCGAGTTCCAAGGCCTTCTCCAACTTCTCCGGACGGCTGGCCGTGGCGAAGACGCGGGCGCCCAACAGGCGCGCGATCTGGATGGCGGCCATGGAGACCCCGGAACCCGCGGCATGAACCAGGACCGTCTCCCCCGGCTGGAGCGCGCACCGATTCTTCAGCATGTGCCAAGCCGTGAGGAATACCAATGGCGTGGCGGCCGCGTCGACGAAGCTCATGTCGTCCGGCATCGGTAGGGCATTTTGCTCGGGAATACAGATCCACTCAGCATCCGTTCCGTCCCGCGTCTCCCCGAAGATCCCATAGAATCGGCAGAGATTCTGCCGTCCGGAGCAGCACGCCGTGCAGACGCCGCAGGAAATCCCCGGGGCGATGGCGACGCGCTGCCCCTCCCGGATCGCAAGAACTCCCTCACCGAGGGCGTCCACCTCTCCCGCTCCGTCACAGCCCGTGATCAAGGGAAGAGGAAATCGATGCCCCTCCACCCCTCTGCGCACCCAGAGATCCAGATGATTCAAGGCCGCCGCGCGAACGCGAACGCGGACTTCTCCGGGTCCGGGTTCTGGACGGGGACGATCCACCACTTCGAGGACGTTCGGCCCGCCGTGAGCGGAAACCCAGACAGCTTTCATCGCGTTCAACTCCTTTCAGGCCCCGGCGACGGGGATGGAGGGGGATTGTAGCCGGCGACGTTTCCGTCCCAAACCCGTCTGTGGCATCATGGCCCCATGCTCGAAGAAACCATCACGCTTGAAGGCCACATCATCGACTCGGACATCCTGAGAAGGGTTTTCGCCCGCATCGTCGAGGGCGGCGGTCAGTTCGAAATCCTGGATTTCCACGTGGGCCAAACCAACGAGGAGCCCTCGACGGCGCGGCTGTCGGTACGATCCAAGTCCGCCGAGGAGTTGGATGCCATCCTTGAGGGACTCAGCTACTTGGGCGCATCGACCCGCATCGAGGACGCCCAATTCGAGGCCGCGGAAGCGGATGGCATCCTTCCGGACGACTTCTACTCGACGACGAATTTCGACACGTCGATCCGTGTCGCGGGGACGTGGCTCCCCGTGGCAGCCCAGAAGATGGACGCGGCCATCGTGCTCAGGGAAGGCCGCCCCCTCTGCGTGAAGCAAAGAGCCGTGAAGAAGGACGAACCAGTGGCGCTTCGAGGCGGCGGTATCCGCGTTCGTCCACCGGAGAGGGAACGCAAGTACTCCGTCTTCGGTTTCATGAGCAACGAGGTCTCGGCCGAGGTGAACAAGTCGGTCGCCATACGAGGCTGCGCCGAGTCCATGCGAAAGTCGAGAGAGGAGGGCTCTAAGATCGTCCTGGTCACGGGACCGGCCGTGATCCATTCCGGAGGCGACCAGGCGCTCGCTCGTCTCGTTCGCGACGGTTGGATCGACGTGCTCCTCACGGGCAACGCTTTCGCCGTCCACGATCTCGAGAAATCGATTCTCAAGACCAGCCTAGGCATCTGCCAGATGAGCGGTCGCGCCGTCGAAGGCGGAAGCCGCAACCACCTCTTCGCCATCAACACCGTCAATCGCGCGGGTGGAATCGCCAAGGCCGTGCAGACGGGCGTCGTCCAGTCCGGCGTCATGTACGAGTGCGTGCGAACAAGGACCCCATTCGTCTTGGCGGGATCGATTCGGGACGACGGCCCCCTTCGTGACGTGATCACCGACATTCGGGACGCCCAAGAGGCCTACATCGAAGCCCTTGAAGGTGCGGGCACATGCCTCATCCTGGCCTCCGCTCTCCACGGCATCGCCGTGGGGAACCTGCTTCCGGCGCGGGTTCGCACCGTCTGCGTCGACATGCTGGAATCCATCCCCACCAAGCTCGCGAACCGAGGCACCCACCAAGCCCTCGGCCTCGTGACGGACGTGGGCTTCTTCCTGGAAAGCCTCGAGCGGGAGCTCGCGAAACACG
>DRQF01000275.1 GCA_011369445.1 Planctomycetota bacterium | reverse complement strand
GCCGTGCGCCGGGCGACTTCCTTGAGTGCCGCCGCCGTGACGGTGGGGCTGCCCGGGTCGACCGGGATGAGGTGGAGACCACTCAGAGTCTGGCAGCAATCTCCGCAATCGTTGAAGAGATGGCTTTCCGCAGGCACGACGACCCTGCGCCCCCTCCCCGCGCAGAGGCGACGGATCGCCACGTGGTTCGCAAGGGTTCCGGTGGGGAAGAAAACAGCGCGCGGCTTGCCCACCGCTTGCGCGAAGGCCTCTTCGAGAGCGGCCACGACCCCACCTCGGGAGTAGCTGTCTTCCTTCATGCTGGGGTGCTTGGCCAACTCTCCCAGGAGCCAGGCGTACTCCTTGGGCTCGAGGTCGAGCCCATCCCGGGTCAACTTCACCGGTCCCTCGCTGAGGAGACGCTGGCGGGGGTCCTCCATGTCTTGGAGGGCGTCGTTCCAGGCGGCGAGGGCGAAAGCGCCCGTCGCCGCCGACTGGAGAAAATCTCTACGTTGCATGGAACGAGTAGAGGCCGCAGATCTCAAAGCGTCAAGGGGGCGCTGCGAGGGACACGGGTCATGCGGGGGACTCCACGGCTCTGCGCTCGCGTTCGAGATGGCGCTCGAGCCAGGGGGGGAGCGGGGGTTCGTCGACGCCTGGGGGCAGAAGGACGCGGGCCAAGATCAGGGGGCGGTCCAGGTACTCGTCGATCTCCCAGGTGAGAGCACCCTCCTCGACCTTGTAGCAACGGCGCTTCACGCCGGCCGAGCCGACGTAGTCCCACAGCGTGCGAAAGAGATCTTCGGGAATCGTCTCTTCCACCGAGACGGCAGGTGTTCCCGTCCCGAGAGCCAATCGGCGGTAGAATCGGCGGGGGCCGTCCGCCTCCCTTTCCGAACGGATGTGTTCGTGAATCTTCTCGCCGTCGATCCATCCTTCGTGGACTTCACACATTGTGAAGCATTCGGGCAGACGCGGCATCCGCTTCAGGGGATAGATCCGTTCCGTGGCTTCCGGAGGGGGTCTGTCGTTCAAGGACGCCGCGACATCCGCGATGCGTGCCCGAAGATCCTGCATCCTGGAGTCCGACCACGAGGACGCAAACTTGTCACCCGCGCCCTCGGCGTTGCGGGAGCAGACCTCGATGAAGGCTTGGAGCGCCGTCTTTCCCGCGACGCTGAGAGAGGCCGTGGGGCGCTGATCATCCGTCATGACCATGCGCTCGAGCACCGCCCCACTCCTGACGAGAGCCAGCCAGGGCTGAAGAAGAGAGCGCAGATCGCTCAGCGATTCCATGAGACCCCGGAGCGAAGGAGCATGCTCGGCTGCTGGCCGAGCCAGGGCCATGACCCGGTTCAAGCCCTCGAACACGGCAGACGCCACCTCTGGCTGAGGGCGGTCGCGAGCTTCCTCCAGGCGAGCCATCAGTTGCTCTCCGGCTTCGTCGAGAAGTTCAGCGAGACGAGGCCCCAGCCCGTCACACTCGGCGGACTGCAACAGATCCGCCTCCCAGCGGCGTGCCTGCCGTCGCAGGCGTTTGAGAAGAGAGCGCGTCTCACCATCGACCGCCAGCGCCGCCGGGCCCTCCTCGGCCTCGAAGGCGAGCCTGAGACTCTTGGTCGCCTGTTCGAGGGATCGTCTCTTGCGAGGACTGAAGTGGGTCGGCGCCGTTTCCAGGACCTCGAGCGCCTCCGAAAACGCTTCGCGATCCTCCAGTTGGGCGACGAGCCTACGAACCGCCTTGCGATGTTCACTTCGGCCCGCGGGGCCCAGGGGCCTGCGGAAGGCATCCATCCAGACCGAGAGTCCCCTCAGAGTCTCGAGTCGCCGCCCCCTGTCATCTCCCTCGTCGAGGACGGCCTCGAGGGCGGCCAACCATTCCAAGAGCACACGCCTTGCAGCCTCATCGATAGGCTGGGCGGGATTCCACGTCATGCGGTCCATGGCCGACATCATACAGGGTGGGACCCCATCTCGGCACGATGATTGCATCGTGTCACCCGGAATCAGCGAAAGGAGGTGCGCCATGAAAGTCACGGATCTCATCACACCACAGAAACTTGTGACGGTGCGGCCCGATCAGACGCTGATGGAAGCCGTCGACCTCATGCAGGAACACCGTGTCGGCGGGCTCCCCGTGATCGACGATGGCGGACATCTTGTCGGCATCGTGTCAATGGGTCAGATCATGCACTACATCCATGAGGGCCAGCACGAGACTGTTCGTATCGACACGGAATGGCATTCTCCCGTGAACGTCGTCTGCAAGAAGCGGCCATGGGAGTGCATGCCGGTCGAGAAGGCCATGCTCCGCAAGGTGGTCAAAGTCCCCAAGGAATTGGACGCACGCGAGGCGGCGCGGGCCCTGCTGAATGCCGGCGTCCACCGGGCCGTCGTCGTGGATGGGCTCGGGCGCCCCGTCGGCATGCTTTCGAGCATGGATTTCGTCCGTCTTGCCGCCGTGGGCGAGCACGCGGCCTGAAACACCACGGACGAGTCCGCCGCGCGCCCCCAGAACGCGAAACCCGGAGCGAGGAGCGTTAGCCTGGGGCCATGGCCTTGGAAGAGTTCGACGAGCTGCGCCGACTGCAGCGGCTAAGGGACCGTTTCCTGAGGTGCGAAACGGCCGAGGAGGGGGTTGCGGACTACTGGAGGGACGTCCGAGACCTCAGAGCCTACGATGCGGTCTTCGCACAGCGCATCGGTTGGAAATGGGACGCGGTCTTGGATGCCGTCCGGCGGGAGTTGTCCGGGTTCGCCCCCACACAAGCGGTCGACTGGGGTTGCGGCACGGCCATTGCATCCCGCCGCCTCGTGGCCCATTTCCCCGGATGCGAACGGGTGTTTCTCCACGATCGCTCCAACGCTTCCATGGATTTCGCCGCGCAACGACTGGAAGCCGAGCACCCCGACGTCGAAATTGCGAGGCTCGCGGAATTCCCCGGCATCGAAGCCGATCCGCTCCTCATCAGCCACGTTTTGGGTGAGATGAGCCCATGCGACGAGGTCGCCCTCATCGCACGCGTGCGAACCAGTCGCACGGTCATTTGGGTCGAACCCGGCTCGAAGGCCGTTGCGCGACGGCTTTCCGCGATCCGAGATCTCTTGCGCGACGAGTTCGTGGTGCTCCACCCCTGCCCGCACCAGGGTCCGTGCGCCGCCCTCGAGAACGCGTCCGACTGGTGCCATTTCTTCGCGACGCCGCCTGCGGAGATCTTCCAATCCTCGGATTGGATGCGACTCGGCCGGCGGTTGGGGCTCGATCTCCGCTCCCTTCCCTACCACGTCCTCGTCCTGGGCCGCCGCGACGCGTTTCCCGATCGTCCCACGTTCCCGGCCGAAAACGTCGCACGGATGCTCGGGCGTCCCGACCTCGGAAACAAGGAGGCACGTGTCTGCTTCTGCAGCGCACGGGGCTTGGAGCGGATGCGCCTCGTCAAGAGCCGCAACAAGGAGCTCTTCCGCCGGATGAAGAAGCACGCGAACGAGTTCGGTCTCGTACGCGTCGAGGTCGAGAAGGACCGGCTCTTGGACATCGAGGACTTGCCATGCCCCCCATAGACATCCCGCCTAGCGACCATGTCCTTCGGCACCGCGCCCGTCTCTTGGAGGGGTTCCTAGACGAGCTCCTCCGCCTGCAGCCTCATAGCGTCCTCGACGTGGGTTGCGGGAACGGCTTCCTCGTTCGAGAGTTGGCGGCACAGGCAATTCCGGCGACGGGCCTCGAGGCCGACAGCAAGAAAGCCGAAGCCCTCGAAGCCGAAGGACTCGCAGCCGTCCACGGCGAGGCGGAAGACCTCCCCTTCTCGGAGGACGAATTCGACTGGGTCGTGCTACGCCACGTCTTGCACCATCTCCCCGGCACGCGGGAGGCGCTCGCTCAGGCCGCCCGCGTGGCTCGACGCGGCATCGTCGTCGCCGAGCCCTGCTTTCCAGAATCCCTTCCGCCAGGACGGGTGGCCAAGGAGTTCGACGCATGGCTGAAGAACGAAGAGCGCAAACGCGGTCGGTGCCACCACCTCAACTTGGATCTACCCGCGATCGTGGACGAGCTGGAAGTCGCGGGAATGAGACCCGACGAAGCTCGCGTCCATCAGCCGATGGATCACCGCCCTCCCGAGTGGCTTCCCGAGGAGGTCCTCGGCGTCGACCCGGACCTCCTCGGGTCGGAGGCGTTTCTCACGATCGACGCATCCGCCCGGCGCTTCGGAGTGAGCGTGAATGGAAGTCTCATCGTCATCGCCCGTGCCAATGAGTGAGGAGAGAAAAGCTCACGGCTCCAGCGTGTAGGGGCGCCAGACCTTTCCCGTCTGCACGAGCAGCAGATCGCGAGTCCCGGGACGCCAATCCTTTTGGGCAGCCACGACACGGAGTGCACGATGGTCGCCTACGGTGCAGATCTCGATCTTGTCCGCTGCGACCACCGGCGATTCCTTCAGCCAATCCGAGGTGACGTCAGTGAACGCTCCCCCCTCGCCCCGACACCAAAAACGGATGGAGGATCGGCGGTCGCCGGCGCGCTTCACCCGAGCGGACAGGACCTCCCGATACGAACGGGGTTCGACGAGCACGAGGTCGTCATCCCCGTCACCATCCAAATCCGTGAACAGAACGGCATCGGCCTTCACCTGGTCGTTCCAGTCCTTTCTCATCAGGCGACCGCTGTAGCCGCCGGGACCGACTTCCCCTTCGAATAGGACGATCGGACCGCCGTCCTGGGCCACGACGAGAGCGGGAGGAGATTTGGCCGAAGCAGCCAGATCCTTGGCGACCCAATCCAGGGGCTGCCGCCAAAGCGGCAACGTCTGGGCATCGAAGTCCTCGGGGTCGAACAGGACGACGTCCGGACCTCCCCGATCATGGGCCAGTGCGAGGGCAAACCCGAGTCTTCCCTCGCCCATGTCGATGGATGTCCAGGCGGTGGGAATCGCGCCTGCAAGGATGCGTGGAAGAGCAATGTCAGGTTCTCCGGAACCAGACCGCGCCGCCACCAGTTTGGCGGTGGTGGAAGAAGCGAACTCGAAGAGGGAACCTTCGGGGATGGAAGCGGAGACCGGCACATCACCCGTCCAGGATTCATGGGGAGAGACGAGGTCTCGGGCGATGGCAACGAGTTGCAAGAGCTCTGAGCTCTTGCGGTCAGGCATCACCTCTTCGAGTTCGGAAATGAGGATCAAGAGTGGAAAGTTGACAGGGTGCCTCATGGCGGACTCCTCGAGCCCGGCCACGGTGTCCCCCTCGGATGTGATTCCCTTGGGCGAGAGCGCATCCACGGCCTTCTTGCCGAGAAGCGCCTCGACAGCGACTTGAAGTGCTGCGCGGTCGTTCCCCAGCCTGCGGTATGCGAGCCCCAGAAGGAGGGCTGCGTCCAAAGCCTTGGGGTTCATGCGCATGGCGGTGCGCAGCGGCTCGATAGCGGCTTCGGGATGCCCGTCCAGCAACTCGATCCGCCCCATCATTCTCCAGGGACGTGAGTCGGTGGGATTGCGGTCGAGCGCGGCCTTGCGGAGCATGCGGGCCTTGGCGAGATCCAAGGGCCAGCCCGGGCGCAGAGTATCGTGGAGCGAGGCCAAACTCGCCGCGACGCGGCTGTTCCGTGGATCGAGTTGATTCAGCCGGTCCCAGAGTTCCTTCGCTTCGCCGCAACGCCCATGCTCAGCGAAGAGAGCTCCCAACTCGTACAGAGCGGTCTCGTTCTCAGGATCGAGACCGAGAGCCCGCCGATACGCTTCAACCGCCTCCTTGTATCGCCCCTCGCGATTCGCGGCCTGGGCGCTTCGGAGCGTTTCCCAGAAGGTCTTTACACGGGCCTTCTCTTCCGCGGCCAAGGCCTTGGCGTCAGACGTCGTGGCGTCCTCGTCCCCCTTCCCGCAGGACGACAGGAAAGCAAGCAAGACCATAAGAAGGGGCGCAAAGCGGTTCATCGTTGCAACACCCTCGGCTGAGCTCCCTGGACGAACAACCACGTGCGGCCCCCTTGAAGCGGTGGTGTGGACTGAACCTCTCCGTCCGGCCAGATCACCTCGACCCCTTTGATCTCGCGGGCTTCTCCCAGTCCGAAGTGCACGTCCAACTCGCACTGCGAAAGATAGGACGGAGACGCCCCGACCACCCTGGCTTCACGGCGCCCATTCTCGAGCTGGATCGTCACTCGCGCTCCGACACAAAACGGGTTCGGAGATCCGGGTGACGTCAGGCGGAAGCGAATCCAGTTGGCCGTGTTGCCGCCTTGATTCTCGAAGACTCCGAGCGGCCCCCGGTTTCGTGCGACGACGACATCGAGATCGCCGTCACCATCCAGGTCCCCCACCGCCATCCCTCGCGCGACATTGGGCTTCGCGAAATCCGGGGCCACATGGCGCGAGATCTCGAAGAACCCCCTCTCGTCGAGGTTCCAAAACAGCATGTTCGGTTGGGCCTTCAGGGACAGATCCTTGTTCTGCAGGGTACTCCCGTTGACGACCAGTAGGTCCTGCAGCGAATCGTTGTCCAGATCCGCGAATTCCGTGCCCCAACCGACCTTGTCGAGAGCGGGCGCACCCAGGCCCGTGGCATAGGAAGCGTCCTCGAAGACGAGCGTCTGGTCACCGTCCGCAGCCTTGCTCCCGGCCAATTCCGACAGCTGATTCCTGTAGAAGCTGTTCTCCTGAGCGATCCAATGGGTCACGAAGACGTCGATGTCGCCATCCTGATCGGGATCGCCCAACGCCAACCCCATGGCTCCCTTGTAGTCGGCCGTGACGGAGGCGGCGCTGCGGTCCTCGAAATGAAGTCCCTCCGCGCCCCGATACATCCTGTTGGTCGTGATGTCGTTAGCGACGTAGATCTCCGGCCAGCCATCACCGTTCAAGTCGCAGATCGCGGCCTCGAGACTCCGATCCTCAGCGTCGTCGACACCAAGTTCCTTCGCCCTGTCCTCAAAGCGACCGGTGCCGTCGTTGATGTAGAGGCGATTGGGAACCGGTTCGTAGGAGACGGGGTTGAGCGTGTAGGGCACGCCCTGGTCGTACTGCTGCGTCTCGGGAGGGCCATCGACATCCTGGGAGTGCTCGAACTTCAGGTAGTTCGTCACATAGAGATCCAGGTCTCCGTCGCGGTCGACGTCGCCCACGGCCACGCCCGCACCGAACAGTTCGCAGCCGACGCGAGCTTCGTCCGTCACGTCGTTGAAATGCCCCTTCCCATCGTTGCGAAAGAGGCGATTCTTCCCGATGTTCGTGACGTAGAGATCGAGATCCCCGTCTCCGTCCGCATCGAAGAAGACGGCGCCCATCCCGAATCCTCGGTCGCCGACGCCGGCTTCTTCGGTCACGTCCGTGAACTTCCAGTCGCCGTCATTGCGAAAGAGGCGGTTCGCTCCTTGGTTTGGATCGGGAGTGAGCCATGAGGACGGTTGATTCGTGACGTAGAGATCGAGGTCCCCATCACCGTCAAAGTCCGCCAGCGCCACGCCAGGCCCCATGTCCTCGACGAGGATCGCGTTGCGCCGGCCCGGGGCGTGTTCGAAACGGATTCCGGTCTTCGCCGTCACGTCCACCAAGGTGATTCTTGGCGGTGGCTCGGGCAAAGGACGCCCGAGGACATCGGTGACGCCTTCAACCTTGGACTTGGAGTCGAACACCTTTTTCTTCGCGAAGAGATCCGGCAGAACGAAGACGGCCGCCAAGCCGAGGACGAGCACCCCCGCCGCTCCTGCCGCCCACCACACCCTCCGCATGCGACGTGTCATTTCACGGCTCCGTCGTCACTTGAATGGTCTTGGTCACCGTGGTCATCGACGTCAGAGGGGCTCTGGCCTCATCGCTGCCCAAAAGGTAGCTCACGAGGAACTGATTGAACTTCCGGTAGTTGAGGCGAGCCTCAACGGTGAGCGGCCCCTTCACACCGGCGGGGACATCGAGAGTCGTCACCTCCTCTTCGGGAAGCGCCTTCTTCACGTCGGTCCGAAGGCTCGTGGACGGGCAAAGGACCTGGTACTTCGCGGTATCGGTGTAGTCAGGAAACAGTGCGCGCCGGAAACGGGCTCCCACCATCTCCCAGAGATTGTGGCGATCAATCAGATTCCCCTGCTTGTCGATACCCTCCGCCTTGAAGAGAAAGGAACCTTCCTGAAGGAAACCCCGATCGTCGAGTCGACCCGAGGAGTAGATCTCCTTGCCGTCGGCGTCCTTCACCTCGAGCTGCACCCAACACTGAATGATGTCGAGGGGTCCAGTGGGGAAGTCGTGCCCCACCTTGTTGCTGTGAATGACGACTTTGACCGGGAACGATTCACCGGCTCTCACGGCCTCGGGAGCCTCGATTCTGAGGGGCACGACGGGGCCGGATCTCCACTTATCCTGAATCTCGGGCACCACGGTCTCACCCTTCAGCCATTCCTCGGTGAGCGCCACGTGACGCTTCCAGCCCTTCAGCTTGTGGAAGGCGGGGATGAATTGGTTGGCGCCGATGAATCCGTGATGACGATGACGACCATCGTCGGGGCTGCGGTTGTAGTCGGCATCGTCACCGGCGCCGGGATCATTCGAAGCCACCAGCCTCATGTGGCACTCGTTGCAGGTGATGCGAGTCTGCGGTGAGTCCCCCGCATTCCAATGACTGGCCTTCCAATTGTCGTACTGGTTTTGGAGCTGGACCCAACTCGCTTTGTTGATGCGCTGATCGATGAACTGCTTGTGGCACGCACCGCAAAACTCGGGCGTCTTGTACAGGTCCCTCTTGAAGGACTTCACGTGGTGGCGGGGATAGGTGCGGATGAGGAAATTGGAAACCACCTTGCCGAGACCTCCGGACTCGAGCTCTCCCAGGTAGCGCTCCGGTTGCAGCATGACGTAATCCGCGTTTCCCTGGACGTCGGCCGTGGCGATGGAATGGCAGGCCACGCAGGAGATTCCCTCGTCCGCCCCGAAGCTCGTGAGGTCATCGTTGTAGAGGTTCTTGGCTCCGGAGAAGAGGGCGATCGGGTCATGACACCCCGCGCAATAGCGAGTCGCCTCGGGGCCTTCATTCTTCGCCATCACGTGCTGGACACGTTGAAAAGCTCCATCCATCGCTGAGTACCTGTGAGCGCTGGGCAGCCACTCCTCGAGGATCTCCTCGTGGCAGCCCGACGTTCCGCAGGAGCGGGAATTCGCCATCACGACGGGATCGAGCGGTCCTCCCGTCTCCGATCGCGCCTGGCTGGGGGCGAAGGGATTCTCTCCGTAGCGATAGCTGTAGTCCTCGGGCAACTGATAGGGGTCCCTCTCCCCCGGCAGCCACCAGCTCACCCCCAAGGTGAGAATGACGGAGAGAGCCATGAGCGCCCCGCACCACTTCAGGTGGACTCCCGGCGCTCTCGCGAGATCCACGACGCCGGCCGCCTTGGCCAAACGACGGTGCAAGAGAATGACGGCCACGTAGTGCACGAGAAGGAGGACCCCCGTTGCGTAGCCGCTGATCAGGTGGAGGCGATCGGCCGTCCAACTGATCCGGCGGGCGAAGAACCCCTCGTAGGTGAGCTGCGCCCCCGTCCAGGCATTGATGAGGAAGACGACGAGGAGGGCGTAGCCCAGGAACTTGATGTAGCTGAGGGGCTTCGGGCGAAGTCGCCACCAGTGACGCACCTGGTACCACAGATAAAACGGCAGGATCACGACGCCCACCAAGGTGTGCCCGATGAGTGTCACCTGGGCCGTCGTCCCGAAAGGCGCGAACTGGACGAAGAGACCCGAGACCGTTTCGAAGACGAAGTAGAATGTGATCAGGATCGTGAGAGCATGGCGCCATTCACGAACAGACTCGGCAAGGGCCTTTGGAGTTGTGTTGGGCGATCCCGTCATGGTTCAAGCCTCAAGGTTGAATGGTGATCTTCAGTCCGTTGGATGCAACGATCCCTCCGGGCGTCGACGCGGCGGGGAAGAAAGCCTGGACATAGACGACGTAGCCCGCGAGAACCGGTGACGGGGGGATGGGCCGAGGATCGAAAGCCGATCCGGATGCGTCGGCCTGGAAGGGAACGGTCAACAAAGGACCGGAGCTGACGTCGACGTAGAGCGGGACGCCGGCAATCGCTGCCGTCGCGGGGCCCAACGCGGCAACGAGCATGCCCTGCGCTCCCGGGGGCGCGGCAACGGTCGTGATCGCGAATCCTCCGTCACCCAACCTTGGCTCGCGATTCCCATCGAGAAGCAGGGGCCCCTGGGACGTGACGCCGGGGACTCCGAATCGTTGCAATCCGTCCTCCCCATTCAGCTGCCCATCCAAGTCGCGATCGACTCCCAAGCGCTGCCCTTCCCCGGGCGGGACGGCCATGAAGGCCGCAACCACGTGCCCGGTCTGAGCAGACGCGAGGATGGCCGACCGATTGAAAGGGCCAAAGCCTGCCTCATCGCCCAGATAGAGGGACGTTTGCGGGTCGAAGAGGAGCCCTCGCGGCAACCCATCGACCGCTCCGATGAGGACGAGGTCGCAGTCGCCGGCCCGAGCGCGCTTCTCCATGAGCTGGATGGCGGCGAGGGTCGCGGATTGACCGGCGGTCGCGGCCGTGAGAGGAACGCGGTATCCGACGATCGGTGCCGTCCCTGAGTCGAAGGACTCGAGGAAGTGAGCCAGGTCGTCCTTCTCCGCCGTGGGCATGGCATTGAAGGTACTGAGGTCGAGGAAAGCCCGCAGCGACGGGAACATCCCGTCGTTCGCGAATCCGAACCCAACCTTGGTCGGCTGCCCCACCGCGGGCGTCGTTCCACGCCGCCACAGGCCGCGCAACTGGGGAGTGTTCATGGGCTGGGTCGCGCCGATGAATGCCGATGCCGCGGGCAGGAAGATACGGGAGGACGACCCATCCGGTTCACTGTGGCAGGTGGCGCACTTGTTGATCTGACCGTTGGCCCAGAGGATCGCCGGGGTATTGTGGAAGGTCTTCTCGCCCCGAGCCGCCGAAGCGTCATACGTGCGATCGAGATTCTGGTTGGGATTCGGCGAGTGAGCGATGCGCTCCATGAATCCGGCGAGCAGGGACATCTCCGCTTCGGGAAGTAGATCTCCACCCATGAGGGCTGGGAAGTCACCGTTGATGTCCATGAGCCCCGGGATCTCGCCCCTCCAATGGTAGGGTGCATTGCCGGCCAGTCCCCGCAGCGTCTGGGTTCCCATCGGCCCCCGCATGGGATGGAAGTCCCAGTCGGGAACGCTTCCGGGCGGAAGGAAGTCCGGCTTGTCCTGGTGGGGGACCTTTTCCATTTTTCCGCCTGGGTCGCCGAGATCCCACGACAGCAGGTCGTGCTCACCGTCGACGTGACACGCGGCGCAGCTTCCACTCCCGTTGCCGGAAAGGCGCGCATCATAGAGGTACTTCCTGCCGTCTCGAATGATGGCGGGCGTCGGATCCCTCCCAAGGCTCCATTCACCGATCAGCGTTCGGTTTCCTGTGTCGACGATGGAAAACGAGTGACTGAGCCTGTTGAAGACATACAGGCGAGGCTGCGTGGGATGCAGAGCAAGCCCCCGGGGGCCGCGCATGTTGAGGGTGTCCCGCTGATCAGGGGCCGTCGCGGTCAACTCGATGCGTTCGAGCAGATTTCCGTCGCGACTCAGAACGCCCAGACGATCACTTCCCTGGGAAGCGATCCAGATCTCACCCTGGGCACCATCGACGACGACGGCCACGGGCTCGGCCAGGGCGTGGGCGCGGTCGGTCGCATTGGGAATGGTCTCGTAGTCGAAGTCCGCGTGCAGATCGATGACGCGCCGCGTGGGCTGGGTCGCGCCCATGTCCACCTTGACGA
The DNA here is from genome assembly GCA_011369445.1 of Planctomycetota bacterium. Taxonomy (GTDB): domain Bacteria; phylum Planctomycetota; family DRQF01; genus DRQF01. Next base: position 12,209 of record DRQF01000275.1, on the reverse strand, counting down.
CACGGGAGTCGATGTAGTGCGCGCGGAAGTTCGGCATGAACCGAATGGCGTTCCGGGAATCGATGTTCACAACCCACAGCGCGCCTTCTGTGGCGTCGAATGCGAGATCATAGTTGATCGTTCCGATGCTCTTCACGAGACGCGTGACGTTGAACGACGAGGCGTCGATTTCGGCCAGATCGTTATCGGGAATGTTCATCGGATGGAATGCCCACTGGGGATCGTCGAGATCCACGATGATGCTTTGGGGAGGCGCAGGTGGGAGACCTGCGCGAGTTGGCGGCGGAGGCGGAGGCGCCAAGCCCGCCGGGATCAACGTGGTCCGATTGCCGGACCGGAACACCAGGGCGTAGACCTTGTCGCCGGCGGCGTTGCGAGCGAGAGCACGGGGTTCCTTGCCGAGGATGGGAATGACCGCCAGTTGCTGTCGAGTCTGGGGGTCGAAGACCCGGACCTCGTCACTTCCACTCACGCTGATGAAAGCGCGTTCGGGCGTCCCCGCGAAGACGATGTCGCCCGGATCGTCCTTCACGCGAATCGTGTCGATGACTCGCCCCTGGGAGATGGAGACGACGCTCACGGAGTCGGAGACACTCTCGGTGACCCAGACCTCGTTGGCATTGCGAACGGCGAGACTGACGGGTTCGAGTCCGACCGGAATGGACCGGAGCAGAACCGGTTGATCCGGGTTCTGAAGGGACCAGACTTGCAGTGCCGCATTCGGGGCATCGATGACGTAGAGGTGGAGTCCATCCGCGGAGACCTGGATGGGATGCACCGGTGAGGACTCGAAGTTGACGAAACCAGACTGAGAGGAGACCGTGGCGGTCAGAAGACACACGGCGACGAGGATCGACGGAATTCTCATGGTCGAGAGCTCTTGATTAGGGTCAGCAGCAAATCGGGAGGACGTATCCTCCGCTTCCGGTTGCTCATCATGCCTCATAAATCGGAAAACTTCTACGATTTTCTTGTTTCTGATTCCAGATTCGGATTAGAGTAGAGACAGCTTTCTCAATCGGAGTGAAGGAAGGGCGCTTCATGTTTCAGTTGTCCACCGAGATCTGCCTGAGATCCCTGGCCATTCTGGTGGCCCGCCGCGAGGAGGGGCGGGTGCAGTCCGGCGACATCGGGGCGATGCTGGGACTCTCGGCGGCCTACATCACGAAAAGCTTGCAGCCCCTCGCCCGCATGGGATGGTTGAAATCCCAAAAAGGCCGCGGAGGAGGCTGGGCGTTGGCCGTCGACCCTTCCCATGTTTCGCTGGCCCAGCTCATGGAAGTCTTGGAGCCCGATGACGGCTGGTCGCGATGCGTGATCGGCCACCGCACCTGTTCCGACGAGACCCCTTGTCCATTCCACGACGCTTGGAAGAAGACCAAGGCGGACTTCCGTCGCCGCATGGAGAAGCTGACCCTCGAGAACCTCGAGAACTACGTTCCGCCTTCCGCCCCGGGTTTCATTGACGTCCCCAAGCCTCATGTCCCACAATAAAGCCTGGAGTGCCCCGGAGACCCTGACCGCCCATGAAACCCATCTTCCTCATCTCCGCCAGCCTCGGGGTCGCGGCGCTTCTCGCCGTGGTTTTCCTCTTCGACTTCGAGAGTGACGAGGACACAACACTCGATCCCCAAGCCAGCGAGAGCGCGTTGGAAGGCCCCCGGCGCGGAGGCAGCGCGCCGGATCAGCAGGAAACGCCGCAGAAGATCCCGTGGCTCACCATGACCCGGGCCAAGACGCAGGGCTCCGGCGACGTTGAGGACGACACGTGGCGGCAACTGGTCGACGGGGACGAGAACCCGATCTGCGGCGCGTTGATCGTCCCCTTCCAGGCCGGCAAGTGGGGCAAGCTCATTCGGACCCGCGACGACGGGCGCTTCCCTCTCCCCGTCCCCGAAGAGGACGGCTGGTTGGCGGTGGCGCCGCCTGAATCCCTCCCCCAGATGTTTCCTCTCCACGCCGGTCGCGCCCCCAAGATTTACCGCCTCCAAGCGGCGCCGACGGCGGGAATCCTCGTGGACGTGGATGGAAAGGTCCCCGAAAAGCCCCTCACCCTCGTCTTCACGCCTCTCCTCACGACATTCGTGAATCTGGCAAGGCTTTCCGCGAAGGACGCCCGTGCCCTATACGCGTTGAGTCCACGATTCAGATCCTGGGAGGCCCACACGGACAGAAACGGCCGCATTGCGGTGGGTCGCATCCTCGCCAAGGAGTCCTTTCGCATCGGCTTCCCAGCCGGCCTCGGACTGAAGGAACGATTGCAGGTGGACTTTCGAGTCATCACGCTCATCCCCGGCGAAGAAGGGACTCTTCATCTGAAGACCCGACCCCACCTGCGTGGAAGGCTCCTTCAGGCCGGAAGCCTTGTCCCGGTGAGCGGTGCGCGCGTCTCGGTCGTCATGCCCACCGACGACGACGAGGCGGTGCGAATCCGCTTCTCGGGCCTGTCGGACGACGAAGGGCTCTTCGACATTGAACTCGGCGCGTCGGTCGCGCGTGATGTCACCATGGAATTCGGCCCCGGTGCGGAAGCCGAACCGCTCCCCCTTTCGGGTCCCTTCGAGGGCGTGAGAGATCTGGGAGATCTGCTCGTGACGGGAGCCCGTCCCGTCGTGGTCCACGTCGTCGATGCCGAGGGGAAACCCGTCCCTGGGGCCCGCGCCATCTCGGAGACCGACGACGTCCTCAGCCCAGCGAGCGATGAGCAAGGGCGCATCACCTGGCCGGCCTGCCCCGTAGCCACGCGGCGCATTCAGGTCGCGGCCCTGGGGTTTGCTCCGTCCTGGGCCATCTTGCAGGACGACGAGACCCCCATCGAGGTTCGCCTCACGAAGTCCAATCGTCTCCGAGTGCTCGTCACCGACGAGAAACACCGCCCCATTCCCGACCTCACGACCCGCCTCGAGTTCTCCAGGATGCCGTTCCTCTACGGCTCCGAGGGCTACCCCTCGAGTTTGTGTACACACCTGATGGGGTTCCCCCCTCTCCAACAGGCGGGTCAAAACGTCTACGACAATATTCGGCGGAAAACCGACGAAGAGGGGCGCGTCGAATGGGGATGGTTGCGGCCGGATGTCCAGGTCACCGTCACGGTCTTCGACGCACTGAACCGGGTCCTCGCCATGAAGGAGTCTATCTCTCTCGGTTCCATGGAGACCCGCGACCTTGTCTTCGAGCTGAAACCGAATCACGCCCGCGCCGTGAAGCTCGTCGTCAAGGACTCCGATGGCATGCCCGCATCGAACGTCCTCGTCAAGATCAGACCCGTCAGGAAACGAGCCCCCAGTTTCAGTGAACCGACCGATGCACGGGGAACGATCCAGACCCCAGTCCTCCTGATGGCGGCTCCCGTGGCCATCGAGGTCTTCCGGTACGGTGAAGCCATCGCTTCGATCGAGTCGTTCATTCTGAACGGCTCGGACCTGGAATTGGCCCTGCCCCGATAGCGGATGGAAACTCACCGGCCCCGTGGGCAGAATGCAGCATGGCACTCGAAGCACACGTCCCGGAGGGATTCACCGTTCCTCCCCTGCCCAGCGACCGAGCGGAATTCTGGGCCAAGTTTTGGAACGAGCAGGTCACACCCTGGGATCTCGGGCGGCCCCACCCCCACTTCCAAAGGACGATCTCCCAGTGGGCCGCTCCCGGCCGAGCGCTTGTGCCGGGATGCGGTCGAGGACACGACGCGGTCTTTCTCGCCCGCAACGGATACGAAGTGGTCGCCGTCGATTTCGCCTCCACCCCCCGCCCCGATCTGGCGGCCACCTTGGAGAGGACGGGGGGAGCATTCGTCCGGGGCGATGCTCTGGCGCTCGGGGAGGAATGGGGACCCTTCGACCTGTTCTTGGAACACACGTTCCTCGGCGCGCTGCCTCTCGCACGGCGGAAGGATTGGGCGCGTCTGGCACGCCGCATGGTAAGGCCGGGCGGATTTTTGGCCGGCATCGTCTTCCCGTCGGGGAAACCTTCCTCGGCGGGTGGACCTCCCTTCGGTCTTGAGGTCGGACACTTCCGGGACTTGCTGCAACCGGAGTTCGAACTCATCGACACGGGGCGAGTCTCCCCCCCCACGCCGGAGCGTCCCGTGGGCGAGCGCTACGTTCTTTTTCGCAGGCGCTGACCTCAGAGGTACTTGAAGGGCGTCCCCGTGTTGAAGAGGACGATGCGCTCCGCCTCGTCGATCCACCCGTCGTTCTTCAGGCGTCGCGCCGCGGCCGCGCAAGCGCCGCCTTCGGGACAGGCATAAAGCCCCGAGGTTCGAGCCATCAGTTGGACGGCATCCGCGATCTCCTCGTCCGGAACGGCGACGGCGCACCCTTGAGTCTCGCGAATCGCCCGCAGGATGAGAAAATCGCCCACCGCGGCAGGCACTCTGAGCCCGGCCGCGAGCGTGGCGGCGCCCTCCCAGGGCCGAGCGAATTCCGCTCCCTCCTCGAAAGCGCGAACGATGGGGGCGCAACCCGCACTCTGCACGCTCACGAGCCTGGGGCGCTCCGCCCCGATCCAGCCCATCGCTTCGAGCTCATCGAAGGCCTTCCACATACCGATGAGTCCCGTCCCGCCCCCGGTCGGATACACGATCACGTCGGGAAGCGTCCAGTCCCCCTGCTCCGCGAGCTCGAGCCCCAGGGTCTTCTTGCCCTCGAGCCGGTAGGGTTCTTTCAGCGTGGAAAGAGGGAACCAGCCTTCCCGCTCGACGCCCTCCTTCACCGCATGCCCGCAGTCGGTGATCAAGCCGTCGATGAGGACGACCTCCGCCCCGAGGGTCTCGCATTCGATGCGGAAGGGTCGCGGAGCATCCGCGGGCATGAACACCTTGACGGTCATGCCCGCCGCCACGCCGTAGGCCGCCGCCGCCCCGGCGGCGTTCCCCGCGGAAGGGATAGCGAGGACCTTCACCCCCAACTCCTTCGCCCGACTGACGGCCATGCCGAGTCCGCGAGCCTTGAAGCTCCCCGTGGGGTTTTGGGCCTCGTCCTTCACGGCGAGGCGAGGAATTCCCAACGCCGCGCCCAGTCCCGGGACTTCGACGAGGGGCGTTCCCCCTTCCCCGAGAGCGACGCGGTGGGTCGGGTCGGCCACGGGCAGGATCTCCGCCCAGCGCCACATGTCGGGCAATCGATGCCGCAACGCCTCCTTGGTGAGCGACACGGCCGCCGCCTTGAGGTCGTAGCGCGCCAGAAGCGGCTTGCCGCAGCAGGTCGACAAGCCTTGCAACGCGAAGGCGTCGTGCTGCTTCCCGCAGAGCCCGCATTCCAAATGGCTGAGTGCCCCCATGAGATCTCCCCTTCCCCGTCGGAACCCAGCCCCACCACGGGAGGGCTCATCCTCAGCCTACCACTTGAAGGTGGTCGTGGTCTTCGAGGACGTGCGGATAGGTTCGATTCCGTCCGTGAACTCCGCGACGAGGGTCGTCGTCTCGACGATCTCGTAGGGCTGGAATGTCTGCGGCCGCAGAACACCCTCGGTATGTCTGTTGACCGTGGTCAGCTTGAGCTTTTCCCGCAGTTCGGGACGGGCCCTGAAAACGGATTTCAGCAAGGTGGCGGCTTTGCCGGACCCGTCCTTCGAGCGGTGCACCGAGTCGATGACGATCTTCACGCAACCTCGTTTCTTGGCGGGGCCTACGTAGGTGGCCTTGATTTCGTCGGACACGAAGTCCTTGTCGTCCTCCGCGGGCTCCGATTCGAACTCGGCCGACTCCCCGGGCTTCAGCCCTTCCGCGTAGCGCCAATACCCGACCCAGGGCTCCATGCTGTCCAACATCTGCGCCCGCTGGGACTCCCGCATCTGGGGCGAGGAGAGGATCGCCTTGAGGAGCTTCTTGAACTGCTTGTCCTTCTTCAGCGAAGGACTCAGCTTCGAAACGGCGCTTGCGATCAAGTCGGCATCGAGAACACCCACATCCACGACCTCCCCCTTCGTGTTCAGGTAGACGGGCGGGACCGCCAGGGCAAGTGCTTCCAACATCCCCAGCGCCTGACGACGGTCCTCCTTCGAGACGTCCTTGACCGAACCCAGGTCGGCTTTGACGACCTTGCATTTCTCGGTGGTGAGCACGAACCGGTCGCCCTTTTTCTCCTTGTCCAGCCGATAGGTGGTTCTCATGACCATACTGCCCCCCGAGAAATCGGCGTCGACGGTGACTTTGAATTTCTTGCGAAGGGGCCACTTGAAGGTGAGATGGAGAGGCGCCGCCTCCTGGGTGTCCTGCCCCTTCTGCGCCGGGAGCAGAGACGTCGAGGAACCGGCAAGGACGAGGAGAAGGCAAAGAATCCACGTATAACGCATCGATGTACTCCTGAAGTTGACGTGAAGACATGGATTTTACAGCCGCACACCGACCTGACAAGAAGCCCCACTCCTCCCCGGCTGGGCTTTCCCGATTTCGCCACTTAGGATGAACTTCGTCGGCGGTTTCGCCCGCCCTTTCGGAGCCCCTCTCATGCCGATTCTCGCCCTCGTTGCTGCCCTTCTCCTTGGCATCCTGTCTCCGGCGATCTCCGCCCAATCCGCGAAGGACCGCGGTCTTGGCCTCGTCACGCTCGACCTCGAGGACGTCCCCTTGGACAAGGCCGTCAGGGCCATGGATGCCCAAGTGGATCCGGACCTCCACCTCACCACTTACGCCGACCCGAAGCGCCGCGTGACGTTGAAGGTCCGGCGGCGCCCCGTGGGGCGCGTCCTCGACATCCTGAAGCTGGGACGACCGGATGTCCGACCTCTGAGCGGCGGGTCCGTCGCGGCGCACATGAGGACCCTCCCCAGTGGACTCATTGTCCCCAGCTACCCCCTGTTTCCCAGGGACCAGTGGTCGGAGTGCTGGAAACTTCGGGCCGTGATTCCGGGCGCCGAGTTCGTGGCTCGCGCCACCCCCTGGGGCGAGGCCGGGCAGCACAAACTGCTCATCCATGGCATGAGGGATTTTAGTGGACTTCTCGACTGGAACGTGCGTCTGAAAAAGAGCAAGGGCGTGAACTCCCCCCTGGGCACCTGCCGTATTCACAGTCCACAATGCGTCCTGCTCCCTCCCAGCGAGAAGGGCTTGCCCACGGTCGAAGTCTTCGGAGCCCTCCACTACCACGAACGCAAGCATGTCCGACTCGCTCACGGCCCCGACGGCTGGCCTGCCGCACGAGTGGGCAGCTACACCTTGCAGGTGACGTGGCCCAAGGTGGTTCTCGTCTCGAAACAACCGAGAATCACCCAGGTCCTCGAGACAGCCCTTCCGGCGAGCTCGATCGTGCTCATTCGAAAACCCGGCGTCCCCGACCGAAATCCGCGTCGCAACATCGGATCGTTCGGCGGCATTGGGGGCCGCATTCGAGCGCGGAGGAATCCGCGGAGAATCCAATGGTGCGGTTGCTGGAAAGGCGAAAAGATCGTGCCCTACACCGGCGCCGTCTACCCCCGTTCCTCCCAGATCAGCGTTCCCATTCCCCTGGGCGCCCTCTATGAGGAAAGCGAAATCGCCGCCGTCGAGGTGGAGTTCGGGGTCCCAAGGAAGAAGTCCTTCAAGGCGACGCTGAAACCGATCCGTTGAGGGCGAAGAGAGCCGAGGATCAGGTCCGGCGAAAGAGGATGTAGAACGGGATACCGGCGGCCACGCCCAGCACGCCGTAGAAGGCGATGACGGGCTCGCGGTGGGCCATGAACCCCGTGGCGCCCAGCGTGCAAGCGAGAAAGAAAATCGGCAGGCCCGGGAAACCTGGAACCGCGAGCGCCGCGCCCGCTTTCCACTTCAATCGCAGCAACACGAAGACGGACGTGGCCGTGAACAGGCCGAGCGTGAAGCCGATCCAGCCCAGAAGCTCCCGCAGTCCCGTCGCCCAAACCGCCGCCAGGGCAAGGACGCATTGCAGATGGAGCGCCATGGTGGGCGGCCCGTCCCCACTTCGAAACATCCGAGGAAAAAGACCGTCCTCACTCATCTGGGCGTACACCCTGGGGCCGGCCATGGTCATCGCCGAGACAGAAGTGAATAGGGCCAGCCCCACGAGCCCCCCCACCACACGGGCCAACGAATCTCCCCCCAAGGCGTGCGCCGCCACCACCGCCACATCCCCACGCCCCGTCAACTCACTCGCCGGCGCCGCGGCCAGGATGAGAGCATTGAGAGCCACGTACGCCACGATCACGATGGCGGTCCCGGTGATCATCGCCCGTCCCACCGTGCGCTTCGCGTCCTCCACCTCGCCCGCAACGTAGACGGCGGCATTCCACCCCGAATAGGCAAACGAGATCCAAACCAACGTCGACGCGAACGCGCCGAGGTCGAAGCCTCTCTCGGGGACGTTCGAGGACGCATCGCTGCCGGCAACGGCGACGAGCCCTCCCACGCAAAGACACAGGATCGCCAAGAGCTTCAAGCCCACCGCCAGGTCTTGGGCCGCCACGCCCCAACGGGCGCCTCGGCCATGGAGCCCCCATGCCAGAAGGACCAATCCGGAGGCGGTCCACCGGGGTTCCAGGTCGAGGCCGAAAGCCCCTCGCAGATACAAAGGCGCGGCCAGTGCGGCGGCCGCGACGGGGCCGGTGAATCCGGCCAAAAGGGAGGTCCAGCCGGAGAGGAATCCGGCCAAGGGGTGTAAGCCACGGGAAAGAAAGAGGTACTCGCCCCCACTCCCGCAGATCTCGCGGATGAGCGCGCCGTAGCAGAAAGCCCCGGCCAGGGCGATCAATCCCCCCACGGCCCAGGCCGCCACCACCCACGACGCCGACCCCAAGTCCGCCAGCGCGTAACCGGATGTGGTGAATACCCCCACTCCGATCATGTTGGCGATCACCAAAGCCGTCGCGGATCGGGGGGAGAGTTTCGGCGCCGAGGTCTCCCCCATCGGGAAACTCAATCCCTCGAGAAAACAAGGAGGTAGTTGTCGGTCAGCCCATCCACGGGGACCTCGCGAAGGAAGCGAAATCCCGCAGCCTCGATCTCGGCTCGGAAGACATCCTTCCCCGCCCGCACGTGCTTGAGAATGAAGGGTGAACTCTTCCCCTCGATCCGATCGAACTCGACGATCGCAAGACGCCCGTGCGGCTTCAGGGCACGCCGAATGCTGGCGAGAATCACGGGTGGGTCCTCGAAGTGATGGTAGACATCACAGATGAAGGCGAGGTCGATCGACGCGGTCGGCAAGCCGACGTCGTTCTGTTGACTCTGACGCACCTCGACGTTCTTCAGCCCTTCCTTCTCGACGCGCTTCTTCACATGGGCGACGAACTTCGGCGCGATATCGAGGGCATAGACCCACCCGAGAGGTCCGACGGCCTTGGAGAGAATGGACTCGAAGGGCCCGGTGCCGCAGCCGATGTCCGCCACGCGATCTCCCTGGCGCAGGCCGAGGGCCGCCACGATGCGATGCCGATACTTGAAGACCTCGCGGGACTCCCCCTCCCATCGTGCGACCCACGGCGCGACGGGGCCGTCCGCCAGCATGGGCGCATTGATGTTCTCGGGGAGGTTTTCCGGACGTTGAACCCTCGTGGGCTCACTCGCACACGCTCCGAAGGCGAGAACGAATGCGAGAGCGACTACGAGTCTCGACTGGGCGCGTTTCATGAAAGACCTCTTCCGTGAGTTTCCGTAACGGGCGACAGTCTACACGCAATCCGAGGATCCGTGCAGACCGCGCCCGGTCCTTGGGGCGACCGTGTCCCCGCCGAAGCCTCGAATCAAGGCAGCCGGGGCAGAGCCACGGAAGTCACCGTCCCCTGCAAGGCTTCCTCCATGAAGGTCACGACATCCTGGACCTCTTTGGGCGTGAGATTCAGCTTCTTGATGCGCTTCGAGAGCCAGGGATTCGGCGTGCCGCCCTTGTTGTAGTGTTCGACGACGTCAGTCAAGGTTTTCAGGCTCCCGTCGTGCATGTAGGGCGCTGTCTCCTTGATATTCCGCAGGGTCGGCGTCCGGAACGCACCCCGATCCTTCTCGAGACCGGTCACGACCTCGCGGCCCTTGTCGAAGTCCTCCTTGTCCATGCCGATGCCAAGGTTCCAGTACTGCTCGTCGGTGAAGTTGTCGCCCACGTGGCAAAGGCTGCACTCGGCCTTGCCGAAGAAGAGCTCCATTCCACGCATCGCGGCGTCGCTCATGCGGTGCTCCTCCCAACCCTTCTTCGCCCGCTCGTAACGCTCCTTCACCTTGGGGTTGGCCAGCGCCGCCTCGGTTGGAGGGTTCTCTTTCCAGCTCTTCCAGGCCACCCAATAGTCATAGGGAGCCCCGCCCGAGAGAATCGTCCGCTCGAAGGCGGCAATGGCCTGGGCGATGGTGTCCGCGGTGGCGGCGCCCTTGAAGATTCTCTCGAATTGAATGCGATAACCCTCGATGCCGTTGATGCGCTTCGCGGCCGCTTCGAGGGTGAATCCCATCTCGACGGGATTGGCGATCGGCCCCTTCGCCTGTTCTTCCAAGGATGGAGCACGTCCATCCCAAAACTGCGCCGCATGGGTTGCGCGGTTGATCACGGTGGGCGCGCTCCGGGTCCCTGTCTTGCCGTCGATGCCCTTCGACACGGGCAAGTTGTCGGTCCACCCCTTGGAGGGGTCGTGACAGGTCGCGCAGGACACGGTCTCGTCCTTCGAAAGGCGAACGTCGAAATAAAGCTGCCGACCGAGCTCCACCTTGGCCGGGGTACAGGGATTCTCCTCGGGGATGACGAGGGAGCTCACGAGTCCAAAAGGTTTCTCGGGGCGGAACGCGTCATGAGCTCCGGGTGCCTCCAAGCCCTTGCGAATCTCCTCCAAGGAGAGAGTCCCGGGCTGGATGTCCGCCAAGGACTTCGGGCCCGCGGGCGCAGTGCTCTCCGGGCGATCGTCCTTCCCGCACGAAGTGAATAGGCAACAGGACAGGGCGAGGGCGACAAGCCCTCGTATGAGAAGCGTCGTATTCATGGTGATGGATTCCTCCGTGGTCTCGACTTCCACGGGAAGAATATCAACAATCAGCGACCGATCACGCCCGCCTGCCGCTGGGGAATCATGGCCTGGATGCGGCCCACAAGGCGTTCCAGATCGTCCGGCGAGAGGGCCTGATCCTTGTCGCAAAGGGCTACGTCTGGGTGGGGATGGCACTCGACGATGAGCCCGTCCGCGCCCGCGGCAACGGCGGCCAGGGCCAGGGGAATGACCAGGGATCTGCGCCCGGCGGCGTGGGAAGGATCGACCACGATGGGCAGGTGGGTCCGCTCCTTGAGGACGGGGATGGCGCTCACGTCGAGCGTCGCCCGGGTCGCGGGCTCGAAGGTGCGGATGCCCCGCTCGCAGAGTACGACCTGGTGGTTGCCTCCCGCCATGATGTATTCGGCTGCGTGGAGCAGCTCATCGAGGGTGGCGCTCATGCCACGCTTGAGAAGCACGGGGCGACCGACACGCCCCAGCTCTTTCAGGAGTTCGAAGTTCTGCATGTTGCGGGCTCCCACCTGCAGCATGTCCGCCTTCTGGGCCACGCGACCCACGTCCTCGGGACTGAGGACCTCGGTGACGACGGGCATGCCGTGGGCGCGCCCCGCCTCCACGAGAAAGTCGAGGCCCTGATAGCCCAGTCCCTGGAAGCTGTACGGTGACGTCCGAGGCTTGAACGCGCCGCCGCGGAGGATGCGGGCCCCACGCTCGCGCACCATGGCCGCGGCTTCGAAGACCTGCTCCCGACTCTCGACGGCGCACGGCCCGGCGATCAGCGTGAATCCTCCGCCACCGATGAGGACATCGCCCACGCGGACGCCACTTTTCTTCCCGTCGGGACGCAACGCCGTCAACGGGACGTCTTCGATGAGGGGCCGCGCGACCTTGGGAATGCCCTCGTCGTCCAGGTTGACTCGCGGTACGGGCAAGCTCTGGAGGTGATCGTCGGAAGGTCTCCGCATGGGATAGCTACCGAGGACCCGGAGTTGGCTCGTGTAGGTGGGGAGGTCCGCCAAAGCGTCCCGAACGGATTCGTCGTCCCGATGCCCCTCGAAGTCGATGAGGAAGATGTACTCCCAGGGCGCCTGGGGCTTCGGCCGACTCTCGATGCGCGTGAGATTGATCTCGTGCCGCGCGAAGACCTCGAGGCATTGGGCGAGAGCGCCCTTCTCGTCCCGCAGGGCCAGAACGAGACTGGTCTTCGACGGCAAACGCGGGTCCGACTCGCCAGGCTCGCGGCCGAGCAGCAGAAACCGCGTGTAGTTTTCAGGATTGTCCGCCACATCGCGGGCGAGGACTTCCAGGCCGTG
>DRQF01000274.1 GCA_011369445.1 Planctomycetota bacterium | reverse complement strand
TGTAGCCGTGGTAGAGGAAGTGGACGAGCGCCCAACTCTCCGCGTAGCTGCGTATCCCTCTCTTGTAGAAGGATTCGCCGCGCCGGGTGAGGATGGATTCGATCGTGGGAACCGCCCTCTCTTTGAGGACATCCAGGAAGTCATCCCGGATGATCCCGGCTTTCCATGATCCGCTGTCACCCGCCGTTTCGAAGTAGGCCGCATGTCCCTCGTTGAACCACAAGGGCGTTCTCGAGGCGAACCTGTCGAGATACTGGTGGAATCCTTCGTGGCGGATGGTCCGAAACATCTCCGCCCGTTCGGGACTGTTCTGAATGAGGAGCTGCTTGAGCAGCGGCGAATACAGGCCGACGCTGCCCGGCATGGCGCGCCCCAAGACGTCCTTGGCATAGGCGGTGTAGCTGGCGGCTCCGGAGAAGATGAATACCCGAAACTTCCTCTTGTCGGACGCCGCGTGGCGCACGTACGCGTTGTAAGCCGTGTAGGCCTTCTCCAGCACGCGGCCGGCGAGGTAGCAGGTTTCCTTGTCGATGTCGGAAGCGATGACGTAGTGACTCGTCGTCACCTCGTAGCGTTGAGGCCATTCCGGTCCCTCCGCGGCGCGAACGACGACGCGGTGAATCGCTTCCAGGCTTCGTCTGGGCGCCCCCCCTGCCAGGGCTTCTTGGATGAAGGCCTTGGCTTCGTCCGCGCGACCGCTCAGAAGAAGAAGCGAGGCGTGGACCTTTGCCACTTCGGGGTGGAAGGGATGGCTTTTTCTCAGCTCATCCCAAATCGCCATGGATTTGTCGAGCTCGCCCATCCAGCCCAGAATCCTCGCTTCGAGGATGCGGCCGGGTACGAAGGTAGGATCCGCCGATGTGCATTCCTTGATGGCGGTCATGGCCTCCTCGTAACGGTCGTCGAGCGCCAGGAACTGAGCCTGAAGATAGGAGCGGGCCGCGTCGGGGATCGTGAGGGCCGGAACCTTCGCCAAGGCCTTCAGTCCGCCGTGGGGCTGCTCTGCCTCGACCCAGCGAGCAAGCTTTTCAAGGCGACGGGTTTCCGCCTCGTCGGGGTGGCCCGGCCATCTGCGCTCCTTCGTTGTCGAAGCCGCTGGAGTCTCTTCATAGAGCCAGGCCGGCAGGACCTGTCGAGGCTGGAACGACTTTTCGAAATCCGCCCGGACTTCCTGCTCGGCTTTGTCCCTAAGGCGCTCCAACCACCCCCGTTCCCCGATCCCCGCGAGTTCGATGTCGGTCCAGGAGTCACCGAGTTTGAATCCCACCTGCCCCCAGAAGTCCCGTGGCTTCTTTCCATTCAAAATGGGCTTCCCGTTGCACTTTGCCACGACGGACTGGGCCTTGACCGACACATTGATCTTGAATTTCTTCCCCATGGGCACGGGAGGAATCCTTTTCGAGTCCAGGGTCTTCGCCTTCTTATCGCCCACGAAGAAGGAAAGATCGGCCGAGTACCACTGGCCTCCGCCTCCGCCCAGTCTGTTGGGGGATGTCCCGAAGCCGATGCGTACGGCTTTGCGGCCATCGGCAAGGATGAGGGTCGGGCCCTCGGGATTCGCATGCGCATAGGCCTTCCCCTTGATGGTCACCGAGAAAGGGCCGTTGAAGCGCATGGGATGGAATCGGAACCCACTCTGGCGGGAGCGGATGAAGTCATCCATGGAGTCTCGATCATTCTTGTAGCGGAGCTTGATCTTGCCCGTTTTCGGATTCCAGCTCACGAGTTTGCCGGAAATCAGGCTTTCGGGCGTTCTCGGGGGATGGGCCAACCTGAAGGCGATCCGTCGAGCGACTCGTTCGATCTCGGGAAGGCGAACTTTGACGTAGACCTGATTCTCATGCTCGGCGAGGGCTTTGTCGAGCCGCCTCTTGGCGTTCTTCCAATGGCCTCGGGAGAGGAGATTCTCTACGGCCCTGAGGCCCTTTTCGAAGTCCTTTTCCCCATGAACCTGGGGCCACCCGACAGTGGCGAGAAGGGTCCAGACGATCACCAGGCTTCGTACTTTACGCATGAATCGACACTCCCAAGAGAAGTGAAGATTTTGCCAGCAACGGGTGGGCCTGTCAAGAATAATGGGTGGCGCTCTCCACGGATTTTCGGTCCCCGACTCAGGCTTCGGCTTCGAGAGAGGCGGGGGGAGCCTCCTGGGCGGGGGTGTCGGCCGACAGGGTTCGTGTCACTCGCCTGAGAGTTTCCTTCAATTCGAAGGTGGGGTGGAAGGAGTCGCAGGTGACAAGGATGTCCAGAACCCGTGCGAGGAGAAGATCCCGGTCCTCGATGACCCCGCGTCGGTAGAGTTCCTGATAGGCGCGCGCCACCGCGTTGCGCACCTGCCAGTTGGGGTGGTCGTGCAGAGTCTCGAAGGTGGAGAGGATGGACTTGTCCAAGGCCACGGCCTGGAGGGCTTCGGTGGCCGCGGCCACCACTTCGAAATTCCGTTCCCGAAGCAGTGTCGTGAGCCGCTGGACGGCGGCTCGCCGCACGTCGGGCGTGAGAAGGGGGGCGAAGTGGGCGGCCATCTTGGCCGCCGCGACACGCACCTCCCAGTAGGGGTCGCAGAGGGTGATAGGGAGGATGCGCTCCAACTCCTCGTCATGGACGTCCAACTGAATCAGAGACAGGACCGCATTGCGCCGCAGAAAGCCGGGCTCTACGAAATCGCCCCCGAGTAAGCGGCGGCGCCAGGTGTCCGGCCTGCGCTCGGAGGCAACACGGAGGATCTCGTGGCGGAGCGAGCGAAAACCGAGAAGCCCCACGAGCTTCACTCCGATGTTGCGCTGCTTCCAACTCTCTCGCGAGAGGCAATCCTTCACGCGCCGTAGAGGTTTGGCCATGCGGACCGCGTCGGGATGGTGCTCGGCCGCCGCCAACAGCGCCTCTGGCCTGAGACAGCGCGGGTTCAGGGGGGGCTGGGCATTGCCCCTATCGGGACGTCGGGGCAACAGGCGGGACAGCCGTCCCACGATTTCTTTCATCTCGGGAGAACCGAGAGCCCAACTTGCCGCCGCGAACGTTACGCCGAAGGCGATGGCGGGCAGGCCGAGCACGGTCAAGCGGGAGAGGAATTCGGGCAGGGCGTGAAAGCCCGTCAAGGTCGCCGACATGAGGGAGCCCACGAGTGCCGCGGCGCCGGTGGCGAGAATCGTCGCACGCAGAGTGGGCCGGAGCGCCCCCGCTTCCAAACCTTCGCCGTCTCCTCGCAACCGTTGGTTGAGGTGGTGGACGCGATAGAGCCCTCCCGCGAGCATGGCCACCGTCGTTCCCAACGCGATGCCCGCGAAACCGAATCCCATGAGGACGAGTGAGACCGAAAGTGCAACATTGAGGATCACGGCTCCGAGGTTGATGAGGGTCGCCCGTCCGAGTTCGAGCCGTGCCGCGAAGAACCTTCCCGTCAAAGCGGTGAGACCCCAACCCAGCAACCCCAAGGCGTAGCAACTGAGGGCGAGGCTCACGTTGCGGGCGTCGCCAGCATCGAAGTGGCGGTAGCGCAAGAGCAGATCCACTAGGGGGCCTGAGAAGATGGCGAGGGCGACGGAGACGGGGAGAAGAAGGAAAATACTCCATCGCAACCCTTGGGAGATCAGTTGGAGGCACGCTTTCCTGTCCCGGGCCGCAAGGGACTCAGAGAACTCCTTCATCGCCACGGTATTGATGGATTGGGAAACCAGGGCGAAGGGCAACTGCACGAGGAGCAGGCCGAGATAAAGGACGGAGACGCTGCCCACCGCCAAGGTCGAGACGATGGCCACGTCGACGAGGGGCGAGATCTTTCCCACCGTCACGTCGGCGACGATCATGGGAGCGGTACTCCGCACCTTGCGCATTCCCGGGTCGTCGAGACCGAGCCGCGGCCGGAAGCTCAGATCCACCCGCTCCCGAAAGCGCCGGCTTGTGAGGGCCGGGACGTGGATCACAAGTTGCCCCGCGCCCCCGATCAAAACGCCCAGTCCCAGACCCGTGAAGCCCATCGATGGGTAGAGGAACACGCCCAGGATCACGCCGAGGCTGAAGAACACGGACGCCCAGGCCGGCACGGCGAAGCGATTCCCGGCCCGGTGTACGGCTCCCAAGAGCGCCGCGGCGGACACGAGGACCAGATAGGGGAGCATGAGGCGCGTCAGTGTTTCCGCATCTTGGAGCAGCCCCTTGGCGGCGAAGCCCGGGACCAACCAGGGCAACCAGGTGTCCACCGTGAGGATGGACACCCCGACCACGAGGGAGGTTCCCAGGAGGGTCCAGGTGAGCATCGACGCGAACAGGTTGGCGGCATCGCCTTTGCGTCCCTCGCGGCGCAACATGAGGTAGGTGGGCAGGAACGCGCTTTCCATGGCGTTCTCGGCGAAGATGCGACGAAAAAGATTGGAGGCGGTGAGGCTGGCAGCGAAGACGTCCAAAACGTGCCCCGCGCCGAAAGCGGTGGCGAGGGTGATCTCGCGGAGGAGGCCGAAGACGCGGGAGAGAAGCGTGCCCAAGCCCGTCGCCAGAATCTTCCCCACGAGACCCCCCGGAGGACGGGCCGCCTCCCGGGTGTGGATGTTCGCAAGGAATTGGAATCGCCGTCCTCCCACCTCGAAGGTTTGCCCCGGCGCCAGCTTGTGGGTGTCCTCCAAGATTTCGCCCTCGAGCCGGACGGGGCCTCTGCGGGGAACCAGGAGGAACTCCGTTTCTTCCCGCTTTCCCCCGATTCGGCGAATCCACGCAACAGCCCGGGACCCCTTGGGCAAGGATATGTCCGCCGCGGAGGAGCCGGCGATGCGGGTGAGGGGGAAGATGAGCCGGACCTCCCGGCCCTCGTCGTCGACCACAGAACCCACCAACTCCTGGACGGTCTCGCGGTGGACGGGACGCTTGCCCTGCACCGCCAACTCCCGCACGACGGCGGCGTTTTGGGGGGCGGCATCGGGGACGGCCAGTCCGAGGGCGGATTGCGCCATAGCGGCCAACTGGTCCGCATCGCCGAGCAGATCGTCGATCTTGCGCGCGAGTTGGTCGCCGTGAACGCGGGTCAGGCTCCCCTCATTGCTGTCGTACATCTCCTCGAAGAGCACATCCGCCATCCCTCGGTCACGCAGGGAGACGGCGTTGACGAGCTGGTGATTGTCGGCGCCATCGCTCTTCGGGATAAGGAGGGCGGGTTTCCCCATGGCGGCCAATTCCATGACCACCCCCGCCCCCGCCCGAGTCACCACGAGGTCGGAGGCGGCATAGGCATCCTCGATCTGTTCGATGTAGCGCTTCACGATGTAGCGCGATCGCTGTCCATCAGGCAGATGGAGGACGTCCAGGCGCTGTTTGGTGTCTTTCCATGCGTGATAGGCCAGGCCGTCGGCGAGCCCCGTGCTGTGGATCACCGTCACGTTCTCATTCGACAGAAGTCGTCCGAGTCCCTCCACGACCCCCCGATTGATCGAGCGCGACCCCATGGAACCACCGACGATAAAGGCGACCCGCTGATCGGCCGGGATGGCGAGGCGCTCGCGGGCCTCGATGCGATTCACCGACCCAATGCGTTTGCGGACGGGATAGCCCGTGAGCCGAGTTTTCTCCTTGGGGAAGTATTGCAGCGTTTCCTCGAACGACACGCCGATGCGGGTGGCCAGCCGCGCCAGGAGAAGGTTGGCGCGGCCTGGGCGGATGTTCTGCTCGTGCAGGAAGATCGGACGGCGCAGAAGCGCCGCGGCGAGGGCGGCGGGGACCGAGGCATAGCCCCCCGTGGCCACCACGACATGCGGCTTGAAGCGCATCAGATGCCACAGGGCTTGGATCGTCCCGAGGGTGAGATGGAGGGCGAATCGCGAGAAGGCCCAGACCTTGCGCGGGGAGGCGAAGGGTTTGGCGAATACCCCGCGGAACAGGATGCCGCGGGACGCCACCTTTTCCCGCTCCGGTCCGCCTCGGCTGCCGAGGTAGAGGAACTCCGCCTCCGGTTCCTCGGATTGGAGATGCCGGATGATGGCCAGGTTCGGCGTGACATGCCCCAGCGTCCCGCCGCCCGTAAAAACGTAACGCTTGCCTTGTGACAAGCCGATCCCTCCCGCGATGTCGGCCCAGCCTACACCGTCGGGGTGTCACTGCGATCGAGTGGCGTCTCCGAAGCCATGAAAAACGCCGCCGACGGGAGGCGTCGGCGGCGTGAGGAGAACCGAGAACCGGTAGGACTACTCTCCGAACTTCAGGCGCAATCCGTTCGAGAGAGAAACGCCCGGTAGGGTCGTGGCGCCACCATCGAAGACCACGGCCTGCATGTAAAGATCAATGCCCAAGAGGCTGGGCGGCAGCAAGGGGAAGTTGAAGGACTGACTTCCCAAGGGCCCCGTGAAGAACTGGAAGAAGTCGAAGGGCTGACCCACGAGGAGATCGCAGCCAGGTGCGCCGAGGTTCAAGACCCCCAGTTCCGTCGACGCCAACAGGAAGCCGCCCGCGAAGGGGGCCGCGCCCGTGAGGTCGATCTGGTAGCTGGGCGTTCCGATGGACGGCACACCCACCCCGCTGAGGGTGAGGGGGCCCGCAATTCCGGGGCAACTCGTCCCGTACTGTTGAGCGAGGCTGGGAGTGGTTCCCAGCGCTACGATCGCCAGTCCGAGCGATGAGAACACCACATCCGGGGTGCCGTCCCCGTTCAGGTCGCCCACGTCCGTTCCCGTGATGGCGTTGAACAGGGGCGTCGGGACCAGGGCGCCGAACGTATCGGTCATGGGGTCGTAATCCACGTGACGGTAGGCCACGTTCGAGAGCCCCACGGTGAAGGCGTCCGAATCCGGAATGAACCCGGGGATGCTGTCGTCGCTGAAGTCGACGCCCCGGACAATGAGAGTGGAGCCGGCCGTCGTCACCGTGTTGCCCGCCATGAAGTTCCCCATGCCGGTGTTATCGAAGACGACGAGGTCCGTGTTGCCCAGAACGTTGAGGAACGTCACCAACAGATCGAGATCCCCGTCCCCGCCCATGTCGAAGGCGTCGATGCCCACCGGCGGAAGGCCGAGGGGAATCAGGATGGGAGGGGCAAAGGCGCCGCCGCCCGTGCCCAGGTAGACGCGAAGCTCGTCGGGGCCGTCGAGGGTGGCCGCGATGTCCACGTTGCCGTCGCCATCGAAGTCCCCTGTCGTGACACCCTGGACCTGTCCCGGGGTGGCGTCGAGCACGGAAGCTGTCCCGTTGATCACGAGTCCCACCCCTGGGAAGTTGCCGAGCGTGTCGCCAGCGAATCCCACGACGAAGTCGTCGACGCCGTTCATGTCGCCGTCCAAGTTGCCGGCGGCGAGGCTCGAGGGGCCCGCCAAGGCCATCGGTAAAGCCGTGGTCGAGACGGCGTGGCTGCCTGCCTGAACGAAGCAGAGCTCATGACTGCCCGGGCAGAGGGCCGCCACTTGGAAGCCGCCCAAGGTCTTCCCATCCACCAGGACGCTGGGCTGAGAGCCCACGGCGAGGGGGATGAGGTTGGGGAGGCCGCCGAACACGCCGTTACCGTCGTTGGTGAGGACGGAGATGGCGTCGGTGGGCATGCCCATGTTGTCGAAGGTGATCGACGTGAAGATGTCCAGGTCCGAATCGCCGTCATCGTCGGCGAGAGCGATGCCGCCGACGAACAGACCGCCCGCGGGGCTGATGATGGGCGAGGTCACGTTCTCGAAGCTGTTGTCATTGGGGACGCCCGGCGTCGTCGAAAGGATGACGAAGGGAGAGGGCGCGTTGATGCCGATCTGCAGGTCCCGGAACGTGTTGTTCGAGACCACGACGGGCGCGATGGGGGGCGGCATGAGTTCCGGGTCGGATTCCACGTGCACGCCGACGATCTGTGTGCCGAGACTGGGCGTGTCCTCGAAGAGGCAGTTCTGAATGACGATGCCCGTGATCAGCGTGTTCTCCCTTTGGACGATGGAGATGCCGAACTGGTTGAACACGTTGCTGCTGCCGTTGTCGCGGAAGGTACAGCCGTCGACGAGCACGTTGGTGATCACCGAGCCCACGCTGGGACCGGCCGTGCGCAGCCAGAGGCCACCGCCGGAGTTGACACTGTCATCCATGTTATTGCCTTCGAAGAGGCAGTTGGTGAAGGTCCAGTCGATGGTCATGGCGTCATTGACGTTGTTGGTTCCCGAGACGGCGCAGCCGATGAGATTCAGGCGGAACTCGCAGTTCGTGAAACTGAAGCGTTCGAGGTGAGCTGTGCTCGAGCCGATGAAGCCGTGGGTGTTGCTGTTGAATTGGCAACCCACGAACTCCACATCCGTGATCGGATTCCCGGATGCCGGGTTGAAGCGGGCCCCGGACGAGGTGTTGTTGTTGCAGAGTACGTCCTGGAACTTGAGGAACGACTGCATGGACGACACCTGAATGCCGTCCCCGGCGCCCGTGATCTCCAGGTTCTGGATGAGAAGGGGGGTCATCGCATCGACGCCGCTGGCGGCGATGGTCAGCGTGCCCTGGATCTGCGGGGGGGTCATCCCCAAGCCGATGATGTCGACGCGGCGGTCAACGGTGGGGTTCTCCACGTAGGGCCCGCCGGTGACCTGAATGGTGTCGCCGCCAGCCGGATTCGCCGCGGCGATGGCGGCCGTGATTGTCGGTTGATCCGTGGGCACGTTGATGGTGACCTGGGCTGAAGCGATGGCCGCAAGAAGCGCCGCCGCGAACAGCGTGAAAAGAGGATTGTGTTTCATGGTCATGAGTCCTTCCTTGAAGGGGGGGAGAGAAAACGGTTTAGAGCACCGAAGTGCTGCCGATGGTGAGGCGAAGAGCCGGTGAGAAGGCGAGGATGCCGTTGAAGGCCCCCAAATTGTCGAACACGGCGTATTGGAAGTAGAGCACCGTGCCCGAGAACGCGGGGAATGCCGGCACGTCGAAGAAGAGGGACGCCTGGCCCATCGGGTTGGAAGCGAGGGTGAATGTCAAAACCGGTGACGCGAGATAGGTGACGCAGGGACCCATCCCCAGGGTCTGCACGGACACGCCGCTGGAGACGCCGAGAACCACCGCCGACGAGGGGCGCCCTTGGGTGAGCCGGACTTCGGCGGTCGTGCCGTGGATCGCGAGATTGGGGGCGGAAATCTGGGGAATACCCGCGGTGCCCATGCAGCCCACGCCGAAGACCAATGCGGACGAGCGGGGGGCCGGGTCGAACACGGTCACCGTGTTGTCTCCCAGGTTGGCGGCAACGATTTCCAAGGTGCCGTCGCCGTCCACATCGTCCAGGGCGATAGCGACCGGATTCGCCCCGGCCGAGGCCGAGTCGACCCGCTGGAAGGCCGTCATCCCGTCGTGGCCGAGGTAGCCGGAAACGTCATTGCTTCCGAGATTCGTCGTCACCACGTCACTGCGACCGAAGAAGGACGGCAGTGACACGTTGAAGATATCGCCGCAGGCCACCGCCGAGGGCTGCGAACCGCCACCGCCGTGGGACTGGGCCGTGAACTGCGCAGGCGTCATTCCCAAGGCACCGTCGTGGGCGAGAATGACGAGAGAGCCCGTACCCGGAAAGGCCTGCACGGCGACGGCGATGTCAGCGAAGCCATTCCCGTCCACGTCGGCGACGCACACGCCCCGGGGAAGTCCCGTGACCGAGAGTGTGCCCGCCAAAGTGAACACACCTGACGCGGCCCCCGTGTTCTCGTAGAGGAGGATCTGATCCGTGGTGAGCGGATTGAATCCGCTGCCCGCCCTCGTGGCGACGATGTCCAGGTCGCCGTCACCGTCGAGATCGCCGAGGGCCACGTCCTTCACGGATCCGAATCCTCCCGACGGGGCGGGAAGCAGGACGGGCGGCAAGCCGTCGAGCGAGACCGCAACTCCTCCTCCGTTGCCAAGAAGGTCGCCTTCGAGGGCGATGACCAGATCGTCCGAGCCCGTCCCATTCAGAGAGCCCGCCGCCAGCGCGACGGGTTGCGTTCCGGGGAGCGCGAGGGAGCCTGAGAGGGCGAGCACACCGCTCATGTTGTCGACGAGTCGGACCACATTGGAGCCGGGGCACGCGACGGCGATGTCTCCGTCGCCCACGCCCACGAAGGTCCCTCCAGCCAGTGCAGCGGGCTGGTCGCCCATCATGAGGGCGAAAGTCTGAGGGGCGCCGCCGAAGGTCCCCGTGCCCGAATTGGCAAGGATGGTGAGTGTGTCGGCGCCGCCATCGGCGGTGACGATGTCCGAGCCCGAGGCCCCATCCATATCCTGGAGGAGGACGTCGCAGGGTTGGGTTCCCACGGCGTGGGCGGTGGCGTTGACGAACAGATTGGGCGCTTGAGCAAGCATCTGTGGGCTCAGGCTGAGCATGAAGACGGCAGAAAGCAGCGCGCGAACCATGGCGATTCCTCCATGAAGGGGGGAAGAGGCGGTGCCACGAGCACTCAGATTGTCAGTGATGGCTCTGGAGACCCGTGGGGGTTGAGTCGAGAAGAACAGTGCCCCGATGATACGTAATTGACTCCTTGAGGCAACGAAATGCTGGATAGCTCCCGGGCTTGCCCGACGGATCGCGGGAAGTCCCTGGAGGGAAGGCATTTGGGGTGAAGAGACGGCAGGTCATCCTCCTGCGAGAACTTCCTGTCCCGGGCGAGTAGGATGCCCGGCCTCCGCGGAAACGGGTGGTCTTTTCCCCGCCGAATGACCGATGGAGACAAAGAGTGAAGGATTGAGGAGGGAGAATGGGGCTGGGCGCTGAACTCTGTTTTCGATGGTCGAGGAGGAAAGTCCTCAATCGCCGGCAAGGGCAGGCCGGTCAGAATGCGGCCACCTTCGACGCCTCGGCCTACGAGTCCTGGCGACGCCAGGAACTGGAGCGGCAATTCGTCCGGCATTTCTCGGCGTCGTCCCTGGAGGGGCTCGATGTCTTGGACTTTGGGTGCGGAACGGGGGCGTTGAGTTTTCTGGCGGTCCGGGACGGAGCGCGATCCGTCCTTGGCGTGGAGATCGATCCCGAGCGCGCCGCCGCCGCGAAACGGCAGGCCGCGGAAAGTGATTCCGGGCCGCAGCCTCGATTCCTCCTGCTCGACGATCCCCGTCGCATTCCCGTCGATGACGGGTCTTTCGACCGCGTGTTGTGCTTCGACGTTCTCGAGCACGTCATGGATCCGCAGGCGGCTCTCGACGAATGGTGGCGGGTTCTCCGGCCCGGCGGGCGAGTTCTCATCTGGTGGGTGCCGTGGTGGCACCCCTACGGGCCCCACATCGAAAGCCTCGTGCCGATCCCTTGGTGCCACGTTCTCTTCAGCGAGAAGACTCTGCTCGAGACCTGCGCTCGCATCTACGAGATGCCCGAGTTCCAACCCCGTGTTTGGGATCGGGATGCGAGCGGCGAAAAACGCCCGAACAAGTGGCGATCCCTGACCTCCCTCCCTGGGGTCAACAAGCTCTCGATGCGCCGCTTCGAGACCATGCTTCGGTCGAAGGGCTGGCGGGTGGCGCGCCGCGAGCGGCACGGGTTTTCGTCCGGTGTCATCGCGCCCTTGACCCGCGTCTTCACTCGCCTTCCCTTCCTCCGAGAGTTCGTGACGTCCTGCGTCGTCTACGAACTGGTGAAGCCTCCCGAGGGGGGCGGGGCGTCCGGATCGTCCGCCTCGTCCGGCAGCGCCCAAAAGGGGTAGGGCTCCTGTCCCTCGCGGGCCTCTTCCTCCTCCATCTCCCGCATCGCCCGATCGCGCCGAGAGCGCTGCACGCCGAACGCGAGGAGCGCCAGCGCGATCAGCAAACCGGAGAAGAGAAACTCGGGGAGCAGCCGAAGCCGCGCGTGCCCGCCACGCCGAACCTCGCCTTTCCAGAGCAACTCGAAGTCGCTCAACGAGAGGCCTGTCATGAGACGGAGCGCATCCTCGAAACGCTCCCCTCTGAGGAGCAGCCGCAGCAGAATGGGAATGTTGCGACGTTCGAGGGCCGGCCCCTTGCCGAAGTCGGCCAAGCTGCGAATGAGGGAGTGGGCCTCCGCGTAGGCGAGGCGGCTGGCGCCCTCTTGTCTCGGGAAACTCTTCACGAGTTCCACGAAGGGGATGAGGCTGTCGTTCCCCACCGCGTCCTCGAGAATGGCGGGATCGCTGTAGTAGGGTTTCTCCGCCACCCACTCGGCGATCCCTTCATGAATCCAAACCGGTAGCGCCACGTTGAACTTGCGTTCCGCGGCGCCCAGCACGCAGTGAACCAATTCGTGCTGATAGATGGCTTCGAAGGATCCGGGGGCTCCCTTCTGCCAGGCCTCCGCCTTGAGAATGATGAGGTCGCGCCAGGGGAACGCCACGGCCGCTACGAACGGGGGCCGCGGAGCGCTCCCCTGCGCTTCCAAGGCCGCGTCGAAGGCCTCCTGGTCCTCGACGACGCGCACCGTCAAGGACTGGTCGTATCCCAGTTCGAGGTGGCGCTTGGCCCGAGCAAGCATGCGGGGCGTAAGGATGCGAATGCGCCGGGCGATGCCGGCCATGCCCCGCGGATGGATCACTTCGACGTTCTGCGCCGGAACCGTCGCGACCAGAGTCAAGAGGAGAAGGATTCTCGGGAGGAATCGAGACGCCATGGTCCCAGCCTAACGCCCCCAGGTCCCTTGGCCCCTCCTCCTCCCAATCTTCCTCGTCTTGCCGCATCCTGTCGTCCTCGCCGTTACTTCTCTTCCGCGGCGTGCCTCATCGACGGTATCAGACTCGGCGCGTCTCGCCCTGTTGGCGAGAAGGGAGCTTCCCTCTTCAATCCCCGGCGCCCGCCACGAGGAATCCCAAGACTGTCCTGGTTTTTCCTTGACGAAACTTGGGGGTCCCGTGTACGACGGACATCAAGGCGTCCGGAGCGCTTCCCCACGGGGAACGGCGCATCGTTGATTTCTTGAACTGAGAAGAAGGGAAGAGCGACCCATGTCATCCTTACGCATCCTCTTTGTCGTTCTCACTCTGACGTTCGGATTGCAAGGGCAGACCCTCCTTTCCGTGACCCACGGGACGGTGACCAATGGGCTGTTGGGAAATGCCATGTGCCCCGGGCCCGATTGGGACGGAGACGGCGTGCCCGACGTGATGGCGGGCGCACCGGAAGATCCCTCGCACCAATCGTTTCCTCCCATCGTTTTCCCCGCTCCGCTACCTTTTGCGGGCAGTGGCCAGGTGGAGGTGATCTCCGGGGCCACCGGAGCGATCCTCACCACCGTGCCGGGCCCATATCTCGGGGGTCGCTACGGCTTTGCGCTCCATTCCCCCGGAGACCTCGATGGCGACGGTGTGCGGGATGTGATGGTGGGTGAGCCGGCCCGGCCCAACAACCTCGGTCATGTGGACGTGCTCTCCGGCGCGACGCTGCAGCCTCTCTTCCCGGCGCTGGCGCCGTCGTATCTTCCTTCCTCCATTGCGATGAACTGCACTGCCGGATGGCTGGCTGACGACTGGCTCTTCGGCCACACCCTGGCTTCCGCCGGGGACGTTAACGGCGACGGTGTCCCCGACATCTCCGTGGGGGCTCCGTTTGGTTTTTGGTCGTTGTTCACGACCTTCCCTCGCGTCGTGACGTACTCCGGCGCTGATGGGAGCATCATTGCGGCGTCTTGCTCGATGTTTGGGGTTTCTTATGACCTGGGGTGGTCGATGGCCGATGCCATCGATGTCAACGGCGACGGTGTCAAGGACATGGTCGCCACGAACCTCGGTTTGGCGCATCTGCAGACCTTCTCTGGCGTGGACGGGTCTTTCCTCGGCTTCGCACAGGTCATCGATGGCTTCTACGGCTACAGTTGTGTCCAGATCCCCGATCAGGACGGAGACGGCGTGGAGGACATCGCGGTGTCCGCTCCCACGTCCCAGGCGAGCGGCCTCGTAAAGTCGGGGCGCGTCGTGTTCCATTCCGGGGCGTCCCTGGCGGTGATTGGGAACATGTACGGCCAGTACGCCGGGGCGCACATGGGGTGGTCCATGGATGCGCGGGGCGACTACGATGGCGATGGCGTGAACGACTTGGCCATCGGCCTTCCGGGGTTCTGGCTCAACGCGGGGAATATCGGGGCCGTGGAGGTTTATTCGGGGGCGACCTTGCAGCTCTTGGCGCGGATGGTCTCACCCGTTGCGGACAACGCCTTCGGGTGGTCGGTCGCATTCGTGGGGGATTTGACGGGAGACGGGCGCGCCGAGTTGGCGGTAGGAGCGCCCACGGAAACTGCCGCGGGCGTGGCGGCTGCCGGGGCTGTCTACATCTATTCGGGCTTGGAGCCGCCGCCGGGCGTCGTCGGAAACGTGGGACTGCCTCTCACGGGACCGGAAGCTGTGCTCACGATCAACGCTTCGTCGGGCGGAAGCGCCCATCGAGTGACCGTGGGGCTGGGACAGCCATTCACCCTCGGGATGGCCCAACCGACGACGCTCTCTGCGCCCGCCGGCTTCAGCCTCTTCGCGGCGGTGGGGCTGCCAACGGCCTTGACGGTGTTGCCCACCGTCTTCGGGGACTTCAGCATCATTCCTCAGCCGGCCGCGCCCGCGAATCCTCTGCTCTTCCATGTCGCGGACAGCCTGGGGTTCGGGAATCCCATCGTGGCGGCGACGCCCGCGCCCTGGTCCTTGACCGTGTCACCGGGACTTCCCCAGCCTCTGCTGCTGACCTTCCAGGGCCTCATCGATCACATGACCGTCCCCTTCCCCAGCAACCTCGCCATCACCAACGCCGTGATCCTGGACGTGCAGTGATCCCCGTTCGCCCAAGGATCGATCCGGCGCGTGGAGTCCACGGCGCGGGCCAGGGTGGTCTTTCCCACTTCCGTAGGTCCGGTGAGAAGGATGGGATCGGGGCGCCTCTTTTCGATGCGCGCCGCCTGCAAGGAGGCGGATCTTGGGACCGGGGGCACCGGGGCCAACGTCGCCCACGTCCGGTTTTGTCGTTTACGCGAGGGCATCGAATGCGTCTCGGTTTTCGAGGAGATGAATACGCTCCGATTTTCCGGGTCAGGGGCGAGCGACACCCATCCCGTGTCGAACCGTTCAAGGAGCGATGACCAATGCGACAACTCATTGCTGCCGCCTTCATCGTGGGTGTTTCCATCCATGGCTTCTTGCCGGCTCAGGTCCACAAGGCTGCGGAGGAATCCCATGAGGTGACCCAAGGCGGGCCGGCCGACCCGGATTGGAAGCAGTTGGAAGAGCTCTTTCGGACAGGAGACCGCGGGGCCCACGAGCGCCTCGTCGCAGAGGGTGTTGCTGCCATCCCCCTGCTCGCAAAGATCCTCCACGATCCATCAGCCGGAACTGCGAGGTTTTCGGCGGCCAATGCACTTGGAGACATCGCGGCCAGCGAGTGCGTCGATCCTCTGCTGCGCGCTCTCCGCGATCCTTGGTTCAACGTTCGACGCTGCGCGGCCATTGCGCTCGGGACGATCGGCGACCCACGTGCCCGCGGCCCCCTGCGGCGTGTGGCCGAGAAGGACCCCTACTCCTGGGTCGATCCCGAGACTGGGAAGTCTTCATATCTCGTGCGCATCGACGCACGAAGAGCACTGGCGATGCTCGACGCCCAGCGGGAGGCGTTTCTCGAAGACGCTGCCCACCTTCCTCCTCTCGGCTTCCAGTTGCCACGCGCCCCGTGCCCGTGGCCGTTTCCAGGAGGTTTTCGCCTGCAGCACCTCTACAACAACTACCAGCAGCCGACGGATTCCTACATCCATGCCGGCATGGATCTCCTGCAAGATGCCGGGACGATCGTTCGGGCCGTCGAAGCGGGGACGGTGGCGGTGATCGCAACCAACTACCCCGATTGGAAAACGCACCACTTCTTCATCGTCGAGCCCAAGCCCGGGAGGGGTGAGGGTTGGTGCTACACCCACGTCGACCCGGACAGCTTCACCTTCAAGGTGGGAGAGAAGATTCGCGTTGGACAGGTCTTGGGCAAGGTGGTTGATTTCTCCGTGGGGAAGAACGACGGGATCGATCACCTGCACCTCAACTACGTGAGCTTCAAGGTGGCGCCGGATGGCAAGGTCGCGTTCCACAGCCTCTATGATCCGCTCCTCCGATTCGATTGGCGGGACGAGAAGGCACCGACGGTCTTCACGCCGTTTCACTTCGTCCGCAATGGGTCGTCCACACCGCTTGGCCTCGTAGGCAAGGTGCCCCGCCTGGGCGGCAAGGTGGATATCCTGGTGGCGATCGCCGACAACGCCTACGCTGGGCACATCGCCAACTGGATGACGCCGGTTGTGACACTCGAAATCACCGCGAAGGGTGTTCGTCCCTGGCGGAAACTGGTGCTCGATCAGCGCGGCCCCATCGAGGATGCGCGCCAGGTGGCTCCCCTCTACTTGGGATTCGCCGCGAGAGCGTCCCTCGTCGAGGGGCTTCCTCGGAATCCGGTCGCACACGTCCTCCGGGTCACGAATACGGATGGCGACGGCGTCATTGAACCCACCGATGCACGCTTCGCATGGGATACGGCTCAGCGTGACGAACGTGGACAGCGACGATTCCCCGACGGCGTGTACGAAGTCATTGTGCGTGCATGGGATCTTGCCGGTAACCGCGGCGAGGGGCGCATGCGGGTGCGAGTGGTGAACGACTGACCACCATGGAGTCCCGCTTCGTCGACGGGGACGCCAGCGTTCCAACTCCTCGTCAGGGCCCCTCGTGTCTCCGGCGGCGGGGGCGGTTAGGGTGGGGGCCATGGCTGGCGGAACCCAGACGACCTTTTCGAAGAAGATCGACGCGGCGACGGCGCAGCGCCTGAGGGACCTCATGGAGAAGGGCGGCTTCGAGTTTCGCACCGTTCCCTATGCCCGGTTCTCCGGCAAGGGCGAAGGTGTCACGTGTACCGTCTACGAATCCGGGAAATGTGTCGTACAGGGTCGGGGCACGGGACAATTCGTCGACCGACATCTCGCGGAGTACGCGGAGCCCGAGGAGGCCAAGCTGGCGGCAACCCTCGAGTTCACAGAGACCGTGCTCGGTTCCGACGAGGCGGGTAAAGGCGACTACTTCGGTCCTCTCGTCGTGGCCGCGGCGGCCTTCGGCCCGGAACACCTGCCGCTCCTGGAGGAGTTGGGGTTCAAGGACAGCAAGCAGATGGGAGCCCGCCGGATTCGGGAAGTGGCCGCTCGGCTTCGCGAGGCCATCCCCCACGAGATCGTCCGAGTGAATCCCCCCCGCTACAACCAGCTCTATGCCAAGTTTCGGAATCTGAACAAGCTCCTCGCCTGGTGTCACGGGAAAGCTCTCCACGAACTGCACCAACGGACCGATGCCAAGATCATGGTGGTCGACCAGTTCTGCAGCGAACGGGTGCTTCTGCGGGAATTCCCCCCGGACCTGAAAAGCCTCCGGCTGGAGTTGCGGCCGCGCGCCGAGTCGGTGCCCGCCGTCGCCGCGGCCAGTGTCCTGGCGAGCGACGCCTTCACGCGGGGAATTGAAAAGCTCTCGCGCGAGGTGGATCTCACCTTGCCCAAGGGCGCAGGTGCCCCCGTCATGGCGGCGGCGAAGCGGCTCGTCGCCGTGAAGGGGAAGAGCATCCTGGCCGACGTGGCGAAACTCCACTTCAACCTGACGGACCGTCTATGATCGAAGGGATTGCCGGATTCATCGTGGCTTCCCTCGCCGTGGCGTCGGCGAGCTCCTTCGAGGACACGCCCATCGGCCCGGGCTGGCTGTCGGCCGTGCTCTACGTCGTCCTCTTCGACTTGGTGCAGCGGGTCTCAAGCCGCAGAGCGCTGCGCCACGTCATCGAGGCGCGGCAGGGCTTGAGGCCCTCGGGCCGCGTGAGTCGGTTTCCCCTGATTTTCTTGCAAGCGCTGGGGCTGTTCGCCGTTCAACTTCTGGGATGGCGCCATTTCATCGATCACAGTCTCGGTCTGGCCGACGTTTGGTTCGTGGAAGAAGCCTTGCTCATCCTGCCATGGGTGTTCGTCTACCTGTCTTTGCTCATCCGACAGCGCACCTTGCGCGCTCTGCTCGCCAATAAGGCGCCCTGGCCCTATCCGGACTATCTGGTCTTTCATCTGCGCCTCCTCGTCATCCCCGCGATCCTCGTGGGAATGAACGTGGTGGAGTCCCGGCTGGCCGATCCATCCCGGTCCATCGGACGTTGGCTGCAGTTCTACCCCACGGCGGCCTATGGGGTGTTCATGGCCTGGACGCTTCTCCTCGTGGTTTTCTCCCCGTTCCTCGTGCGTCTGGCGTTCCCCACCCGCTCCATGCGCCCGGGGCCCCTTCGAAGTCGCTTCGAAGCCTTGGCGGCGCACGCTGGCTTTCGGTTCATGGACATCCGCGTGTGTCCGACCCACGGCTACATCATGAATGCGGCCTTCGTCGGCGTGCTCGGCCGACTCCGCTATGTCGTGTTCACCGACGCCATCTTGGAGCGACTTTCGGACGACGACCTCGTGGGCGTCTTCGCCCATGAGATGGGACATTCCCAGCGGCGGCACATTCCCATGAACCTGGTGCTGTTCATGGGGTTTTCGTTGGCCATGTTCGCCATGTCGGGCGGGGGGTTGGCCACGACCGAGCCAGGTGTCATGGACGCGGTGATCCCCCTCGTTGCGTTCCCGGTCTTCCTCTTCCTCGTGTTCTCTCCCGTCGCCCGATCCTTCGAGACCGAAGCCGACGTCTACGCGGGGGAGATCCTCGGCGACCGGGGTCCCATCGTGCGTTCTCTGTCCGCTTTGGGCTGGATCTACCCCAGCAAGCGACACAAGGGGGGATTGGTCCACCCCAGCATCGACGAGCGGCTGGAGTTTCTCGAGCGCTACTTCGAGGAGCCGTCGGTCGCAGCGGAGTTTCGGCTCAAAATGAAAAGGGTGCGACGAGGCATCTTGGTTTTTGGCCTCGTTCCTCTGCTCTTGACCCTGGCGCGTCTGCCCGGAGAACTCCAGACGGGTCGGGTCCGCACCCTGATCGCGGAGGCCGTCGTGGAGGATGACGAGGCCTTGGCGCTCGATGCATGGAGGGAACTGGAACCCCTGCTCGAGCGAGGGTTCCGAGACCCAGGGCGTCAGCTGTCCATGCAGCTTTGGGTAGTTCTGGCGTCGGGCCGTCTGAATGCGGGGGACGCCAAGGGGGCCCTCCCGTGGCTGGATCGGGTCCAGAAGGTGCGTGACGAGCTGGAAGGGCCCGTGGAGCTCTACAACGCTGCGATTCTCGCCGCCGAGTACGCGGCCGCCGTGGGGGATTGGCCCCGCCTTTCCCGGGAGATTCCTCTCGCCCGCAAGCATCTGGAGGCGATCGCCGCGCGGTGGGGCGAAGACGACGAACAGGTGGTACGGGAACGAGGTGATCTGGACCTGCTGGAGGACGGTCTCGGCCTCGTGGAGGCGGCGGGGGTGCTCCCGCGCTTCTCGGAGGCGCGCCCTTGGAGGCCGCTTCCCGAGGGGCCGGCTCGTCGACTGCTCGAAAGCCTGAAAACCGCCCTCGAAGGGGACCGGACCCCCTCATCCTTCACCCTCGACCCGGCGGATCTGGAGGCCCTCAGCCCGGGCTGGAAGGCCGACTTTCTCGAACGGGTCGTCCAGAGCTTGCGGCGTCGGTTTTCCCGCTGATCGACGGGATGCCCCGGCCCTCAAGTCCTTGAGAAATCGGGTATTTCCGTTAGATTTCCGTACGTTCCGGCGCCCGTCGGAGCACCCCGCCTTCAGGGGGCATCGAGGACCTCGAGGGAAGCCCTTTCATGGCCGATCAGAATTCTGGACCGCAGGATCCGGACACCCCAGATCTCCAGAGCAACGTGAAGGATCAGCGTCTCGACGACGAGATGCGGGAGTCCTACCTGTCCTACGCGATGAGCGTCATCATCCAGAGGGCGCTGCCGGACGTGCGCGACGGTCTGAAGCCGTCTCAACGCCGCATCCTCGTCGCGATGAACGACCTGAATCTCGGACCGCGTGCCAAGTTCCGTAAATGCGCCAAGATCGTGGGCGACACCACCGGCAACTATCACCCCCACGGTGACCAGGCCGTCTATCCCACCCTCGTTCGCCTCGCCCAGAACTTCAACATGCGCTATCCCCTGATCGACCCCCAGGGGAACTTCGGCTTCGTCGACGGCTCGCCCCCCGCGGCCATGCGATACACGGAATCCCGCATGGCCCAGCCTTCCGTGGATCTCCTCACCGATCTCGAGAAGGAAACGGTGGACTTTGTCCCCAACTACGACGATACGCGCACCGAACCGACGGTCTTGCCGGGACGCTTCCCGAACCTCCTTTGCAACGGTTCGCAGGGCATCGCCGTGGGAATGGCCACGAGCATTCCGCCCCACAACCTGGTCGAGGTCTGCAACGGCATCATCGCCGTCATACGCAACCCGGAGATCGAGCTGGCCGAGCTGATCCAGATCATCCCGGGACCGGACTTCCCCACCGGCGGCATCATCTGCGGCCGCGGCGGCATTCATCGCGCTTACCGAACCGGTCGCGGTCAGGTCATGGTCCGGGGCAAGGTCCACGTGGAAGAGAAGAAGGGCGACCGCTGTTCCATCGTCATCACGGAGCTGCCCTACCAGGTCAACCCGAACAGCATCTTCGACCGCATCAAGGACATGATCAGCGATGGGGCGATGAAGTCGATCTCCAACATCAATGACGAGACCGACCGCAAGGCGGGGATGCGTCTGGTGATCGATCTGAAGCGGGGAGAAAACCCGGAGCTAGTGATCAATCAGCTCTACAAGTCCACTCCCCTCCAACACAGTTTCAGCATCATCATGCTGGCTCTCGACAAGGGGCGCCCGCGCACATTCGATCTGAAGGGCCTCCTGGTTGCCTACAAGGATCACCGCGTCGAGGTCATTCATCGGCGCACCCGGTTCCTTTTGCGCAAGGCCCAAGAACGCTGCCACATCGTGGAAGGCCTGAGGATTGCCGTCCAGAACATCGACGAGGTGGTTCAGATCATCAAGGCCTCCTCCGATCCGGGGGAGGCGCGAGCCACCCTCATCGAACGCTTTGAGCTGTCGAAGCGGCAGGCGGACGCCATCTTGGCCATGCGTCTTTCGAAGCTGACAGGTCTCGAGGTCCACAAGCTCGAGGAGGAGTACAACAGGCTCCTGCAGGACATCGCCGGCTATCGAGAAATCCTCAGCAACATCGACATCGTGCATCAGATGATCGTGGATGACCTCGAGGAATTGAAGAGTCGGTTCGGCGAAGCTCGCCGCACTGCCATCGAGGACATCGAGACCGACATCGCGGACGAATCTCTCATCGCCGACGAGGAAACCGTGGTGACGGTGTCCCATGCGGGATACATGAAACGCACCGGAGTCGATACCTATCGCTCTCAGGGTCGAGGCGGGACGGGTGTCACCGGAGCCACCTTCCGAGAAGGTGACTTCCTCGAACGTGTCATCGTGGCTCACACGAAAGACTTCTTCCTGGTCTTCACGGACAAGGGCAAGCTCTACTGGTTGAAAGTCTGGCAGATCCCGGAAGCCAGTCGGCAGAGTCGCGGACGTGCTCTCGTCAACCTCCTTCATCTTTCCGAGGGCGAGACCGTCACGTCGATCATCCCCATGCGAGATTTCGACGAGCGCTTCCTGGTGATGTGCACCGAGTTCGGGACGATCAAGAAGACACCGCTCACCGCCTTCAGCAACGTGCGTTCCAACGGGATCATCGCCTGTTCCCTCAACGAGGGGGATCGCCTGGTGAAGGCGGTCATCACGTCCGGCGACGACGAACTCCTTGTGGCGACCGCTCACGGTCAGGCGGTGCGCTTCCACGAGAACGACATCCGCCCCATGGGGCGGACGGCCCGGGGAGTCCGCGCCGTCAAGTTCAAAAAGGAAGGGGACCGGGTCGTGGGGCTCGTGGTCCTTCGGCCGGACGCCACTCTCCTCACCGTCTGCGAGAGCGGCTACGGCAAGCGCACCGCCTTCGACGAGTACCGCCTCCAAAGTCGGGGCGGCTCCGGCGTCCGCAACATCCGCACCAACGAGCGCAACGGGCTGGTGGTCTCTGTTCTCGCCGTCGATGAGGAGGAGGATCTGATGCTCATCTCCGAGAAGGGGATGGTGGTGCGTATCCGGGCCCAGGACGTCTCCTTGATCGGTCGGAATACCCAAGGGGTCAAGGTCATGCGCCTGAAGAAGGGCGATCGTTTGGCGGCCTGCGCTCGCTTGGCGGGGGAGCAGGACGAGGGTGAAGCGACCGAATAGGGGGGAAGATCTCCCCCAAAGACCCGCGATGCTCTCTTTTTCTCCCGACGCCGAACGCCCCTAAGTGGCAATCCGTTCATGCTTTATGCCGGCGCTGTCAGGGTTTCGCGGAAAAACTCCGTGAAAAACTCGGGATTTTGAGCCGTTTTCGCCCTCCCGTGCCTCAAGACGAGTGGGAAAAAGGTGCTTTTAGGGCTCGTGGATAGCGCCAAGGTGCAAGCCTCGGCGCTATCTCTTTTTTTGCCCCTCCCTCATCCCCTGAGGGCCCCGGCGGCCCCTATTGATCGACGTGGAGACCGTTCTTATTCTATCCGCCCCCACTCGGGATCTGGGTCTTCCAAATACTTGCCACGCTGGAGCTTGAGAGAAATGCGCGGACTTCGCCCCATGGGTCTTCTTCTTGTTTGGGCTCTCGTCGGTGGATTCATGGCTTCGGCCCTTCCGGCTCAGCGGGCGACGGTCACGTATCGGGACCGGCGCGGCAAGGAACACACGGACAAGGGCACGATCACCTCGTGGACGTTCAAGGGGATGACGTTTCGGCTCGGTCGGGCCGAGAAGGACATCGAGAGCGACAACGTCATCGATGTGCAGTTCTACCGGGCACCCGATGTGTTCAAGGAAGCGCGCAGTGCTTTTCGCAACGGTGAGTACAACGACGTGTTGGACATCATCGATTCCGATCAGCGGACCTTGAAGCGCAGCGAAGCCTGGGCAAAGGAGTATCTTGCGTACTGGCGGTGGCGCGCTCTCAAGGCGTTGAACCAGACCGACGAGGCCAAGAGTGTGGCGGCCGACTTCGTCAAGACCTATCCCCAATCCCATTTCCTCCCGGAATTCGAACTCGAGAAGGCCAGGCATGCCTGGGTTCTCGGACGCTGGGGGGATGCGGAGAAGGCGTACCGGGACTTCCTTCGCCACGGAAAGTCCAAGGGATACGCGCGCAAGTATCTCGTCGAAGCCGGCATCGGTCGGATTCGCTGCCTTCTGGCCCAAAAAGAAGTCTCGACCGCCCAAGGGCTTCTCGGTGAAGTGAAAGCCCTCTCCGGGACCCCGGACCAGAGCCAACGGGTTTCCGTTGTCGAAGGGGAGATCCTCCTCGCCGAAGGCAAGACGTCCCAGGCGAAGAGTCTTTTCGAGAACCTCCTGGAGACAGGCGATGTCGATCGGGCTCCCCTCGTGATCGCGGAGGCCTCCAACGGCCTGGGCGAGTGCTACATGGTCGCGAAGGACTGGGAAGGGGCGGCCTATGCCTTTTGTCGCACGTTCGCCCTCTTTGATGAGACGCCTGGGTTGGAGGAACCGGTGGGATGGGCGCTGTGGCGGTTTTCCACGGCTGCCAACCGGCTTGCCGAAGCGGCGAAGGATGACGCGACCAAAAAGCTCTGGCGGAGCCGCTACATTCAAAATCGGGAGCGTGCGGCCAGCGACTTCCCCATGACGCGGGGGGGGCAGGAAGCCCTGAAGGCCATGGGGCTGGGTCGCTGACAGCGAGCGTGGCCGACTTCGCCGAAGACGTTGGTCGAAGGGCCGACGCGCCGAGCGCGGCTTGAAGCGAGGATTTCAGAGATTCATGGTTGGCATGGCCCGGCAGGTGTTCCGGGTCCTCTTCGGGTTCCGCGTGGTGAACCCCCCGACCCTCCGGCCTCCCTACGTCCTGGCCCCCAACCATGTGAGCTTTCTGGATCCGGTCGTGGTCCAGTTGGCCCACCCTCGGCACGTCACATTCCTCATGACTGAGGCGATCTATCGGGTGAGGCCCCTGCGCTGGTTCTTCCGGTTCTGGGAGGCGATTCCCGTGCCGGAGGACCGAGCGCCCGGGGAGGCGTTGAAGGCGGCGTTTCGAACGATTCGAAGCGGCGGGGTCGTGGGAATCTATCCCGAGGGCCAGATCAGTCCGAACGGAACCCTCCAGGAGGGAAAGCAGGGCGTCGCAATGATTATGCTGCGGGCCGGTGTTCCGGTGGTTCCCGTGGCGATCTTCGGTACCTACGAGGTCCTTCCCCGTCAGGCGCGTTTTCCCCGCCCGGGCCGCATTCGCGTGGTCTTCGGCGATCCAATCTTTCCCCCGGAGACGCCGAAGGATCGCAAGGGGGCCGCTCGAGAACTCTCGGCACGGGTGATGGAGGCGATCGCCGCCCTACAGGCGCGCCACGGCGATCCCCAGCGTGCCTGACTTCGCATTTTCAACGCAGTCGGGCAAAGAAACGCTGTAGCCGTTCCGCAGCCCTGCGGAGGTCTTCCATCCCGAGGGCGAACGACAAGCGAAGGTGGTGTGGAGCGCCGAACGCCTCCCCTGGAACCACCGCGACCAGCTCCTCATCGAGAAGCATCTCCGCCAAGCTCATCGCCGAGTCCACCTCGCGGCCGTCGAGGGTCTTGCCGAAGTAGGCTGAGACGTTCGGAAACGCGTAAAAGGCCGCCTCGGGGCGGGGCGTCGTGAGTCCGGGGATGCTGTCGAGAACGCCGCAGAGAAAGGTGGCGCGCGCCTCATAGGCCTCGATCATGCGATGCACCTCCTCGTCGCCCACCTCCCGCAGAGCCGCCACGGCTGCCCATTGAGCAATGGTATTGGCGCAACTCGTCGAGTGACTCTGGACCTTCGACATGTTCATGATGACGGCCTGCGGGCCGGCAGCGAATCCGATGCGCCAGCCGGTCATACAGAACGTCTTCGACATGCCGTCGACGAGAATGGATCGATCCTGGAAGGACGGATCGACCATGGGCAGGTTCGCGAACCGGAATCCGTCGTAGACGATTCGCCCGTAAATATCGTCACTGATGACCCAGATGGGATGGGGGCGGAGAACGTCGGCGATCTGTTGCAATCGCTTCTCGGTCACGACCCGACCCGTCGGATTGGACGGTGAATTCAAAATGATGGCGCGGGTTCGGTCGGTGATGCCTTGCGCAAGGGAACGGGGATCCACCGCCAGGTCGTCGTCTCCGGGGCAGATGACGGGTTTCAGGTCGAGGGCCCGGGCCATCTCTGGGTAGGAGGTCCAGTAAGGCGAGGGAATCAAGACCTCGTCTCCCGGGTCGCAAAGAACGTACAAGGCGTTGAAGATGGCCTGCTTCGCCCCTGACGTCACGATGACTTCTTCGGGCCTGACGGAGAGGCCCGTGGAGGCTTCGAAGTGTCCGGCGGCGGCAGCCCGGAGCTCGGGCAGACCGGGCACGGCCGTATATCGGCCCTTCTCGGCGTCGATGGCCTCCTTGGCGGCCCGACGCACGGATTCGGGAGGGGTGAAATCCGGCTCCCCCGCCGCAAGGCCCAGGACATCTTTTCCCTCCGCGCGATACTGCTTGGCCTTCGCGTCGATGGCCATGGTGAGGGAAGCCTGAACCTGATCGAGCCTGTGAGATGGAAACATGTTCTCGAGCCTCCGGATGCGGGGCAGAGCGTACCAGGTGTGGGACGTCCCATCCACGGCGCAATTGGTGCGAAGGCATCGCAAGACATAGAATCGCCCACCCCATGAACCAGAGAATCTCCCGACTCCTTCGCCGCCGTCGCCTCGTCATTGGAGGCGTTTTGCTGTTGATCCTGGCGATCGTCTCGACGTTCGTCTTCACGCAGGTCTACGACCCGTTCGCCGAGACCGTCGACGACCTTTTGGTGCTCGTGCCCGACGACGCCGAATTCGTCCTTCGCGTGCGAGAGGTCAAGACATTCGTGAAGGGGGTCGAGAATCGAGAATTCTGGTCCCGCCTGCACCGCAACAACGCGTTCCAACGATTCCTGGAGCGTCCCGACGTTCGGGATGCGGAGGCCTATCGGGTGCTGCGGGACGCGTGGCGCGAACTCACGACGGGAGGCGGCGTCACACTGCCGATGGATTTGGACCTCGTGGACGATTTCTTGGGCGAGGACGTCGTTCTTTGGGGGCGTCGCGAGGAGGGCGAACTCGTCTGGGCGGCCGTGCTCCAGCCGGACACGGCCTGGGCCCAGGTCGGCGCCAACGCAGTGACGAGCGAGACGCTGACGAATTGGTTCGTTTCCTCGCGGCTGCCTCCGGGCGTGACGGTCCAGCCCACCTCATGGGGCGCCAAGCTTTCCGTCTCCTCCCCCCGCATGACACTCGGGGTCGCCCGCGTGGGACGGGCGATCCTGGTGGGAACGGACGTTGTGGGTGTGGCACGAATGTCCAAGGCCTGTGCCTTGGAGGGGCTGCCCGTTCTCCCGCCCACCCGCTACGCCCCCGGCTGGGCGTGGGAAGGTCCGCCCGGAACGAGCGTCGACTTCATGGTGGCGGGCGGGCTCCTGGAAGAGGGCGGTGGTGTTCGCGCGCGGGTGTTGGACCCGCTGTGGGGCGCAGATCTGGCTCAAGCCTGCGAGCGGTTCCTTCCCGACCTCCACGGCCCCGACATCTACGGGGAACTCGAGATCGACGCCACCGGCCGACTCCGAGTCGCCCGCGCCGCCGCACCGCGTCAGCCCCGAGATCCTTTCTCCGCCACCCCCCGCATCGACCGGAGACATCTCGAGGCTCAATTGAGGGACGTCGTCCGCCGGTTGCCGGCCAGCGTGTTTGGTTACGCCTACTTGGAGACAGATCCGAAGTCTCTCGTGGACTGGGTGTTTCGGGAACCGGCCCTGATGCCCCCTGCCCAACGCAGTCTGCTTTTCGATGAATTGTCCCATCGTTTGGCCCGCTTCCAGGGCGTGCCTTCCTCGGGCGAAGGTCAACCCCCGAATCTCTTGCCGCGTATCCGAGAACTCGTGGATGAGGCGTTCGGTCCCACCGTGGGGCTCGTCTTTTTCGACAAGGGCAAGAGCCTGGAAGTCCAACACGACGAGCCGGGTTTCGCCGTCATCCTTCGGATCGAAAACCGCCAAGTTCTCGATGACCTGCTGGCCGACCTCGATCGTGCCTTCGAAAGTCCGTTCGAGCCCTATGATTGGGGGGAATGGAAGGCGTGGGAGAACACGCGCAAGCGATGGTTGGACGATCCGAGCAAGAGTCGTCCCGGGTTTGCGTTCCGAGGGGACTGGTTCCTCCTCACGAATTGGTTCCCCCTGTTTTCCGGGGCCCGGGATGCGGAACGCGGTGAGGCGGCCGCGTTCGACGGGCGAGCCTATGACGACTTGGC
Organism: Planctomycetota bacterium; assembly: GCA_011369445.1. Taxonomy (GTDB): domain Bacteria; phylum Planctomycetota; family DRQF01; genus DRQF01. The sequence continues at coordinate 5,578 of DRQF01000274.1, read as the reverse complement.
GTGGAATCTTGACCCGGACCATCTGGAGGAGTCCGCCCGAGGGGTGTTCTTTCTCGACCCAGAGGGGCTCTATGCCCACATGGACCACGTGAAAGACGGCTGGGTAGAAAAGCGTTCCGAGATCACGGAAGCAGAGAAATACGAGGCGCGTCAGAGGTTTCTCCGCGAATCCGCCCGGATGGGCATGAAGCCCGAGGAGCGGAATCGGTGGGAGGAGCGGCAGTACCACCAGTGGCTCGACGCCCTACGCCGCAAAAGAAGCCCCGAGCGGATTCGTCGCGAGATCGACACATGGTTGAACTACTTCCGCGGGGCCTTCGGTTTCGTTTTCGGCAGTTTCGGCGGAGATCTCCCCGAATTCCGGTTCCTCTTGGAGATGGAGGCGGCCCAGTAGGCGGGCACGGTTTGCCCCTGGAAAGCTTGAGAGAGCCCCATATAATCCCGATCCACCGGCCGCGGTGGCGGAACTGGCAGACGCGCTAGGTTGAGGGCCTAGTTCCCTTCATCGGGAGTGGGAGTTCGAATCTCCCCCGCGGCACGCATCTTTACGTAACAAGGCCGCGAACCTTCGGGTTCGCGGCCTTGTTTGTTGGGGGTTCGACGGCTGCGGAGCGCGGGCTCTGTGACGATCAGGGCCAGACGTAGCGCTGGGGGGCCGTGATGGTGTCGACGCCACCGGTCGAGGTGAGGGTCACCAACATGAAGTCGAAGGTGATTCCGGGAGGGTTCGCGAATGTGGGGATGTTGACGTAGTAGTCTCCCGATGAGTTCGTGAAGTCGTGGAGCCCCAGGGTGCCGGCGGGCGTTTGAAGGATGGAGAAGAGGAGGGGGCTCAGGTAGAGACCGAAGGCTTCGCCGCCCCCCAACGGACCGGATGTGTTGTCGCTGACCAAGTTAAAGAACAGGGTCGAAGGATTGACCGTGTGGATCTCCAGCTGTTGCGTCGCGCCCAGGTCATTGATCTGGATCGTGTTGGCGAGCAGCGGCGTGCCCGGTGCGAACGTGAAATTGTCGAAATAGCCGCGCGAGATGACCGTGTTGTCGACCCGGTTGCCCACCCACAGGCTCAAGGTGAACATCGTCTGGGCGGAGGCGGTGGGGAAGGAGGCGCCGATGTCCACGGTGACGTGAGTGACCAGGGACGTGGGCAGCCCACTCGAGGACGCCGGTCCGACTCCCACGCTGAAGGTGTCGAGGTGGACGAGATTCAGCGTGTTGAGGCCATCGGAGAGGCTCACTTCCAGGAAATCGTTGTTGACGTCATTGCTCATGAAGATGCAATCGAACTCCATGGTGGTCAGATTTCCCGCGGGGATCAGGAAACTCTGTTGGATGCCGGCGGCATTCTGAGCATCCAACCCGAATCCGCCGGGGTTGCTGTGGGGGGTCGCCGGTCCGGTGTTCGATGTCCAAACTTGGAGATAGCGGCTGCCATCCGTGGGGAACCCTGCGTCGGGAAGAGGGTTGACGAAGGTCAATCCGGCGACCGGATTCCAGCCCGTGGGGATACCCAAATTGGTCTCGAAACTCGGATTCGTGAGTTGAGCTTCCGCGGCGAGGCTCAAGGTGGCGAGACAGACGAACAAACTGGCGAGAGTCCTCATGATCACTCCTCGATTCATGGACGGTCGTGGGCAAAGGCCGGCGGATGATGGGCGCTCCCTACCCCGATGGGGCAGGGGCGTGCTATTGAACACGATGAGGCCATCGGGCGGAAGTTCTTTCCACTTCGGGGGCTCCTTTTCCAGGTTTCCCCCTCAAGCCTCCGGGCCCCTGACCGATAATCCCTCGGATACGATATCCAAGGCGCCTTCAACTTGGTCGTCAAGGAATCGTAAGTGCTTACTGGAAAGGAGTTTCCTATGGAAATCCGGCACGTCGGATCGCGTTTGGAAGGGCTGCCGAGTTCCTCTCGGCCGACCTCCCTGCGTTCGGGAAGCCCCGCCTCCAGCAAGGCCGACGGAGCGTCCGCGCAGGACTTTTTCGAGAACTCGGGTCGTTTGGGCGAGGTGAGGGCACTCATCGATGCCTTGATCCAGGTTCCCGAGGTTCGCACGGACCAGGTTGAGAAGGCTCGCGAGCTTCTGGCTCAGGGGCAACTGGACACTCCGGAAGCCGCGACCCAGGCCGCCCACGGATTCGTGGAATCGGCGGTGGGTCAAGAGGGCTGACGCCCCAAGGACCGGCCTTGGTGAAAGCGGGCGCCCGTGACGGGTGCTCCCTTTCGAGAAGATAGGGAAAGCGTGAGGGGGCGGGGACCATCATCCCCGCCCCTTTTTCTTCCTCCCCGGCCCGACCCATCATCACCCGGAGCCGGGGCGCCCACCTTCCCGTGGATTGACGACGTCCTCGTCGTCTTTGTCTTCTGGATTGACGACGTCCCCGTCGTCCTTGTCTTGTTGGATTGACGACGTCCTCCTCGTCCTGCTCTCCGCACTCGGCGTCGGAGCGAGGAAGCGGACGGGAACGTCCACATTCCGTAAGAGATGGGACTTCAGTCGGCACCGCCCTCTTGGTGAGGATGTGGCACCCTCCCCGGCACGCGCGTGCCGCATGACTCATGGAGACGTGGCGCCCCCGCCACGTAGGGGTGGCACATGCTCTTGCCTGCCGTGTGCCGCAATGCCGCGCCAACCTTCCGCCGCCGGTTCCACGGACTTCCGCACGCGCTCCCCCGCCCGCGCGTGCCACCTTCCTCATCCTGCGTTCTCAAGTTTCCTGAGTTTTCTTGTTGACATGGCCTTGCCTGCCGGTGTAAACCATCCATCAAGGCGTCTGTCGGTCTTCCCTGCCAGGTCGAACGACGGAAAACCAGTTCTCGACTTGATCGAGAGGAAAGGTTCTTTCATGACTTATCGGCTCTCGGCTCTCGGCTCTCGGCTCTCGGCTCTCGGCTCTCGAGCCGCGCTGTGAGCCCTCGCGGCCCTAACCCTCGTCGTCCTTGACCGGCCCCTCGCCGCTCAAGGCCCCGATCTTTTCACCACCCCCATGTCCCAACCCTCGGAACTCCCGGAATCCGTCCGCGACCCTCTGGCCGCGCTTCTCGCCGGATTCAAAAAGGAGGCCAAGCCCTACCTCTTGAGCTACGGCGTCGGCGGCCACTCCAAGGAAGTGCTGTGGTACACCCTTCCTGCGTCGGGCTATGCGCCCTACGTGGCCCCCGGGAATCCGCCCTCCTCAACACCCAACACTCCCTACAGTAGCCCGACCACCAACAACTTCGCCGGCGACAATCCGCCCGCCAACGTGGGCACTTTCCCCTTCCACCCGAACATCACGCGGCACTGGTTGGGCGGCGATACGAGGTATGTGGTCTCCATTCCCGGCAATGTCACCAAGCTCGGAAACGGTCTGCCTGACCTGAACCAGAAGGTCGCTACGGCGTTTCCTGGGTTGGTTGCGTCGCCACCGAATTACACTTGGCAAAACTGGGTGAATGACATTCAGAGCGCCATGGGCATGTTCGTGCAGGTGCCCTCGGCGGAGATCGGAGTGAAGTTCGATGGCGCTCCCTATGCGGCGGGGAATTACAACAGATCCACTGGCGCCGCGATGCCGACCGGCGTGTTGAGCACGGGAACCTTCATCTGGTCCGTTTTTGACTCCACGCCCGGTCCGACGGGCAACGGCATCAACGAGATCATCCTCACCGACCAAAACCTCCTGGGTGGAATCGGATTCGCAAGCATGCTGGTCGATCCTTCCAACGGACAGATCATCGAGTGCGACATCATTTTCAATGTCGGTCAAACGACAGCCAACGTCGATCAGGGCCTCTTCCAACTGAGTCCCGCCGGCGGCAGCACGGCTCCGGCTGAATGGACGGCGTTGCCCCACGAGATCGGCCACTTCTGGGGCTTGGATCACACGAATCTCCACCCTGGGGCCGGACTCACAACACCGATCAGCGCCGTCACCGCCGGGTCGCTTTCCGTCTACCCGCCGACCGCGCCCGTACCGGGAGGCCCGCTGGAGATCCCGGTCACGGTGGGGGGCATCACTTGGCTGGGAGCCGGATACAATCTTCTCTCCCAGCAGCTTCCGCCGGACGATGCGACGGCTCTCTCGCGCATTTATCCTGTTCTCGTTCCGGACCGCAATCGGGGCAAGTATCCGCTCATCAACATGACTGCGACGATCCAAGGTCAATATCGTACGGCCGCCCAGGGCACGGGCATCTTCGGCAAGAACATCCTCGCCGTGCCGGCGCTGACTGCGGGGACCAGCAACGCCACGTTTGCACAACGGGGCGTCATCTCGGGCACCGCCCGTCTGGACATGGACGCCTTGCTGACCGCTGCCACGGGGCTTTACGTGGACACGCGTCCGGGAATGAACAACGCGCCTTACTACGCGGGCCCCTCGGTGATGGGGCAACAAAACGGCACGGGCGATTTCAGCCTGCAAGGGCTCACCGTGGGCGGTGGCTTCGACGCGACGACCGGCACGCCGCTCGCCTACGACATCATCATGGAGTCCAGCGGTCCGCTGGGGGTCTCCATGACGAACCAGGCGGAGTGGTTCAACGAAGGGACCGGGCCGAACGCGCTTTACTTCGGGAATTCTCCCACAACGGGAGGGAATGCGAACGGTGTTCTGGTTCATAGCAGCACCGTCGTGGCGACGGGGGCGTCGGGACCCGTCCTTCTCCTTGCAGGGGCGACCATCACCAGCACGTCCGTCGTGGCGGGCTCCGTCATCGACCTGCATCCTTCGGACACCGCTGATGGGGCGATTACAAGCACCGCGTTTACCACTTTCCCGAACAACGCCGGTGCGATTCCGGCACCGGCACCAGCGGTTCGGGAGCAGGCCATCCGTCCCCTGGTGAGCATCACGCCTCGCTCGGGACGCACCCAGGCGACGAACGTCACCATCCGATCCCGCTGCGATCTCGCCAACCTGGACCTCACTCTCGGATCGGGGGTGCGGCTCTACGTGAACGGCGTGGATCAGACGACGGCCATTCTCACCGCCTATCCGCCCACCGTGAATCCGGCGGGGACTTACGCCGAATGGGTGATTCCCATGAACGTCATTGTGGGCACCACGCTCCCCAGCCAGCCCGTCAATGTCATCTTCTTGTCGAAGGTGCAGACGAGTCAGGCCTTCGATCTCGTCGATCCCGCGGTGGCCGTCATCGCAGCATGGGGGCGTAACGATGTCGTCCTTTGAGCGTTCGAACCTCATGCGCGCCCTGGTGGGTCTTTTTCTCATGACTTGCACGGTCTCCACCGCTCCCGCTCAGGTCCTGGGGCCCACGATCTGGCAAGCCGATCCTTCCACCTGGATCATGAACTTTGGTTACCGGTTCTCCGTTCTTAGTGATGTTGATGGGGATGGCTGTCGAGACGTGATGATCGGGTCGGCCCAGCCGCCTTTTTCCCAGACGACGCCCGGGGTGAACGGGGATGAGGTGCGCATCGTTTCTGGTGCGACAGGCGCCATCATCCATCAGTGGTTTAGCCCGGTTGCCAACGTTGCTGCGGCACATCAATGGATCGTTCAACCTGGCGCTGGGCTTCGGGATCAGGACGGGGATGGTGTGGACGACCTCTTCATCTATCGGACGGAGTAC
>DRQF01000273.1 GCA_011369445.1 Planctomycetota bacterium | reverse complement strand
CGTAGCCGAAGAGTTCGGCCTCGAGCAGGTTCTCGGTGAGTGTCGCGCAGTTGATGGCGAGGAACGGGCGGGCCCTCCGCGGTCCATCAAAATGGATGGCGCGGGCGATGAGCTCTTTTCCCGTCCCGCTCTCGCCCTGGATGAGTACCGTGCTCCGGGGAGCCTTGGTCACCAGTTCGACCGCGCTGAGCAGTCTTTGAAGCGGCTCACTCTGTCCCACGATCGGAGGCCGTTTGAGCTGGTCGCGGGTGTTCGATGTCGGCCGAGGTCTCCGTACCTGGCGGCGATCCGCCAACGCCTTCCCCACGATTGCCGAGAGATGGCCGGCAAAAACCGGCTTCTCGATGACGTCGATGGCGCCCCGACGCATGGCGTCGACCACGTCGCTGATGGAGGGATCTCGTACGAGGGCGATCCCGACGCAACCGGCTTCCTTCAGCTTGGGCTCGTTGATGAGGTCGATCCCTCGACCGTCGGGCAGATCGTCCGAGACGATCAGAACATCTGGTGTGAAGCGTTGGAGGGCTTGGCCCGCCTCTCTCAGCGTCGCGGAGGTCGAGACCTCGAATCCCTCGGCGGCAAACGCTCGCCGGATCTCCTCGGACTGCGGTGTGTCCGCATCGACGACATGCAGTTTGGGTCTGACAGCCATGGTTGGTGTGTCTTCCTGCTGGTGTTCTCACTCTCGCGACGCACCCTTGGCGTTGGATGCCCGACGTCGCATCTTCCACCACTCTCATCGGCCGGAAACGCGACTGAAGTGAAACTTTTTCCACTTCGGAAGAAACATCCGGTTACGGGACGGCTCTCGGCGGGGACGTCGGGATTTTTCTTATCGGGGCTAAAGCGTTGCCTCCGGGTTCCGATCAGGACACATCACCCGCCTTTCTGGAAAAGGGAAGGCTGACCACAGCGCGCAACGCAGGGTTGGGTGAGGCTGACTACCTCGCCCCCAAAGACTCGGCGCTGCAACCGATCGAGGAGGAAACCATGGGTCTTAGAATCCAGACGAACGTCGCGTCCCTGAACGCTCAGCGCAACCTGGCCGGAGCGACTCTCGCTCTGTCCGGTTCGTTCCGTAAGCTCTCCACCGGACTCAGGGTCGCGAGCGCTTCGGACGACGCCGCCGGCCTCGCCATCAGTGAGCGGCTCCGGGCTCAAATCCGCTCTGTTGCGCAGTCCGAGCGAAACGCCAACGATGGCATCAGCCTGGTCCAGACGGCGGAAGGCGCTCTGAACGAAGTGAACAACATCCTCGTGCGCATGCGGGAGCTGGCCATTCAGTCCAAGAACGGCACGCTTGCGGACCAGGATCGGGACACGCTGGACCTCGAGTTCCAGCAGGTCATCAGCGAGATCGACCGCATCGCGAAAGCGACGAATTTCAGCGGTCTCAAGCTCTTGGATGGATCGAGCCCGACCATCTCGCTGCACATCGGTCCGGGCACCACGGCCGGTGTCGATACCCTCAACATCTCGTTGGTGTCGACGCTCGCGAGCAATCTTGGCATCAGCGGGCTGTCGATCGGTACAGGCTCCAACGTGACGAACGCCATCAACGGCATCGATGCCGCGATCAACACCGTCTTGAGTCTACGTGGTAGCCTCGGGGCCACTCAGAATCGCCTCCAGAGCACGATTCGGCAGTTGCAGATCGATCGTGAGAACATCTCGGCGGCCGAGTCCCGAATCCGAGACTTGGATGTGGCCGAAGAGACGGCGAACCTCACGCGGAACTCCATTCTCCAGCAGGCTGCCATCTCGATTTTGGCCCAGGCAAACGTCCAGCCCCAGGCCGCCCTGTCGCTCCTCCAGGGCTGATCCTCGCGGCGGTAGCTGGGTGAACACCCGGCTAGCGCCCCGAGAATACTCGGAGGCTCAAGCGGAGCTCCGGTAAGCCGAAAAGGAGAGAACGGAGACTCGCCGTCCGGACCAGGGCCGTCTCCGCGGACATCGACAGGAGTTGACTCATGACATTCAGCATCGGCGGACTTGCGAGCGGTCTCGACACGAACGCCATCATCCAGCAGCTTCTCACTCTCGAGGCCAGGCCTCTGGATCGGCTGGACCAAAAGCGTGCGGACCTGGTCGCAAAACAGGGCCAGTTCTCGGAGTTCCAGTCGAAACTCCAGACTCTGGCTGACAAGATCACGAGCCTGAAGGATTCGTCCGAGCTGACTCTCTTCACCTCTACGTCCACGGACGAGGATGTCGCCACCATTGAAGCGTCCGACGGCGCCCTGCCATCCAGCTACTCGATTCAGGTGAATCAGCTGGCGACGGCGAAGAGCGTTGCCTTCACATCGCCTTTCAACGACAGCGATCAGAGCACCTTCGGCGATGGGACGATCGATCTGACCATCGGCACGACCACTCAGCAGATCACGGTCGATGCGGGCGACACGCTCGTAGACATCCGGGACAAGATCAATGCCGCCGATGCCGGAGCCCAGGCCAGCGTGATCTATGACGGCAGTTCCTATCAACTTGTCGTCAACTCCGAGGAGACGGGCGTCGCGAATCAGTTCACTCTGACGGCGAGCGGTTTCAACGATCCCGGCGAGACGGATCCCTTCGCCACGTCGACCGTGCTTGAAGCCGGCCAGGATTCGCAGTTCACGATCAATGGACTCGCGGTCACCGCGAGTTCGAACAGCGTTGACGGGGCCGTGGATGGGTTGACCTTTAACCTGAAGAAGGTCGGCTCGGCGGACGTGACGATCGATCGCGACACCGAGGGGATTGGTGACCGGCTTCAGGAGGCCCTGGACGCCTACAACGATGTCGTCAGCTTCATCGACTCCCAGGGCGACGATCAGGATGTCGCATTGAGAGGCATCAAGAATCAATTGGCGACGGCGACCGCGTCGAATCTCGACGGCGGAACGTTTTCTCTCATCGCGCTCTCGCAGATAGGCATATCCACCGATTCCTCCGGCAAGCTCAATCTCGATCGCGGCGATCTCGAGTCGGCCATCGAGAACGACTTCAATGCCGTGCGAGATCTCTTCACGGGCAAGAACGGAACGGACGGCCTGGGTGCGATTTTCGACACCATCCTGAACGGCAATGGTACGAATGCCGGCATCCTCTCTCCCGGGAACGGGACGCTCCGGCTCAGGCAGACGAGTCTCGATGCACGTATTCGGTCTCTGGACGACCAGATCGCCAACGCGGAGCAGCGTCTGAGACGCACCGAGGAGACGTTGCGGCGCAAGTTCGCTTCGTTCGAGGGCCTGACAGCCCAATACCAGTCACAGGGCGCCTTCTTGTCGGCGTCGCTTGGACGTCTCGGTTAGCCGGGGCATAGGGAAGGGTGGCGCGGCGACGTTCGTCCGCGCTCATGAACAGCAGAGGGAAAGGAAGACATCTTGGCCGCTTCCAACGCAACACTCGAATACACCAAGAACGCTGTACTCACATCGTCGCGAGCCAAACTCGTCGTACTCATGTACGAGGGCGCCATTCGATTCGTCGAACAGGCTCGCTACCACATGCAAAAGGGCAACAACGCGGCCTGTGGGACTGCGATCAGCAATGCCTACAACGTCGTCTCCGAGCTCAAGATCGCACTGGATCACGAGGCGGGGGGAGAGATCGGCAAGCAGCTCTCCGGCCAGCTCGAAGGGCTCTATGTCTTCATCATGGAGCAACTCGTCCAGGCCAACCTCAATCGCACGGAGGAAGGCCTCCAGGATGTGATCGAGATTCTGACCACCTTGGAGAGCGCCTGGCGAGAGGTCGCGGGCCAGATCTGAAAGGACGTTCCATTTCATGATCGCAGAGACTTATTCGCCGGCGTTCTGGCAGCGCCTGACCCGGCTGCGGTCCATTTCCCGGCTCGTACTCGCCGCCCTTGAAGAGGACGACGTCGACCGGGTGAAGGCACTATCCGAGGAAGCAGAGGAGAGGATGGGCGAGATCCGGCCCATCATCGAATCGCGACTTCAGGACCCGGACCGCACAGAGGATGATGAGCAGTTGGCCGACATGGTTGGCGACCTCAAGCTCATGAACGACCGGATTCTGGACGTCTTGAGCGTCAAGACCGAAGAAACCCGCCGGGCCATCGGGGAGGCCAAGGAAGCACGCCTGAGGCTGATGCGCTTCAAGGCGACGCGCGGGGGGCAGGACGCCCGCGTGATAGATCGAAGGGGTTGACTCGACCCCTCCGCCCCGGTCGAGCCCGGGGCGGTGACGAGCGAAGGGCCACGTTCAGGCGTGGAGACCGAACCCGGGGAGAGGCTGAACAGGTTTCTCCTCGGGTTTTTTCAATGGTATCGTATGCGTCTCGAGCCCCCTTCGAGATGAGTGTTGGAAGTCTTGGGAGGTGTCTCCATGTCCGTCCGTATTCTGTCGTTGCTCTCCTGCTTGATCGTCTGGACCCACCTTCCTCCGGCGGCATCGACATCCGCCAGTCCTCAGGGCGGACCCAAGGTCGAAGTCAAGCGGCTCATGAAGACCTGCAAGAAGTGCCACATCGACCAGTGGAAGGAGTGGAGAGCGTCCCGCCATGCCAGAAGCTGGACCAATCCGGTTTTCCAGGAGGCCATCGCAACCCTTCCCGACAAGGGTGAGGGCTGTGCCCGGTGTCACGCGCCGGGCAGCCTCCCTCCAAAGGCGTTCGGAGACGTTCCCTTGGCACGAAAGGACGCGCGGAAACTGGGCGTCAACTGCACCACCTGCCACAACGATCCCGCGCGCTACTACGGCCCGTACCCCAGCAAGGGACATGGAGGCATCCTCGTGAAGGCAGAATACCTTCAGGCCGCCGTCTGCAAGAGCTGTCACGGCCACCCGGAGGTCAACGAGGCTCACGATCAGTGGAGCAGCTATGTGAGGAGTCCCGCGGCCGCGAATGGCAAGACCTGCCAATCCTGCCACATGGAGGAAGTCACGCGTGTCATGGCGCGAGGTCGGCGAAAGCTCAAGAATGTTCAGGATGCGCGTCTTGGCCGCCGGCATCTGTTTGCTGGAGCCCGCACGGAGGGCAAGGCCGAGGACGCAGCCGACCTGCGTGTTGAATCCGACGGCACCCATCTCCTTGCGACGGTCACGATGCACACGGGCCACGTGTTTCCGAGCAGCGAGGGAAGAGAGGGCAGGCTCGAGGTGAGATTCTTCGGGGGGGATGGAGCGGAGATCCAGACCGTGACTCAAATCTTCGATAAGGCGAAGGATCACGTCCTTCCGCCCGAGGAGGCGACGACGATTCGGATTCCCTTCCCCGCTGCGGCCGAGCGCGCAGTGACGTCGCTCGTCCTCCGTTTCCCTGTCGTCCCGGGACGAGAAAAGGAAAAGCGCATTCCCCTCGCCGAGACCGAGACTTTGCGCTGATGCGACGGCGTCTTCAGCGCGTGTAGTAGGTTTCCGCGTATTCGCGGACCATGCGCGCCGTGTTGAAGAAGGGCGTGATCGTCCGGATGCTCTCTCTCACACGGGCCAGCCACCGGACGGGCAATCCACGGGCGTCGCGGTCGAAGAAGAGAGGGATGACTTCGTTTTCGAGAAGGGACATGAGGCTCTCTGCCTCGAAGGCATCGAGTTCTTCCTCGCTGCGCCCCTCGAATCTGCCGTCCCCGATCGTCCAGCCGTTGGACTGGGTTGCGCCTTCGACCCACCATCCATCGCGGGTGGAAAGAGTCAGTGCGCCATTGGGGCAGGCCTTCATGCCGCTCGTGCCGCTGGCTTCCTTGGGAGGTCTCGGTGTATTCAACCAGACATCGGCTCCCTGCACGAGTTCTCTGGCGATCCCAATGTCGTAATTCTCGATGAAGAGAACTCGACCGCGAAATGGGGGCTTCTCGGCCAGGCGGACGATGTCTTGGATCAGGCGCTTCCCGCCCTCGTCCGCGGGGTGGGCCTTGCCGGCGTAGATGATCTGGATCGGTCGGTCGCGATCCGCGAAGAGCCGGGCCAGACGATCGACGTCCCTGAAGATGAGGGTCGCCCGCTTGTAGGTGGCGAAGCGGCGCGCGAACCCGATCGTTAGAGACTTCTCGTGTGGCTCCGTCAGCAAGGCGTTCAAAAGCTGGGTGTCGACGTTACGCCCTCGCAGCTGTTCCGCGCAGCGGCGCCGCGCCGATGTGACGAGTCGAATCCTCTGCTTTTCCAGGGCTTCCCAAAGAGCCGAGTCGGGGATGCTGTCGACGCGGTTCCAGAGCTCTTCGTCGAGGAGTCGATTCTCCCAGTCGGGGGCCAGGTGTCGCGCGAACAGATCCCTCATGGCGGGTCCGATCCAGGTCGGCAGGTCGATCCCGTTCGTCACGTGCCCGATCGGGACGTCCGAGACCGGGCGATCGGGCCACATGAACGCCCACTGCTTGCGAGCGACTTCTCCATGCAGGCGACTCACGCCGTTGATGCGGTCACTGAAGTGGATCGCGAGGGCCGTCATCTCGAAGGCGGAAGATGACGAGTTGCCGTCGCGATGCCCCAGGGCGAAGAACTCGTCGGCCGTCAACTTCAGTCGCTCGAGCTGAGGCCGAAACATAGGCTCCATGATCTCGCGCTCGAAGATCTCGTGACCCGCGGCGACGGGCGTGTGGGTCGTGAAGACATTCGAGGATCGCGTGAGCTCTCTCGCTTCTTCGAAGGTGATGTCCTTTTGCCGAATGAGCTGGGCGGCTCTCTCGAGGACGAGGAACGCGGAATGTCCCTCGTTCATGTGGAATCGCCGAGGCGTGATGTTGAGCGCTTCCAGGACTCGAACTCCACCGACACCCAGGAGGATCTCCTGGAGCAATCGGATCTTTCGGTCGGAGTCGTAGAGGCGATTCGTGATGAGACGGTCCTCGCGCCAGTTGTCGAGGACGTAACTGTCGAGGAGAAAAAGCGCCGAGCGTCCGACCATCGCGAGCCAGACTCGAGCTTTCACATCGCGGTCGGGAAGGTGGATCGTCACGAGAAGCGGTGTCTCGTCCTCGTTCAGAACCTCGCGAAGCGCCAGGTCATGGAACGGCAGGTCCTCGTAGAGCTCGTACTGCCAGCCCTCCAGGTTGAGACGCTGTCGGAAGTAACCCTGCCGGTAGAGGAGGCCCATGCCCACGAAAGGGATCTGAAGATCGCTCGTGGCCTTCACATGGTCTCCCGCCAGGATGCCGAGCCCGCCCGAGTAGATGGGCAGAGACTCGTGTAGGCCGAACTCGGCGGAAAAGTAGGCGGCGAGGGGATGCAGCTCCACGGGCATTTCGAGGACGCCTCTTTGAATGCAGCACTCGCCGTCTCCCACGTCGGCGGTGAAACGATTGTGGACGCCCTGCATGCGGTGGAGGAACGCCGGGTCGCCCTCGTGGCGGGATAGCGTCTCGTCTCCCATCAATCTGAGAAAGCGGACAGCGTTGCCCTGAACCTGGCGCCACAGAGGCGGGCACATCGACTCGAAGAGTTGCACGGCCTCGGGGACGCGGGTCCACCAAAAGTTGTAAGCGAGGTCCAAGAGGGGCTGCAGAGCCTCCGGCACTCGCGGTGCGTCACAATAGACCTTCATGTGGTGATCCCTTCATCGTGGGGCTTTGGAGGTTAGCACGAGAGGGCGACCCCAAAAGAGTCCCCGGGACGCTCCCTGGTCGCACCCTGGGGTGCCACGCGTCGATCGCTACAATGCGGTGTTCGGATCTTGGGGATGCAACATGAAACTGACGAGAACGGGTCGCGTGCGCGTGGCTACGGCCGTGTGGCTTGCGGTGGGCGTGATGCTCATCGTCCGGGGGTTTTTCCCGTACTTCTACAACATCGAGAGTACGGGTGTGCGCGTGCTGACCTTGGTGCTCGCTCTCGTCATCGGGGTGGCGAAGGGCATCTTTGTCATCGCGAAGAGCGCCGAGCGCACGGCCGCCTACATTCGTCGGCGGCCCCACCACGACTGGGTGTGGTTTTCGTTTCACCCCGTGCTGTACCTGGTGATCCCCCTGATGATCGGGATGGGGATCGCTCTGCGTGTCTACGCGGGCCCCACCATGCCGTGGCTCGTGCTGGGCGTCTATGTGGGAATCGGAGCGGCCATGATCGCGGGGACGCGAGGGTTCAAGGCCGCTGTCGCCGAAGTGGAGGAGGTCAGGGTCGTCGAATCGGAAGGGTGAGGGGCGGTCTCGCACCCGCCCCCCTCGAAGTCCGCTAGGGCATGATCTTCTTGGCGACGTAGGGGTGGTCCCTCTTGCGAAGGACCTTGACGCTGATGATCCTGAAGGGTTCGGCGCGGTTCGTGGGATCCAACGGCATCACCTGAGCGACTTCCAAACCCTCGACGACCCGCCCGAACACCGTGTGGCGACCGTTGAGGTGCGGCGTCACCACATTCGTGACGAAGAACTGACTTCCGCCCGTGTTCGGCTTGCCCACGTTCGCCATGCTGAGCGTGCCTTGGTAGTGCAATCGGGCCCCGTCGCGCTCATATTCGTCGGCGATGTTGTAGCCTGGACCGCCTCGACCCGTCCCCGTGGGGTCCCCGCCCTGGATCATGAAGTAGGCGATGCAGCGGTGGAAGAGCTGGCCGTCGAAAAAGCCCTTCTCCGCCAACTCAATGAAATTGGCGACGGTGTTGGGGGCTTCGTTCTCGAAGAGCTCCACGAGCATCCGACCTCGGTCGGTCTGAAACTCCACCATGGGAAGATCCTTCTTCTCCATGGCTTCTTTTCTGAGAGCCTGCTCCCGCTTCCAATCCTCGACGTAGACGGTGGCGACGCGAGCCGAATGATCCGCGCCGCGGCGCTGCTGATCGGAAGATGCGAGATCCTTGGCGCGTTCATACGCCGCCTGGGACCTGCGGAACTCGTTGGTGTTCATGTAGCAACGGCCGAGGGCGTCCCAGACCTTGAATGTCGAGGCCAACTCGGCGGCCTTCTCCCAGAGCTTGGCGGCCGCCGCGTAGTCGTAGGCCTTCTCACGGAACTCAGCGGCCTTGTGGAGGTATTCGCCGTTCTTCGTGAGTTCGTAGAGCACCTCCGCGTCGTCGGCCTTGAGGGACGGCGAGAGGCGATCGAAGACGGTGTCCTCGAGCCGTCGCTTTCTGATCGCCTGGTTGCGCGGGTACTGCTCGATGAAGTGATTGACTTTGCGGATGAAGACGGTGGCCTTGCCGAGCGCCTCGTCGCGGGTGAGTTCGAACTGCTTCTCGATGGTCAGCTTGCGCTGGGCATCCTCCGCACCGTTGTACGCGATTTGCAGGTTGTTGAGGACGCGTTGGGCCCGTGACATGGCGCTCGTCACCAAGTCCCACTCCGCGAGGAGAGACTTCTCCTCTTCCGCTTCGGTCTGGGCCAGCACGGGGCCTGAAAGCACCAAAGCGGCGAGCAGCACGCTGAATACGATCTTCATCTTCGTCACTCCAAACGTTTCGGCCCCAGCCAGGGGCATGTTTCGGCCACGAGGCCATCGCAAGAGTTTATCCGGCGTCTCGCGGCTCCACGAGGCCGGTCCCCGGCCTCGGTGGGAAAAAAAGAAGGGAGGCCACTCAAAGGTGAGCCTCCCTTGCTGTTTTCGTCGTTTTCGACGGGTAACTCGTGCCGGGATTTATCCCTGTCCGCCGGTCACCGGGCAGGTCCCCTTGGCGGGGGCGTTGACCTTCTTGACGGGCTTGGAGATGACCTTGGCCTTCTGGCTTTCGCAGGCGCCTTGGCAGTCACTCTTCTTCACCTGCTTGGCGTCGCAGTCGGAGCACTCGGCCTTCTTGGCCTGGGCTTCCTTGCGCATGGCGGCGAGTTTGGCCTTGGACTTCTCGCAGCCGTTGCAGGCGGCCTTGTAGAGCTTGGCCATCTCGGCGAGCTTGGGATTCTTCTTGTCGAGGGCGGCGAGCTTGGCCTTGGACTTCTCGCAGCCGTTGGCGGCGTTCTTCTGGAGGGCCATGTAGGCGTCCAGCTTCTCGCAACCGCTACCCGCCTTCTTGGCGGCCTTGGAGACCACCTTGGCCTTCTGGCTTTCGCAGGCGCCTTGGCAGTCGCTCTTCTTCACCTGCTTGGCGTCGCAGTCGGAGCACTCGGCCTTCTTGGCGGTCTTGGAGACCACCTTGGCCTTCTGGCTTTCGCAAGCGCCTTGGCAGTCACTCTTCTTCGCCAGCTTGGAGTCGCAGTCGGAGCACTCAGCCTTCTTGGCCTGGGCAGCCTTGCGCATGGCAGCGAGCTTGGCCTTGGACTTCTCGCAGCCGTTGCAGGCGGCCTTGTAGAGCTTGGCCATCTCGGCGAGCTTGGGATTCTTCTTGTCGAGGGCGGCAAGCTTGGCCTTGGATTTCTCGCAGCCGTTGGCGGCGTTCTTCTGGAGGGCCATGTAGGCGTCCAGCTTTTCGCATCCGCTGCCAGCCTTCTTGTCCTGCTTGACGACGGTCGCCTTCTGGCTTTCGCAGGCGCCTTGGCATTCGCTCTTCTTCGCCTTCTTGTCTTGCTTGACGACCTTCGCGGCGTTCTGCTCGCACGCCTGGCCGCAGTCGCCCTTCTTGGCGACCTTCTTCGATGAGTTGCAGCAGTCCTGGGCCATGCCCATGGCGCCGAGGATCAGCACGAAGGACAAGAGGGTTGCAATGCGTTTCATGGGTCCAAACTCCTTGGTTTATTTGGGCTCGGGGGCCGGATGGGGTGGTCGCGAGGGCAACCAACGTGTTCACTTTGGTCTATCCATGGACGCCCATCAACCAGAATCCTTTCTTTCCGAACCTCAGGAAACTGGCGTTCTTTTCTCGCACTTGTAAGTCGTTGATGGGTAGCCGTTTGCGAGAGTCTTGTCGCGCGCTCAATCCGCCACCAGAAGGGCGGGCACCGCGGAGCCCCGGCCCGCGGCCACGTTGAGGATCTCACTGCCCGAGAGGCGGACCCCCAGACCACGGCACTGCCCGGCAATCATGTAAGGGGCCAGGTCGTAATGGAGGGTGACTTCCTCGATTCCGTCCGAGGTCCACACGGGGAAGCGCGCCTCGGGCAGATGGACCCGCTCTTGGACGATCCAGCTGCCTTCGAGGGCTGTTTCCCAGGCCGCTTGCCAGTCCTTCTTCGAAGTCCTCCAGCCCAGGATCACATCCCGTCCACCGTAGCCCCGACTGGCCTTCAGAACGAGGCGGTTCTTCTCCCGCTGCACCAGGTGCTCCAGCGGTTCCTGGAGCCCTCCCCCCGGCCCGCTCGTGAAGACGTCGCGCACGAGCCGCGTCCACGGGATCGATGTGTCCAGCATGTCCAGCACTTCATCCGACAGGCCGGTCGGCCGCAGTTCCGGATCGCTGAGGACGGCGAAGTGCCCCTTGGCACACAGCCCGTAACCCTCGAAACCGCAGCCGACGAACGCCAACTGACGACGCGCCGCCTCGATCAGCGCATGGCGGCCTCCCGTGCGGGAAAGGATGTCCATGGTGACCAGGCGTCTGTAGATGATGTCCGGCTCGAAATCTCCGCAGAGCACTCGGTCGTCCACGATGGCGACCTGATCCTCCGAGACGATTCGCGTGGTCGCGCCCCGGAGCTCGAAGGCATTGCGGAAGATTTCGAACTCAGTCCGCGTGGGGACGTCGGCCAGATCCACGATGGCCACTTTCGGGCGCTCCACCGGTTCCTTATGCAGCCGTCGACACCAGAGTCGGTAGCCATCGAGGAAGGCGTCGATCACCGAGGGAACAACCGCCACGCGATGGAAACGGCTCGAACCGTCCAGGTTTTCCCAGGCCTCCATTTCCTCGAAGACCAGACCCAGCATGTCGCCGAAACCCAGTCCCCCCGGACTCTCACCGTTGTATTCGATGAAGACGGGCGCGCCTTCCGGAGCCGGGAGCGCGTCCAAGCGTCCCACGAGATCGGCGGCTCCAAACCCCCGGTCGGCGCTGATGATTTCCGTTTCGACCCGGTCGAAGCCCAAGGCCGCCATGAGCGTGTCGTCGCGTAGGGCGGCCTCCATCGCGCCGTGAATCGCGCTCACCAGCAGTTCACCTCGCCGGATCAGATCCTCGTAGGTGGAGCGAGGAACGAAGAGGGGGCGCAGGACCTGGCAAACCGGTCTGTCGCCGTAGACCAGACCCAACTCGCTCGTCCGCCGACGAAGGAGTGCCGCGTCGCGTGCCCCGCACTCGCTTCGCAAGGCGGCCGTCCACCGCTCTGCCCACTCGCGGATCACGGTTCTACGCTCCCAAGAAGCCGTCCCAACGCATGGGGGGGCTGGGCGGCGGGTTCGTCGCCCGGTCGATGAGCAGATCCGCCATCGTCTTCACCGCCCAGACGAACTGATCTTCGGTGAGCGAGTTGCGGTCCATGTCCGGTGTGAAGTTCATGAAGTCGATGGCATAAGGGACGCCGTCCTTGATGGCGAACTCGACCGTATTCATGTCGTAGCCCAAAGCGTGGTTGATCATCCGGGCCTCATTGATGATCCGCGTCATGAGTTCATCCGAGATGTCCGCGCGCGCTTTCGTGTACCTCTCATGATGAGGAAGCGTCGGGTCCCAGGGGACCGGATTGATCTGGTCCTTGCCGATGCAGAGACAGCGGACGTATTGCTCCCAGTCGATGAACTCCTGGAGCGTCATACAGAGCGACTTGGAGCGGTGGTAGGCATCCATCAACTCCTCGAGGTTCTCCACTTTGTCCACGGACTTCCATCCGCCGCCCCAGTGAGGTTTCAAGATGGCGGGAAACCCAATCCACGAGGCGATGCCCTCCCAGTCCAAGGGATACTTGAGGTTGCGAAGGCTCTCGGGCGTGATCCCTTCCTGATGCTCCAGATTCGGCAACGCGACGGTCCGCGGCACGGCGATGCCCAGCTTCTCCAGCAGCGCCGTGCCGAAGAACTTGTCGTCCGCCAGCTTCCAGAACGGATTGTTGATCACCTGGCACCCATTGAGAACGGCCACCTTCATGGCCGTCTGGTAGTAGCTCACTTCGTGAGAAATGCGATCGAGAATGACGGCGTAGTCCGGGGCCCAGGACTGCGGCGTCCCTTCGAGGATCACGAATTCCGCGGTGACGTCGCCGCCGCGACCGTTGATCTCCTCCATGAGGGCGTTGGGAAAGGTCTCTTCCCTTCCCACCATGAGTCCGACTTTGGGCATGATTGGCTCCTTGAGATTGGGGTCCAACATAACAGCCCGGGGAATCCGGCCCGAGGGCCTTGGGGGCCGCATCTTTGAGCATTACGTCCCGTGGACCGCCCGGCGCGTGTTATCCTGCAAGGAAGCAGCGTTGCTGCAATCACTCCGGAGGGCTTCGATGTTTCGCTCCCTGTTCTGCTGAACGCTTCCGAATATCCTGCTGGTAGTAGGGTTCCTATTCCTTGTGCAACAAACTCCGACGCGAACGTGGCTCGGGGGCGGTCTGATCGCCGCGGCGCTACTGCTCAAATTCGTGGTTCCTCGATTCATGGCGCAACGAGCGTCATGAGGGGAATGAGGACGTGAGCCCGGACGAGGCTGTTCCCGAGGATGATGCCGACAGCGAAGAGAAGACCGTCATCGGCGGCGCGTTCCGCGCCTCGGCGTCAAGTTCTTCGTTCTTCCGCGGCGGGGATCGCATCGGTGCCTATCGCATCATCGAGATCCTCGGCCGGGGTGCCCAAGGCGAGGTCTATCGGGCCGAGGACGTCCGGCTCAACCGCCAGGTCGCCCTGAAACTCCTTTCGCCCCAGCTTTCCATGAATGCCACGCTTCGAAGCCGGTTTCGGCGCGAGGCGGAGTCGGCGTCCAAGCTGGAGCATCCGTCGATCTGCACGGTCTACGAATTCGGAGAGGAATCCGGCATGGCGTTCATCGCCATGCGCCTCGTTTCGGGCACGCCCTTGTCTCACAGGATCGCGTCGAGTCGCTCCCAGTCCACCGAGGGGGCGAGCTTCGTGGCCGTACGCGGCGGGATCTCGAAGTCGTCGTCGTCTCTTTCCTCGACGGAGGTTGTGGGCGGTTCGTGGAAGGCGCGGGGATCGGACATCCTCGAGATGCTGGCGGTGGTGGCGGACGCCCTCCACGCGGCGCACGAATCGGGCCTCGTCCACCGGGACATCAAGCCGGCCAACATCATGGTGGGGGACGACGGCGCTCCCGTGATTCTCGACTTCGGCTTGGCGAGAGACCTGGCCGACGAGGGCGCCGAGTTGACCGTCACGGGCGATCTGATCGGAACACCCGCCTACATGGCGCCGGAACAGATCGCGGGCAGACAGGTGGATCGCCGCGCGGACGTGTTCGCCCTGGGCGTCATCCTCTACGAGTGTTTGACCACTCGCCGGCCATTCCAGGGAACGACGTTTGAAGCCCTGCGCAAGGACGTGCTGCAGAGCCGTCCCGTGGACCCGAGGCGTCTCAATCCGGCGATTCCCAAGGACCTGGCGGCGGTGGTCGAAGTGGCTTTGGATAAGGAGCCGCAGCGCCGCTACGCGACGGCCAGCGCCCTCGCGGAAGATTTGCGGCGCGTTCTGAGGCGGAAACCGATTCTCGCTCGACCACCGGGGCCTCTTTTGAGGATGCGGCGCTGGGCCCAACGAAACCCCCTATCCGCGGGGGGCCTCGGGTTCGTGTTCGTATTCCTCCTCGGAGCGTGGCTGCTCACGACCCATTTTCTCCGGGAATCGCGCAAGCAGGCTTCGCTTTTGGACGCCGCCCTCACGCAAACGCGGCAGCTCGCGGATGTCGACCGAGTGAGGCGACTCACCGTCGCCTTCGGCGCCCTGCCCCCCATCCATCCGGACTCCGTTCCTGTCTATGACGACTGGATTTCCAAAGCCAGGGAACTCATCGACCGTCGGGGTCGTCACGAGGCCCGTCTGCGGAGTCTCAGAGAAAAGGCGCTGCCCTATGACAGCGCTTCCAGAGAAAACGATCGCCGGACGCATCCGCGTTATCGGGAATTGCAGTCGCTCCATCGAAAGCTGCGGGCGTGGGACGATCGTCGCGCGCGGGCCGAGAAGGGCGGTGCTCCCGCGGAGTTCCTGGGCCGCATCACGGAGCGGGTCACGGAACTCGAGCAGAAGATCGAGTCGCTCGAGGCGCGGGTTTCAAAACGCCGATCCTGGAGTTTCGCCAGGGACGAGGATCAGTGGGAGCATGAGACGCTCGTGGAGCTGGTCCGACGCATCGACGCCTTCGACGGGACAATGGAGGCCCCCGGTGAGTATCGCCGCGCCTTGGCTTGGAGAGATCTTGCCTCCCGGATCCAAGCCGAGAGCCTCGAGAAGCCCGCCGACCTGTGGAGGCGGACCATCGAGGAGATCGCCGACGCGGAAGCCAACCCTACCTATGGCGGCCTGAGAATCGCCCCTCAAATGGGGCTCGTGCCGCTGGGCCCCGACCCGAGATCCGGACTCCAGGAATTCGCCGTCGTCTCCACGGGACGGGTGCCTACGCGGTCCGCCTCGGGTGAACTCACCCCTTCCGCGGCGGATGCCGTGGTGCTCGTTCTGCTCCCGGGAGGAACCTTTCGCATGGGCGCCGAGCCCCCGACGGACGGACGTCCGCTCGGCGATCCGAACGTGGACGAGCAAGCCGCCCCGGCCGAAGGACCGGTCCACGATGTGACCCTCGCACCGTTTTTCATCGGCAAGTACGAGGTGACTCAGGCTCAGTGGCGACGTCTCGCTGGCCGCAATTCCTCTTGGCTTCAGAGGAAACGGTTTCCCGTGCTCGTGAAGGGCGGCCCGCACCCGGTAGAGAACGTCAACTGGCGCCAGATCATCCGGGAAATCCGCGTCGCGGATCTGGCGTTGCCGACGGAAGCGCAATGGGAGTATGCGGCCCGCGCCGGCACCGGGGACACGTTCGTGCTCGGGTCGTCGAGAGAGGCGCTCCGCGGCTTCGCCAACCTCCTCGACGAGAGCGCCAAGGCCGGACGGATGGGGGGCGTTGGCGTGCTGCCTTGGCCGGGATTCGACGACGGCTTCGCCGTCCACGCCCCCATCGGAAGCTTCCGGCCCAATGGATTCGGACTTCACGACGTCCTTGGCAATGTGGAAGAGATCGTCTCCGGATTGTATGCCAATTATCGCGTGCCGCATCGTCCGGGGGACGGCGCGTGGCGCTACTCGGTCTCGGACTTCCGCGTCGCGCGCGGCGGTTCGTGGGGTGATCCGCCCGAAGGCTTGCATGTGGCACGACGATCGGGTCTCACCGAAGAGACGAACGGGAATCTCTCAGGCTTCCGGGTGGCCCGTTCGCTTCGCTGACGGGAGATCTCACCTCCGTGACAGAGCCTTCGGGAAGGCCACGAGGGCGTTGGCCTCACGATTGGTCATGCTGATGGGTGCGCCACCGGCTCAGCGAAGATCCGGCACCCGCCACCAGACGCGGCCCGTGGAATCCCTTGCGGATCGTCCGTCCGGCGCGAGCGTCCAGGGCTCGGGAAGCCCCTCGACTTCCAGCGTGAGCCGCCCCCCGTCCTCTCTTCCCTTCGCGGGAGTCGCTCCTATCCACCAGACGCCGTCCGCTCCGGAACGAAGTTCCCAAACCGGATGGGGGGCGAGCCGGCCGGCGCTATCGAAGGGCAGGAGACGTTGGGAGACCCAGACCATTCCGGGCTGCCGGAGTCGAGGATCGCCCGGCGCCTTCGGTGCCTCGTTCGCGGCGGGACCGTGGAGACCTGCCAACACGGCGTGCGCCAGGCCCCGTTCTCTCGAGCTCACCTTCGGCGGCGCACGAAGGATCGCCGCCAAGAGCAGCCCGTCGCGTACCCCGATGAAGGCGTCCAGGCTCCCGCCATCCCCGATTCGCATCGTTTGCCAGGCGGGCGAACCGGCTTCCCAGGCCGCGAGAACGCCCTCATTCACCTCGCTCGGGCTGAAAAGGCCCATCTCCTTCGAGAAGTAGAGTTCCGCGGACCTGCGCAGCAGCGCCGGGTCGGCGTCGACCAAGGGGTGGCCCGATTCGAGGGGGGAGGCCCGCAGGATCAACTCCAACCCCGAGGGGGCCGTCAGCGCCCACGCCTCGCTGTCATCCTCGGTGGCGACCGCCTCCGCGCTCCATCCGCCCGGAACGGGCACGCTCAGCTCCAGGGCCTCGGAGTTCACGTTACGGGGAGCAGGGCCAGGAGCGACGCGGAATGACTCGAGGATGTCGAGGGCCGTCGCTGCAGCCTTTTCCCCCTGGTCGTCCGGCCACAGGGCGGAAGCGATGAGTGTGCTCGGAGCGGCCACCGCCAGCAGAACGAGCCCCGACCGCCCGTCCCTGCCCGACTTCATCCGGAAAAGGCGTCCCTTGGCACCGCCCACCAATGTTTCGCTCACGGCTTCCAGGGTGCGACCACGCGCCGCCCATTCCTCGCGGAGCATGACGGTCGCGCGCTCGAGGGGATGAACCGCGCCGAGAAGGCCGTGGTGATATCCGACGACGGTGACCTCGAGTGAGGTTGCAACGTCTGTCCAGTTGCCCTTCTGCATCGTCTCACCATCGGGGCTGGCGAGCACCCAGAGAGCCCCGGGGAGTTGTTTCTCGTCGTGGACGATCTGCCAGCTCTCCGGGACCTCGAAGGAGAAAGGCATGACGTGGTCGTTGTCGTAGGTCCTCTGCGGCCCCCCGACGCGCGGGGCGGAGGCGGGCTCTGCGTTTCCCGCCGAAGCCCTTACGACGATGCCCTTTGACAGGGCTTGCAACGCCTTGTCGGCGGCTCGAGTGAGTTTCGGGCCGGGCGCCGAGGCGGCCCAGGTGACGAGCTGATCCACGACGAGGAACTTTCCGGGGGATAGGAGGGCTGCCTGGACCTTCCGTCGACCGGGATGCGTGCCCCCTCTTCCGGGGTAATCCCCTTCGAACTCGACCTGAAGGCCCTTGCGTCCGCCGAGGTTGGCCGCCGTTGGGCCTTTCCCCATCTGCTTTTCAGAAGGTCGCTTTCGCGCCTCGAGAAACTTCGAAAGGTCCGTGGCTTCGTCTTCTTCGATCCTCACCTCGATGCGGATGCGCATGCGGGCCTTGGGGAACCGTCGGGTGAACACGTGGCGGGT
Organism: Planctomycetota bacterium; assembly: GCA_011369445.1. Classification (GTDB taxonomy): domain Bacteria; phylum Planctomycetota; family DRQF01; genus DRQF01. The sequence goes on along the minus strand of DRQF01000273.1, from coordinate 27,381 downwards.
GCCGCCTCCCGTCGCCCTGAACCCTGGGAGCGTGGGCACTTCGAGGACCACCTGTCCCGAAATGGACGCTCCACTTCCGAAGACCAATCCGACGAGGAGAAGAAGAAATACCCGTGCACGCCCTTGCATGTTGGGGATTCTCGCAGCCCTGGGGCGTCAGGGAAAGCCCCGGGACTCGTAGAGGCCTTTTCTTGATGGCTCCGCCGCGGTGTCAGAGAATCCGCATCCGGCTCCCCCATGGAGGTCGTTGCGAGGAACTCCGTGGCCATCGGATTCTCATCGGCTGCTGAAGGGCGGGGGACGCTCACGGGGAAAGGAGGTCCGTCATGGATGAATCGGTGCGTATCTCGAAGGTCGTGGTCTGGCTCCCTGCGGCGTTCTGCGCCGCGCTGTCAATCATGAAGATGATCTTGCCTCGCGGCAGCGGCGACCCTGCCTTCTACAGTTTCTTGCCGATTTGCTTCTTCCTCGTGGCCGTCATTCAGCATTCCTTGTGGAAGCGAGTCACGACTTTGGAGACCGCGCTGCGTGACTCCTCGGCGCCAGCTGGAAAGACGAGGGGAGGAGACGCTTCATCCAAACCGTCTCCGAACGTCAATGAGAGCTGACCCGCTCCGAGGTCCAGTCAGCAACCCTTGAACTTGGGGCGGGCTTTCCCGAGGGAGGAGAGGCCCTCGTAGGCGTCCTCCGTGCTGAAGATCTCTTCCAGGTGGGAGAGTTCAGCGGCCAACCCCTCTTCGAGGGACGCTTCGGCGGAGAGTCGAATGAGCTCGTCGGCGATTCTGAGGGCGATGGGGGCCTTGAATTTCAAGGCCTTGAGCGCCCGGCCGACCCGTGGGTCTTCGGCGTCCTCCGGGTTTGAGGCCAACAGGTCCTCGAGGGAGGTGTCCGCGAAGGCGTCCGCGATGGCTTCCAGCCCCTTGGGGCGCAGGTCGGGAGGGGACACATCCTGATCGCGTTTCCCCCGCTCGGCGAGAGAGACGATGGCTTGGTCCAGATCTTCGTGGGCCACGAGAGTGTCGACGAGCCCCAACCGGAGACCGGCTGCAGCCGTCACCTGGGCCCCTGTCAGGACGAGCCAACGGGCCAGGGGGATGCCGCTGCGTCGGGGAGTGCGCTGCGTGCCGCCCAGCCCCGGATAGATGCCGATTCCCGTTTCCGGAAAACCGAAGGATCCCTTTGGCGTCGCCGCGATCCAGTCGCATGCGAGAGCGATCTCCGAGCCTCCACCCAGCGAGAGCCCGTCGAGGCGAGCGATGATGACCTTGGTCGACGCCGCGAAACGGGCGAGGAGCTCATGGCCCTTCTCGGTGAAGGAGCGGATGGCGCCGAGGTTCTTCTTCTCGATGTTGCGGACGAAGAAACGGATGTCCGCGCCGGCGATGAAGGCCTTGCCCTTGCCGGCCAACACGATGGCCCGAATCGTGTCGTCGCGATCGAGCTCGTCGAAGGCTTCCGTGAGTTGCCGCACGACTTCCTGGTTGATCGCGTTCATGGCGTCCGGACGGTTGATCGTCAGCGTGGCGATGTCGCCCTTGCGATGGATCTCGACGAGGCGGAAGGTGAACGGAGCACCGGATTTCGCCTGGCGTTCGAGGACGCGGGGCAGGTCACGCCCCCAGTGCTGAGCTACGGAGCGGGCCAGTTCCGTCCCTTCTTCCACACCGACGCGATTCATGAGCTCGAAGGGCCCCTTGCTCCACCGCAGTCCCACGCGTGCGCCGATGTCGACGTCCTCGATGGCGCCAATACCTTCGTCGACGATTTCGCCGGCGACGAGGAAGGTGACTCCCAGGAGCCTCTTTGACACCTCGTCGGCTTTTGATGGGTCGGCGTCGCCTTCGAGCGTCCAATCCTCGCCCGCCTCCACCTGCTCCCGCAACTTCGAGGACGGTGCGTAGAATTCGCCCAGCTCCCTGCCGAGAGTCTCAGCCGCGTGCAGGGCGATCGGGACGCCTGTGACGTTCATCAGTTCGAAGGGCCCCATGCCGATGCGGAAAGCGTCCTTGGCGGCCTTCTCGATGGTGGGGATGTCCGCGATGCCCTCCTCGAGAATGCGGACGGATTCATTGAGCCACGGCACGAAGTAGCGGTTGACCACGAAACCCGGCGCGTCCTTGCACCGGATGGGCGTTTTCCCCATGGCTTCCTGGATCGCCCACGCCTTGCGAAAGGCTTCGTCCGAGGTCTTGTCCGCCGGGACGACCTCGACCAGGCGATTCTTGGCCGGGTGGTAGAAGTAGTGGAGCCCCAGGACCCTCTCGGGATGCTCCACCACGGCCGCCAGATCCTTCACGTAGAATGAGGAGGTGTTCGTGGCGAGGATGGCATCTGGTCGCGTGTTCGCGGCGAGGTTGCGGAACACCTCCTTCTTGACGTCGAGGTCCTCGAACACCGCTTCCACGACCAGGTCCACGTCGGCAAGACGCTTCCAGTCCGTCGTGCCGCGGATCCGATCGAGCGCATCCTGGACGTCTTTCGGCTTCAGGATCTTGCGAGTGATGGCTTCTTCCAGCGTCTCCCGAATCCGATCGAGGCCTCGTTTGACCGAGGGCTCGTCCCGATCCAAGAGAATGACTCGAAATCCCTCCGTCGCCATCTTTTGGGCGATTCCGGATCCCATGTTGCCGGCGCCGATCACGGCCAGCGTTCTCGTCTCGCTCATGGCGAAAAACTCCTCGGTGCGAACATGAAACAGGGCAGGTCGAGCACCGCCAGCCTTCTAACAAGAGGAGTGCCGGTCAAGAACGGTGGGGGCCCCCGTCGGGAGACAGCGAGCGGAGGCAGCAGGCCGGGTCCAACGGCATGCCGGACGCTTTCTCGAGCAGAGACACCCAGGGAAGACTGTTTCCTCGCCGGAGGATCCGTTCCCTGAGAAGGTCGCCCACCTCCTTGCGAGCGGAGATGTCATCGTCGCCCACGGCCCTCCGCAGGCCCTCCGCGACTCCGCACTCGAAAAGGGAGGCGATCAGTCGCCGGGCCGGAGCCACTGGGTTCAGCACCAGCTCCGGGGTCGCTGCCCAGGCCCCCTCGTGATCCCACGAGTCGGGCAGATGGAGACCCAGATGAACCTCGCGCATTCGACGCCACAGGGCGTCCAGATCGCTTCCCGGCTTCTGATAGACGAAGTATTGAAACTGCAGGGCTACGGCGTCCGACCGGAGCTGGAGCAGTCGATTCCGCCGTCGGTTTTCCTGTCGCAGATGCAAGGCACGGGTGACCGACGCTTTTTTCAGCCCCATCTGCTCGGTGAGAAAGCGCGGAGCGTAGATCAGTTCGCTCAGGAGTCGTCCGAGACCGTCGACGCAGGCGGGGTGCGGTGCCTCGCGCAGAAGGAAGGGGAGTTTGGGGTCGAGATGAACGTGGTGGAGGGCTCTTGTCACGACGTGCACCAAGCGTCGCGTCGAGGCCGCGTCGACTCCGTACTCGCAAACGTACTCGAAGAGCCGGCCGGAGCGGTCGAGGGCCACGAAGGGGGTGTGGGGAGAGGGGGCGTCTTTCTTTACAAGTGTTCCGCGAGCGAGAATCTCGGAGATGTCGAGGCCGAGCCCGGAAAGAAGCAGCTGGGCGAGGACGGGCGCGGGCTGCGAGAACAGACTCTCTTCGAAGCGAAAGGGCTTCATGGCGGGGTACCGGGCCATGTCGGGGTCGGGGAGCATCCACGGCGTGGGTGCGCATCCGTCGGCGACGCCCCAGGCGGTCCGGGCCTCGGCGTCGATCTCTTGCTTCAGCGCTGCGAAGCTCGAAGCGGTGGCGTCCAGGACGTCCTTCGCGAGGCCGATGCAGTGGGTGGCGTCGATGTCGTCCAAGTCGAGAGCGAGGCTCGACCAACTCGGATATTCCAGATCCCTGGCCGCTCGATTCCGAAGCCCGACGAGCCTTTGGATGTCTTCCACAAGCGGTTTCAATGCGGCCTCGCGCGACCGGTAGAGCTGCTCACGCAGGGCGAGGTCGGAACTCGATGCGAACGTCTTCTCCCACGAGCTGGCGCCGAATGATTTCCCCCTGGCCTTCGGCCAGGAACCGTCGACGACGGACGCGATCCGATGGAGGATGGGAGCTGTGCGCTCCTCGAGCCATGGAGGAATCTGTTGTGCCGAACAGCGCAGTCGCAACAGGTGGATCTGCCTGCGCGTCGTTGCCATTCTGCCGATGCCGTCGGCCTCGTAGGAGCGTAGACGGGCGTACAGCCGCCGATTGGCGTAGATCTCGGCCCACGAGGCTTCTGCCTCCGCGGTCTGGGCCGGGCCGGAGTCACTCGCGTCGCAGATCCGCTGCCACCGAGTTGCGGCGAGCTGCCGTTCCAGGGGCTCGACTTCGGCCACATGCATTTCCAAAAAGTCGATCAGGCTGCGTTCCATCCCTCTACGCTCGCCTGTTCGTCATTCGAAAATCTGCGCGTACTCCGGCACGATATCGGCCGTGAATGCTTTCATGCCCTCAACGGTTTTCTTGTGTTCCGCCATGGCGCTGAGCACGTTGAAGGGAATCGTGGCGACGTGGGAGCCAACGAGAGCGCATTCCCTTACCTGGCGGGGATTGCGCAGGCTGGCGGCAAGGACCTGAGTTTCGAATCCGTGGATCTCCATGATCTCGACACAGCGCGCGACGAGATCCACGCCCGATTCGATGCCGTTGTCGTCACGCCCTTCCACGCCATCGGCTGGGTAGTAGTCCGTCTTGTCGAAGGTCTCTCCCGCCATCTTGCGGAGGTCGTCGTCCACGCGTCCCGCAAATGGACTGACATAGGCGGCGCCGGCCTTGGCGGCCAAGAGGGCCTGCTCCGGCGTGAAGATGAGAGTCGTGTTCACCGGAATACCGGCCTCCGCGAGCCTCGCGATCGTGCTCAGCCCATCGAAGGCGTGCTCCGGGTTGTCGCCCATGTTGGGGTTGACCGGGATCTTGATCACCACGTTCTCCGCGATGGGATTGAACCGCTCGTAGAGGGTCATCGCTTGCGAGTACATCTCCTCCGCCGTCAGCCCGATGACTTCCAGGCTGACCGGATCGCCCTGGGCGACCCGCAGAATGTTTTCGATGTACTCGGGAATCCCGAGGGAGGAACCGTCTTTCCGGAGCTTCTCGACGGCCTTTTTGATCAGCGACGGATTCGTGGTCACTCCGTCGACGATGCCCCAAGCGTAGGACTCCCTGATCTGGTCCAGATCCGCGGTATCCACAAAGAATTCCATGATAGATCGCCTCGAATGGTCTAACGTAAGTCGCCGGACCCGCCCGGGCCCCGGTCTATCTATACACCTCCAGGGAGGAATCGTGAACCCATGACCGATTCGATGCGCATCCAGGCCGGCGCGTTGACCAAGCGGTACGGACAGCATGCCGCGGTGAGTTCTCTCGACCTGTCCGTAGAGGCCGGGTCGATTCTCGGGCTCGTGGGCCCCAACGGCGCCGGCAAGACCACCACGTTGCGGTGTCTGGCCGGGATCATTCCCCCCACTTCGGGTCGGATCATCATCGACGGCTTCGATCTGTCGGCCCAACCCTTGGAGGCCAAAAGGCGGCTTTCCTTCGTTCCGGACACCCCGCACCTGTTCGACTACCTCACGGTGGAGGAACACCTGCGCTTCGCGGGTCGAATCTACGGCATCCCGGACGTGGCGGAACGCAGTGACGCCTTATTGAGCGAATTCGAGCTCGATGACCGCCGCAATCACCTCCCGGGAACACTTTCTCGCGGGATGAAGCAGAAGGTGGCGATCTGCCTGGGGTTCCTTCACCGGCCGACCGCCATCTTCCTGGACGAACCTCTCACGGGCCTCGATCCCCTCGGTATTCGCCGCATGAAGTCGGCCATCAGCCGCAGGGCGAGAGAGGACGGAGCGTCCATCATCGTCTCCTCCCATCAGCTCGAATTGATCGAGGAGATCTGCGACGGGATTCTCGTCATCAAGAAGGGTGTCGAGGTGATTTCCGGATCCCTGGAGAGCATTCGAAGCCAGCTGGACGGCCTTCCCGAGGACCCCACTCTCGAGGACATTTTCTTCGCGGTGACGGGGGACGAGGGCGATGCAAGGACGGCGACTCCGTGACGCGGGCCTACCTGTACTACTTGCGGTGTTCGACCAAGAATCGGTTTCGGAGCATCGGGGAGAAACTCAGGCGACCTCGGTACCTCCTGGGTCTGCTGGCGATGTTCGGCTACTTCTTTCTCATCTTCCGCAACCCGGGAAGTCGCCACGCCGCGAGCGGTGCGGCGGTCGCTCGCGAGAGCACGCTCTACGGGTTCGGCGTGTTTTACCTCTTGCAGGTCTTGCTGTTTCACCTCTTCGGAAGCCGGCGCGGACTGCTGTTCAGTCCGAGCGAGGTCCAGTTCCTCTTCCCGGCTCCCGTGACGAATCGTCAGGTTTTGATCTTCAAGTGGATGACGGCGCAGATCGGGCTTTTCATCTCGTCCTTGATCCTCAGCCTGATCGTCTCGCGGTACGGCATCTTCAGTATGCGGTACGGCATTCCGGGCTTCTGGGTCGCCCACAACGTCCTCTATCTGCATAACCAGTCGATGAACCTCATCCTTCCGTTCCTCCGAGAACGAGGGCGAGGTGGTCGACTGCTGGCGAGGCTCCCTCTCATTCTTCTCCTCGTCGGGATCGCCGCCGCCATCGTGTCTGTTCAACCCGCCGGAGGCGACCTCGCCGAAGTCATCGGTCGAGCGCGCGAAAGCGTCCCCGTGCGCGTCTTCCTCTGGCCCTTTGCGTCGCTCGTGCGTCCCGCCCTGGCCCATGGCCCCCTCGACCTTGTCGTTTCTCTCTGGGCGCCGCTTCTCCTCTTCGGCCTCTTCGCGGCTCTGGCGCTCATTCCCAAGATCCCCTTCCACGATCGTGCCCTCGAGTCGTCCGAGCGGGTAGCCAAGCTGAAGACGGAGGGATTGGACGCCCTCGTCCCCCTCGACAAGAAGAAGCAGGTTGTCAAACGGCCCACGGCGCTCCCCCTGGCCCCCGTGGGGCCGGTCTGGCGGGCCATCATCTGGAAGAACGTTCTTAGTCTCGGGCGGCTGCCTCGACGGGTCTGGGTCGGGCTCGGCCTGGGCATGGCGTTCATGGGGTTCTTCATGTTCTTCATGACGAACCTGAAGGGCGAGGGAGCTCAGACGGCCAGTCACATAGGCCTCGTGCTCCTGGCTGTGCTGGCCTATGGGTCGATGCTCGCGCCCGCCATGCTGCGGGTCGATCTTCGTATCGACATTCCCCACTTCGATGTACTCAAGTCGATGCCGATTCGAGGACGTGACCTGATTTTCGGCGAGGTGATGGGTTCGGTCCTGTTGCTCTTCGCCGCTCAGGCCGTTCTCCTCCTCGTCGCGGCGACCCTCATTCGTCAGGTGATGACCACCCAGGTCGGCTGGGAGATCAAGGGGCCTCTCCTCGTGGCGGCGCTCCCCGCTGCGTTCGCAATGGACTTCATCTTCTTGACTCAGGAGAACCTGCTGGCTCTCTGGTTGCCCAGTTTCGTTCGCTTCGGTCGAGGGATGCGCCAGGGTTTCGATCAGTTCGGCCAGAATCTGCTGGGCGCGCTCGTGCGCGCGACGTCCGCGATTCTCCTGCTCGTGGCCCCCGGAGCCCTCGGCGCGGGCGTCGGCTTCGCATTCATCCATTGGGGGGAGGTCTCTCCCTGGACGGCCATTGCGGCGGCGTCTCTCACGGCCTCGCCTCTTCTTTTCCTCGAAGGTCTCCTGCTGCAACGGGCCTCGGAGGGGCGCTATGAGCGGTTCGACCTCTCCGCCGAGAAGGTGACCGAGCCGTCATGAGTCCGAGCGAGGGGCTGGCGCTGTTCCTCGCCGGCTTGGGAGCCGGCTTCTGCAACGTGATGGCGGGGGGCGGTTCGTTGATCTCCGTCACGATGATGATCTTCCTGGGGCTGCCCCCCACGGTTGCCAATGCGACGGGCCGTCCGGCCATCATCGCTCAGAATATTCTGGCGGTCCTCGGTTTTCGTCGGGCCCGCATCTACCGAGACCCCGTCTTCCGGGTCTCGACGATTCTCCTCGCCGTGGCCGCCTTGCCGGGGGCGCTCGCCGGGGCCTACGTGGCCGCCACGAAGGTGAGCGACGTCACGTTCCAAAGACTGCTCGCTGTTGTCATGCTGGGCGTGGCCATCGTGACCTGGTGGCGTTTTCGCGGGGGGGGGCTCGGCACGGACCCTCTGCGGGAGCGGCGTCCGGTCTTCCTCTTGGCGGCCTTTTTCGTGATGGGCTTCTATGGCGGGTTCATCCAGGCCGGCGTCGGCTTCTTCATGATCGCGGCCTTTCTCCACGGGAGCTCCTGGGACATGGTCCGCATCAATGCGGCGAAGGTCCTCATCGTCCTCATTTACACGGGGGCGGCTCTCCTCGTGTTCACGGGGAATTGGCTCGTCGACTGGAACGCCGCCGCCTGGGTGGTCGCCGGGCAGGCCGTGGGAGGGCTGGTGGGCGCTCGCACGGCTCTTCGATGGCCGGAAGCCGCGGTCCTCAAGGTCTATCTGGTCTTGCTCCTCGCTTTCGCGACGAAGCTGGCCTTCTTCTGAGTCGAAGGGTCAGGACGTGTGACGGTGGACGGTGTCCGGGGAGAAGGCGGGCAGACAGATCGCGACATAGCGGGCGCCGCCCGGCGTGGAATACCGAACGGTTTCGCCGGGCTCGACCACGATGGCTTGGCCCGCCGCGACCTGCATCGGCCCGCCTTCGCCATCCACGTGCAGCGTCCCTTCGAGGACCACAGTGATCTCCAAGAACTCAGGAGTTTGGAAGGGCTCTGTCCATCCAGGAGGCGACTGCATCTGAGCCACGCTCACCCTTTCGTCGCCCGTCCGCGCCCGACCGACGAATTCCTGAATGACCTTGTTGCCCTCGGCGGGGATGAGGGCGGGAGCATCGATGAGGTGCGGCATGAATCCTGATGTCCTTTCGGTTCAGTGGCCGGCACGCTGACGAAGAAATCGGGCGAAGCCGCCCAGATTCGTGTGTAGCGTGTAGCCGCGGGTCTCCACCTCGACGGGCTCGCGCCGATCGTGGAGTTCTCGGGGAAGATGATCGAAGTCGTGGCCCCCGAAGTAGGACGCGAGCAAGGCGTGCGCCGCCACCATGGGCCTCGCGTCCGTCCAGAGCGCCACCAGGTCCTCCGCGTCGGCTCCAAGGGCCCGCGCGGCGTTCCGCGCCGCCATCGCCTCTCGGTCGGGAGCCTGGGCGGGCGGCCGAAGATCGACCCGGCGCGCCTGTTCCCAGACGGCCGCGACTTCCGTCAATGATGACCACTCATCCGTCCGCATATCCCTATCTTGCCCGGATTCCCCTTCCTTTTCACGCATCTCCTCTGCATTTCCCGGCGCCGCTCCGAGTCCCTGGCGAGCAGGAATAGCCTTGCAAATTGCACACTGACCGTGCAATCTTCAAGGCATGAAGCAAGTCCTTCGGGAGCGACACCGTCGCCGCGTCCAAGCTCTTCTCAGGGAACACCCCGTGGTCGCCATCCTGGGGGCGCGTCAGGTCGGGAAGACGACCTTGGCTCATCAAGTCGCGGCCTCTCGCCGCGGGCCCACCCACCTCATTGATTTGGGGGACCCCCGGGAGAGCGCTCGACTGGCGGAACCCATGTTGGTTCTCGAACCGCTGCGCGGTCTCGTCATTCTCGATGAGATTCAATTCCGTCCGGACTTGTTCTCGACCATCCGTGTGCTTGCCGATCGCCGACCTCATCCCACGCGATTCTTGGTCCTGGGCAGCGCTTCGCCGGAGTTGCTCCGTCAGGGTTCCGAGACGCTCGCGGGGCGGATCGCCTTTCACGATCTGGGAGGATTCGACCTCGAGGAAGTCGGTGTGAAGGCGATGCCGGCTTTGTGGCTGCGAGGCGGGTTTCCTCGATCGTTTCTCGCACGAAGTCATCGTGTGAGCTTCGAATGGAGGGAAGCCTTCATTCGAACCTTCCTCGAGCGCGACCTACCCAGGCTGGGCGTTACCATCCCCGCGGAGACCCTCGATCGATTCTGGACGATGCTCGCTCACTACCACGGTCAGACCTGGAATGGGTCCGAGCTTGGAAACTCGTTGGGCGTTTCACACACCACGGTTCAGCGCTACCTAGGTCTCTTGCGGTCGACCTACGTGGCGCACGTGCTGCGTCCGTGGGCGGAAAACGTGGGAAAGCGTGTCGTCAAGTCGCCCAAGGTCTACGTGGCCGATTCGGGGCTGCTTCATGCTCTACTCTCGATCGAAACGATGCGTGACCTGGAAAGGCATCCGAAGCTTGGAGCGAGTTGGGAAGGCTTTCTCATCGAGCAGGTCATACGCCGCCTCGGTGTGGCCCGCTCTCAGTGCTATTTCTGGGCGACCCACGGCGGAGCGGAACTGGATCTCCTCGTCATGCATCGCGGGCGTCGCCTGGGGTTCGAAATGAAGCGGACCGCGACGCCTCGTCTCACCTCTTCGATGCGCAGTGCCCTCGAGACTCTGGGACTCCATTCCCTCACGGTCATCCACGCGGGAAAGGACTCGTTCCCGCTGGCGAAGCGGGTCCGGGCACTCGCCGCGAACGATCTCCTCGATGCCTTGAAGCCCGGTCGCTGAATCCCCGATTCGCTCCCGCATCCGGTGACGTGGCGCCGCAGCCAGGTTGAGTCGTTGTCAGTTCCGCACCGGAGGAGGGAATGTCCCGAGGAGTGTGCCGTCGGGGGCGAGAAGGGTGATGCGGGAGGCGGACTGGGCCGCCTGGGTCCAGGGGACGATCAGGTGAGCCGGCCCGTTCGCTTCGAGGAGAAGGTCGCTTTTTCCTATCTCCTCGCCGTCGGCTCGCATGCGGATCGGACCGTAGAGGCGGTCTGACGCCCACCGGTTCGCATCGGTCTTCGACTCCCACCGAAGAACCCACGAGAGCATGGGGCCCGGTAGGCCCAGGGAACGAAACAGGAGGGAGCCGGCCGCCGGCGTCAGGGTGAGGTCGGACCAATGAGGGACCGGACGCGCCTGAACCTCGGCGTCACGGCGGAGGATGTACTCCCGAGGCGAGCCCACGCGAGCCAGCAGGGCCATGGCGTCGGAGCGGACCGGCGTGGGGGCGCCGTCATCCGTGGCGATCCAGTAGAGAGTCTTGCGAACCCCGTCGGTGAGGGGGATCTTCCCCGGGAAAAGCTGCGCGAGGAACGCCCGATCGAAGAAGGGCGCCAGCGTTCGGGGGTGCTCACGGACCGCGGGGAGAGCCCACTGAACCACCGGATCCTCGGCCTTGGCGAGGAGGTCCAGGGCGTAGGCCGCAAAGTCCCCTCGTGGCGGAAACGCAGCGCACAGGGCGACCAGCGCGTGGCGGAACGGCGACCTCGGATCGCCCGCGAACCAAGGTGCTGCGCGGTAGAAGAGCGCGCCCGTGTCCGAGGCGAGGGCGGCAAGGATCGCTTGCTTGGCGTCCTCGCGACCGAGCGCCGCTCCGAAGAGCAACGTTTCCAGGAGGCGTTCCTTCTCGGGAAGGAAAGCGAGGCGGGCCAGATCGTCTGGTCGCGCCGACTTGCGGAGGGCGTCGAGGATGCGCTGACGAAGTGGAGTCGGTATCGACTTCCTCGCCGCGTCCCACAGGGTGTCGCGAACCTCGCCCGTCGGTTCGAGGGACTCCAGAATACGAAGGACGCGGTCTTGGATTTCAAAGTTCGTTGCGGCGGCCCCGTCCCGATCGAGCAGGCCGCCGAGGAGAGAGACGTATTCCTCCACGTTGCCCGAAGAAAGGGCGTCGAGGGCCTCGTTCACTTCGGCCAGATTGTCGCTTTGGAGGGCTTGCTCAATGCGCGCCCGGGTCCAGGCCTGAGCCGTCTTCGGCTCACCCGCCTCGACGCGGCCGGCGGGAATCTCCCGCGCGATCGCCATGGCGGCCCGCAGCCGATCCTCCAGGCGTCGGCGCTCCGACTTCGGGATGCCCGGCCCCTCGGGTTGACGTTCGTTCGGGTCCTCGACAAGGTCGAAAAACTCCGTCCTCGAGAAGTCTTCCTGGGCGATGATCTTGAATCGGGTTTCCACCAGCGCGGAGCGATCGGGAAGCCAGGCCGAGCCCCCCTTCATCTGAGCCAGTGCGATGTGCTCCCGATCCTCCCCGAGGATCTCGGGAACGAGGCTGTCGCCGTGAAGAGGGGCCAGCGGCGTGAGCCCTTCGATGTCCAGAATCGTGGGCATGAGGTCCACGAGCTCCACGGGCCTCGCGGCGCGCCGCGGTGTGAGCCCTCGCTTCCAAAGGAACAGGGGCACGTGGATCACCTCCTCGTAGAGGGTCGTGCCGTGATACCGCCCGCCGTGCTCGAAAAACTCTTCGCCGTGGTCGGCGTGGACGATGACGAGCGCGTTGTCGAACAGCCCCTCCCGTTCCGCCGTTTGCCAAAACGCCCCCAACGCATCGTCGACCCGCCGGATCGCCGCTTCATAGAGGGCGAGGGGGCCGTTGCCGAATCGGGGAGGAATCGCGTCGTGGGGCCCGTGGACCTCCATGAAGTGCATCCAGAGGAAGAGCTTCTCGTCCGGGCGCGCCCCGCGAAGAACGCCCAGCGCCGACGCCGTCACCTTGTCGGCGGAGGGGATCGGGGCCGCGCCCTTCGGGCGTTCGAAAGTCTGAAAACCCTTTCCGAACTCCCGGAACTTGCCCGCAAGGGATTCCTCCTTGAAGGAGGGGATCCCCACGGTGCGGAAGCCATGGGCGGCAAGCGTTCCCGCGAGGGAGGGTTCGGAAACCTCCGGTCGACCTCCGTGGAGCCGTCGATAGTGATTGAGGGCCGCGGGGTAGCGACCGGTGAACAGGGAGAGGATCGACGCCAGACTGTGGCACGCTTGGGCGTAGGCCCGTTCGAAGACGACGGATCGCTCCGCCAGCCGGTCCAAGAAAGGGGTCGTCGGGCGACCCGGGTGGCCGAGAAAACCGGTGCTCTTTGCCCGGAGGGTGTCGATGGTGATGAGCACGATGCGGGGCGGAGGGGGTCCGGCGCCCAGAAGCTCCTCCCGGCGTCCGCTCACGGTCTGTCCCCAGAGCCCTTCGATGATCTTGGGGTCCGCTTCGTCCTTCCTCGCGGTCGTGGCGAAGGGGGAAAGGGACGCTATGAATCCTTCCACCCGAGGGAGGGGGCCGTAGCCCGTGGCTCCTTCTCCCAGCCCGGACGCGCCGACGCCGATCATGATCGCGATCATGAGGGCGCCCAGGATCGCTCCCCCACGACGAGCGGGGAGCCACGCAACGAGCGCGCCGGCGCAACTGCCCAAGACGGTGAACGCGACGAGGAGATGGATGAGGGGGTACTGCGCCGCATAGACCTTCAGATTTACGGCGGTCCCCGCCGCGGCGATGAGGGCGAGGGCCATCCCCCGCTGCCAACGTCGGCCCTTGATCTTCTCGATCAACACCATGGGCAATGAAAGTCCCACGGCCAGCCCGCAGGCGAGACCGATCATCGCCCAGGTCTCGCTCGGTCGGCCGGCAAAATGGGAGGCCGCCACCACGGCGCGGGCAGGGAGCCAAAGGGGCGCCGCGAGAACGAGAGCCGTCGTCGACCAGCGGACGAGGAACAGATGCCATCCCCGTCGCAGGTAGACGCGACGGAGTCCTCGAGCCGTCATGAGGGCCATCCATGTCAAGGCGCCGAAGGTGAGGGCGGCCACGGCGCCGGCCGCGAGTCGCTCTGCGCTTACGGGGGACTCAACACTTCGAAGGATGTCGGAGAGGGTCAAGACGAGGGGCGCCAAAGCGGAGGCGAGGGCCCACAGGCCCATCCGAAGAAGGGCCCGTCTCACCGGGACACCTCGTCCGCGACGACGCGAAAACCGAGGTAGATGCTGCGGAGGTCGGGGCGTTCCCCGAGCCCGAAGCCCACGTGGATGCGATCCGTGTGGAGGTCCCAGGTCGTTCCCATGACGCGCCGTCGAAGGGGGCCTTGGGGGTCCGCCGTCCATTCGGCCACCGAGCTTGCGCAGTGGAACAGCCCATACGGAGAGCGCAATTCCGGATGGCTGTCGACCGCGAGGAATCCTCCCTCGAAGACTCGATGTTGGACGTCACCCGGTTCGAAGCCCCACGGGTAGGGCCGACCGTCCACGCCGCGGGCGGCCTTTTGCCACTCCCGCTCGGTGGGGAGGCGAAACTGGAGGCGAAGCCCCGCCTTCTTCGCCCGGTCCGTGGCCCAGGCACAGTAGGCCAGGGCGTCGTACCAGTTCACCAGACGGACCGCCACGCGACCGCTCCCTTTCGCATCGAGCCGACCCCAGGCGTCCAGGCCGGCTTCCCTCGGGCGGTGTCCGAGGCACCCTTCGGGGTGAGCTGAGCGTTCCGCCTGCGAACAAAACGGGGTGAAGGCTTGGGGAGATTCGAAAACGGGTTCGGGCTGCGTCGCGCCCAGACCTCGCTCCGCGGCAAGAGCCTTCAGGAATGCCTCATATTCGGCGACGCTGACCTCGGTGCGGCCGATGAGGAAACTCTTCGTGCGTTCGAGGCGCCAGGAAACTTCGCCGAGGAAGGGTCCTTCGGGGATGCGAACCAAGCCCTCCGGGGTCGGAGCGCCATCCCATCGAATCTCATCGCCGGCGAGCAGCAAGAACGGTGTGGGTTGGGCGCCCGGAGCGTCGGATCGGGCCTCGTAGAGCCCCGCGGGAAGGGCGACGGACTGACGAGCCCCCTTCACCGCGATCTCGCGGGTCCAGGCCTCGGCGGGGGGCTGGAAGAGATTCACCTCTCGCTTCAGCTCGAGGGTGATCACGCTGCCCGTCGGGTGCTCCTCGAGTACGAGGGTGGCGGCCGGTGGATGCCGGAGGTGGTCGACGTCTTCATGCAGGCGCCGCCGCGCGCGCTCCTCGATGACGAGGAACACGACCGCGGCGGCAAGAAGTGTCCAGGCGATCCGGGCTCCATTCAACACGGGAACGTCCTGCCCGATGTGACTGCCGTCACATCAATACCGGTAGTATTCCGGCTTGAAGGGGCCTTCCTTCGGCAGTCCCAGGTATTCGGCTTGGCGATCGCTCAGGATGGTGAGTTTGGCGCCCAGCTTGTCCAGGTGGAGCCGCGCCACCTCCTCGTCCAGGTGCTTGGGCAGCGTGTAGACCTTGTTCTCGTAGCGGTCGCCGTGGTTGAACAGTTCCATCTGGGCCAAGACCTGGTTCGTGAAACTGTTGCTCATCACGAAGCTGGGGTGGCCGGTGGCGCAGCCCAAGTTGACGAGGCGACCTTCGGCGAGAAGGATCACGCTCTTGCCGTCGGGCCAGGTGATCTTGTCCACCTGGGGCTTGATGGTCCTACGGGTCAGCTTGCCGTCGTCGAAGAGCCCCTTGACGTCGATCTCGATGTCGAAGTGGCCGATGTTGCAGACGATGGCGCCGTCCTTCATTTCATCCATGTGGGCACGCGTGATCACGTCGCAGCAGCCGGTTGTGGTGACGAAGATGTCGCCGATCTTGCACGCGTCCTCCATCGTCACCACCTCGTAGCCGGCCATGCAGGCCTGAAGCGCGCAGATGGGGTCGATCTCCGTGACGTAGACCCGTCCGCCCATGTTGTGGAGAGCTTCGGCGCACCCCTTGCCCACGTCACCGTAGCCGGCGACGACGCACTTCTTGCCGGCGATCATCACGTCGGTGGCGCGCTTGATGCCGTCGACGAGACTTTCGCGGCAGCCGTAGAGGTTGTCGAACTTGGACTTGGTGACGGAGTCGTTCACGTTCATGGCCGGGACCTTGAGGGTACCCTCTTCGGCCATCTGGTAGAGGCGATGAACGCCCGTCGTCGTCTCTTCGGTGATGCCGCGGACGTCGGTGAGGAGTTCCGGGAACTTCTCGTGCATGATGGCGGTGAGGTCGCCGCCGTCATCGAGGATCATGTTGGGACGCCAGCCGTTCGGCCCCTCGATGGTCTGCTCGATGCACCAGTCATATTCCTCGTCGGTCTCGCCCTTCCAGGCGAAGACGGGGATGCCTGCGGCGGCGATGGCGGCGGCGGCGTGATCCTGGGTCGAGAAGATGTTGCAGGACGACCACCGAACCTCAGCGCCGAGATCGATCAAAGCCTCGATCAGCACCGCCGTCTGGATGGTCATGTGCAGACAACCCGCGATGCGAGCGCCTTTCAGCGGCTGGTCGGCTTTGTACTTGGCGCGCACCGACATGAGGCCGGGCATTTCGCCTTCGGCAATGATGATTTCCTGTCGGCCCCATTCCGCGAGGCCGATGTCCTTGACTTTGTAGTCCGTTGTCGTTTCCACGTGGCTCATGATCGTCTTTCTTTGTCCGTTGGGATGGCTCGATGCCCCATCCTTTCCACTTCCAGCTCCATCGGCAACCCAGACCCATTTTCCCAAGCCTAACCCTTGTCGAGGACTGGAATTCCGTCGAAGACCCCTGGTTCCCACGAAGTCCGGGGGGAAGGTCCACTTTTCCCGGGAATGCACCGTGGCCGGATTCGTATCCCTTTCCGCCTGGAGGCCTTCGCCGACTCGAGCGACGGACAGAATCATTCACGACCCTGGTGACGATGGCGATCTCGTGGGCAAGGAGGGCCCCTCCATGAAGTGGTGGCTGATACGACGGCGTCAATTCGCTCCACCCCCCACGGGATGGCGACGCCGGATCGGATTGCGGGAGAAGATCCCGTCTTCCGCGCGGAGGAATTTCTTCCGAACCCTCGGCTGTCTCGTCGGTATCCAGGGCCTTGGAATCGCCGGAATCAGCCGGGATCTCCCTTTCTGTGAGGCCGACCGAGCTCTTCTGGTGGGGGTCTTGCTGAAAGGCGGCATACTTGTCCTCCTGACCTTGTCCGTTCTGTTCGGGAGCAAGGCCATGCGCCGCTCCAGATCGTGGAAGGAGAGATTCGTCTACATCGCGGGATGGCTCGCAACCCTGACCATCGTCCCAGTTCACGCGGCCGTCACGGGGAACGGGTAGCCTCCTCAACCTCTTGCGCCCGGTCTGTTCAACGTCGAGTGCGTCCTCGGGCCCCAGGAAAACATCGAAGTCGATGGGCCGCGCGTGATCCTCATCTTCGATCGGCGCGTGCGCGGTGTGCTCGATCGATCGCGTAACCCTCTTCACGCCCTTGATGGGCGCGCCTTCACATGGAAGCGGTGGCTTTAGCCGCCATCCCGAGTCTCGGCAAGGGAAGAGATCAGGAATGCTGATCGCCCCTTTCGAGTTCCTCCTTGGCCCGCCGGTGGAGCGGATGAAGGCGTCCCTTTCGTTTGCGGGCGTACTCGTCGAAGAGCCCCTTCTTCCGAAGGAACTCCTCCATCTTGTCGACCTCCTCCATCAGCGTGCGAACGATCGACATGGAACGCCGGAGGGCGCTGGCCTGAACCCGCCCCTCGCGGGTCTTCAACCATGCGAATTCGATGGCCGAGACCTCTTCCGGTGTCGCTTTCGCGAGCCGGCAAAGCCTGAGGACAAGCGGAAACCCGACCTTGCCCTTGTAGATGGCGCGGAGGACCGTCTCCTCGCTGACCTCGAGTCTCGTGGCCAAGACGCCACGCGTGATGCGCTCTTTCTCGCAGACGCGCCGGATCAAAAGGCGCATCCAAGCGGCAAAGTCTCGCTCTTCAGCCGGGGGCATGCGGAAATACTACCCGGGTCGGGGGTGGGGGCAATACCGCGCGGCCTCGAAGTCATGGCCTCACATGGCCTTGTAGAGCTCCGAAACAAAACCCTGAAAGTTGTTGACATGTCTCGTACGCCGCGAGTACGGTCCTTGTCATGAATTCGCATTCAACAACGAATGCGCAGTGAAGCGGAGGACAGTAGGTCCTTGAGCGAGGTCGGGTTGCCATGGCTGGGGATACGAATGCAAGACTTGCAATGCCTGATTCCCTCAGCTCTCATGACGGCTCCACCCTTTTTCTTACTATGAAGACCCTTCTTTCTCAGCTGCAACAAGGACCAGTCCCGAGTTCGTCGGGCGGGGCGTTCCCTGGCTACGACTACCTTGTAAGCCATCAACAGATTGACCTCGATCGGATTCAAAGGCAGAACCGTTTCGCCCAGAGCATGGCTCAAGGAGCTCAGGCGTTTTTCTGTGATTAGAGCGGAGGAGTTACCCGCATGTCATTGATAATTAGGAGTCGACTCAGATTTCTGTTGCCAGTCATCCTTGGAGCTCTACTTTGTCAGTCCAATTCTTGGGCGCAATACTCGTCAAATGTTCCTGGTTGGGTGGCGAATACCTGGCCCGCCGATCGCAAGTTTGTTCCGTCCCATCCAGGGCTGGCTACGGTCGACAAGAGATGGTCGGAGATCGTGCTGAACTCCGAATCCACGGTCGAGCAGGAGCTCTTCTCGGATTACATTGTCGGATTTCACCCTCTCCATGGTGATCTCGCGATCCACCGCGTGACCAGTGCAACGTTCAATGTGGGAGGATTCGACACCGGATTGGATTACATATATTCGGTCACAATTTCGCGTGATGGGCTTGCTCCCACTGGCATTGTCGTCTCCGGCCAAGTCGGCGACGTCTCTCAAGTGCTCTATTCGGACTGGCCGCTTGATGGGGACCCGGCCACTTGGAGTTTTTCGCCTCTGATTCCGAACGGCCCTACCGGATCTCGGTATCTCGTAGCGCAGGTGATCGGGCAAGAGCTCTATGTCTTTGACGCCGCGTCAGAGACCGTCCTCCGGTACGTGGACGGTGACCTTGATGGGCTGCCGGACGGGCTCCAGGCGCCGGCAACGCTTGATGTGAATCTGTCTGGAGCGATCGGTCCCGTCTTTGGGTTTCATCGACGAGACGGGGGAAAAGTGGGTGTGTCATTCCACCCGCCAGGTGACTTGTCGTGGGCGCTCGATGACTGGGAGATTGTCGATACATCACAACCGGGAGTCCTGAGTATCGAACGACGAACTCCAGTCCTGGCCGGGAAATGTGGCTTTCTCGAAGATCATCTGGTAGCGGGCCAGGGTCATGTGCGCGTTTATGGGGGATACCTGTCTTCGGTATACATCCTTAGTGGACCTTCCCCGACTCAGCTTCAGCGGATTAGTGGAAGCTATAAAATTCTGGATCCGTCCGGGAATGTGAGCATCAAGGTTTCTCCTCCGCTTGCCAAAGGGGACGTTGTCAAGATTGTTTCATCAGGCATCACGGGTTCTGATTTCGCGCCTGTGGTCAGCATGGAGAGGTTCATGCTGCCTCAGGAAGCCATAGATGATACCCCCATTGACGATGGCGGCGGGATCATTCTGAAAGGTGTGAACCTCGACAATGAAGTGAGTGTTGAGGTGGATATTGAGGGGGCAGCGATCCCGGTCAAGACCTCGGTTTTGGGACCAGAAATCCTCTTGCTCAGTTCGCTCGCAATTCCAGATGGTGGAGCGGACGAAGAAGTCATGCATATCGTTGTGAATCACCGGGAGTTCCGTCATTCATACGAGTACTGGATTGGTATACTTAAATGAGGCGATCACGACTTGCTCGTGGGAGCATTGGCGTATATGTCTTCATTGGTTTGGCCGCCTTCAGTGCCGCGATGTTACTCCTTTCCAAGATGTCAAGGAGCAACCCCGAATCGAGAACTGCGGCTGAGTCGGGAATCGAATCCCGAGATTCACGCATTTGTAGCCGGTCATTACAAATGCCCCCCCAATGGTCACGAAACGTGACCTCCTCGGAAATCACTTCCCGTTGTCGTTCGAGGATGACGAGGGCGTCGTCAGTCCAGGGCTATCCCTCGACGGAGACGACGGTCTCGGGGGAGCTGGCTGCCCCCGGCGTCCCCCTCCCCTCCCCCAAGGTCCGATCCCGATCATGGCGCCAGGAACGGCCCAACGAGAGCCACCTGGCCGATTTTGTGGGAATAGGCAGAAAGCCTACGATGAGGCTTGAATGTTTGGTCGAATCTGAACAGGCTCTTGGGTGCGACTCACGATCGGTCTTGGGCGGCGAGGCTAGTTGACTATGCATCAGGCATCAGGATGGCTTTTGCATTCCTCCTGGCGGTTCTTGTTCAGCAAATAGCGGGCCAAGCTCCCCCACCGATCCTCGTCAATCATAGGGGCTCGATCACCTATGTAAGCACGTTGTGGGGCTCGATTGTCACGGATGCGGAACTCCACGCTCCGCCCAACACGCCGTTGGACTATCTCGGGCCGAAGTTGCTGGCGTTGCCTGAATGTCCCAGCTCCATTCTCATTCATGTGCATGGCTTTCAGAACACCCTTCAGTCTGCACAGAACAATCTCAATGCCCTGCACGCGAGCGCATCCGACTCGGGTTATACGGGACAGGTCGTGGGATTCGCCTGGAACTGGGACCCAGGGTTGAGCCACTTCGATGCAGCGGAGGCGGCCGCCGACCTTATGGGCGATGAACTCGCCATCTTCATCTCGCATCTCTGGCTGCGTTGGCCGGACATGCCCATTTATTTGACGTCGCACAGCCTTGGTGCCCGTGTCGTGCTTGGCGCGATTCAATCTCTGTATGACCTGGGCAATCCCCCGTCATGGCCGGCACTGCAGTGCATCAAAGGGGCGGCGGTGATCGCAGCCGCGGTTGACAATGAGGTGCTCGAGCCAGGTGAAGATTTCGGCCCGGTCGGAGGAGGGACGCCTCCCGCAGGAGGGGGTGGCAGCACCCCCCCCCAATTGCGCTGCCACCCATTTATGTTTGGTATGATATGTTTGATCAATACTTGAAGACATATGTCTTTGAGGAACGGAATATCCCACTTGGTCAATTCGGCCCCGAAACGCCCGAGGTCTTGCCGTCGAGAATTCACGTGTTGCCCACATGGGAGAAAGTCCAGAAGTCGGGTGAGGATCGATATAGCCACTCAAGTTACCTCCAGGCGAAACTGCTCATCGAATGCATCCTGGATCGTTTTGGCGTTCTCTAACGACCTTGAAGGCTTCTCAAACTAGAGGTTTCGCGAAATGAAAATCAGCCAAAACACTGGGCTCTTGCTCTTGGCTCTGTCGTATTTGTCCTGCTGTACCGTCGAAGCCCAGACCGTGGTTATGGCCAATTCGCGGTGTAGCGTTGCACGCGATGCCTCTTATTCCTTCGCGTCTGGTGATAAGCCAGTCACCGCCTGGGCCATCTCCCCAAGCGGCGAATACGTCGCAGTTGGATTCGACGACGGCACGGTCGAAGTCGTGAAGTATGACAATGCTACCGGCTCCCAGCAGCTGTCCGAGACCTTCAGTATCGCCAATCTCAATAATTCGTGGGCCGGGACGCCTTCCGAAAACTGGATCAACATCTTCGGAGCTGGCGTCACGGGTCTCAGCTTCGTGGACAATGCCCATCTAGTTTGCGCGATCGGCAGTGGTCGCATCGTCGAACGAGATATCCTTCAGAAGCTCCAGACAGCGACCACGGACATCGCAGTTCCCATTGCCGCCATGGATGCTGTCATGATCGGCTCTGAGGCTCGGGTGATTCTCGGTAGCGATCGGGGGCGCATCGAAGAGCGAGCTTTGACGACGGGTCTGCCCCTGTTGGGCGTCTACAGGCCCGGTGGTGTCGGTGACCCGGAAGTCTTCTCCCTTTCCTACTTCAGTGCGGGAAGTCGTCTGTTTTCCTCGCTCGCCGACTATCATCCCGATAAGGACGTGGATTCTGGGCAGGGTGGAACCTTGTCCAACGGGGGGCCGACGATTTGGGATACGGCCAATCGACAGCGCGTCGCCCGACTGGGAGCACCCGATGGGAATGTCACGGCGACCGAGGGCGACGGCGGCGCGGCATTGACCCTTCTCAGCGAAGGGGGAGAGCTGGGTCGAGCCACGACGGCGGAAGGCTTCACGTATCACGCCCTCCGCAGGGTGCCGGTGATGGGAGTCGCGACGCTTGGGACGACACCCGAGAGCCTTCTTGGCGTCAATCCGTCTCAATTGCTGGTCATGGACGTCCCCACTGGGAAGATCCTGTTGCGAGGAACAGACGCCGCAGGGGAGCACGTGCAGCGAGGTGTCCTCAGCACGCTAACAGACGATAAGGCCGTGGTGGTACGTCAAGGCGGGTGCGCGATCTATACGATCACCCGGAGCGCAGCCGGTGCTCCGACCGCGATTCCGAGGAACGAGCCTCTTGGGAGCCACCTCGGTTTCGACTTTGCGATCACCCACGAACTTCGAGGTCACGATTCCCGATGCCTCGAGGTGCAGAGCACCTCGGATGGCGCCTACGTGGCTTCCCGGGACGACAAGGGATCTGTCATCTTGTGGTCGCGCAGCGGGGCATCTTATGCCGCGACGGTTTTGCCCTTCAATGTCGGCGCGGCTCCCCGCGCGTTTTCCCGTTTGAGTTTCTCGCAATGGGGACTGACGGCGGTCATGCCGGACGGATCGGTCCAGGTCGTTGAGTTTCCCTTCAGCGGTGTGTGCAACTGTAAGGTCTTCTTCGAGGACAACAAGCAGATCACCGCCGTGACGGCTTTGCGGATTTCCGGAGATGAGATCCTGCTGGGCCTGGATGATGGGCGCCTTTGCAAGGCGAGCCTCAGTTCCGAGCAGATCACGAGTGTCGTGGTTGACCCCGGCTCGACTTCCAGGACTTTCAGACACCTGTTGTACTCCCCAGTGAGTCAGAGAGTCGCTGCCGTGCCGGATCGGGTACTCGATCCGGGCTTGGCGATCTCGGTGCTGTCAGTGCCGAATTGCCAGGTCGTGGCGGAGATTCGGAATCGATGGAAGTTGATGGTGGCGGCTATCGACGGCGCGGGGCGCCTGCTGGTCTCGGCCTTGGGAAAACACGGAGTCTTCTTCTACGACCTGGCGGGTTCGACATCCCTCGTCGCCCGCTTCCCCAAGCGCGCCCGTGTCGGGGTGGCGGCTTTCGACGACAAACTGGTGCTTGCCGCCGACAGGATGGGACTGCGGCTGGTGAAGTACGAGTCGGGAATCTACGGGATGGATGCGCTGTCGTTCCCACATCTCCCCGCGAGTTCGGTCGCCGGCGCCCCGAGCGACGATGCTGTCTTCATTGGAACGGATTCCGGGACGATCTTCCGGGTCGCGGCAACGCCCACTCCTTGAATCGCCGCCGCGGCGGCGCGATCACAGGCGGGGTCCTCGCGGTGAAGGGAGCGGGTCATCCCTCGACGGAGACGACGGTCTCGGGGGGGATGGCGGCCAGCAGGCGGCGGCGGCCCTCCGCGACGGCGTGGGCGTCCTTGGATTCCAGAGTGACCTGGACCTTGTAATCCGGATTGTCGTAGACCGGGTAGGAGCCCACCTCGAGATGGGGGATCTCCTCTTGCAGACTGCGGAGCAGGGGCGCCAGGTCCCCTTCCTCGAGGGTGGTGAAGACGCGCGCGAGGTGGAAGGGGGCTTCGGCGAATCGATCCCGGATGGCGCGGAACTTCTTTCTCAACACCGTCGGATCGCCCGGAAAGATGAAGACGTTTTCGAGCTTCGTCACCGGGAAGAGGAGCCCGTCCGTGAAGATGAGCTCGATTCCTTCCGGCAGGGTGGCCATCGCGAGGTAGACCTGGGCTCTCTCCTCGCCGAAGAAGTCCTTGATGGCCTCGGCCATCCGCGGGTTGAAGACCATGGGACGATCGAAGGCTCGCGCCACGGAGGGAAAGGTGAGGTCGTCGTGAGTGGGACCCACCCCTCCGCTCGTGAGGACCACGTCGAAACGCCGGGAAAAGGCCTTCACCGTTTCAGCGATGTCGTTCGCTACATCGGGGATGATGGCGACCCGCTCGACCCGGCCGCCCAGGGCGTGGAGTTCCTTCATGAGGAACGTGGAGTTGATGTCCTCCACCTTCCCGGAGAGGACTTCGTTGCCGATGACGACGATTCCGTAACGTGTGGCGCCGGGGTTCATGGCGGATATGATGCCGCCTTACGCACATTCGGGCCAGAAGAAGACGGAAAAGGAAGGAGACGGGTGAGGATCTTCGCTTTGAGCGACCCCCATTTCGGGAGGGACATGAGCCGCTTCGGCGACGTGTGGGTGAATCACGAGGACGTGATCCGCCGCGAGTGGCGCCGGACGGTCGCCCCGTCGGACCTCGTCCTCATCCCCGGGGACTTCTCGTGGGCCACCACGACCAAGACCATCGAGAAGCACCTGGATGCGGTGAACGGCCTTCCCGGTCGCGTGATCATCTCGCCTGGCAACCATGACAAGTGGTGGAAGAAGACGGCGAGGCTGCGCTTCTCGGAAGTGACGTTTCTATGTGACGCCTCCATGCCGTTGGGCCAGGACTGGGTTCTCGCGGGGACGATGGGCTGGGATTGCCCCGAGTCGCCCTGGTGGGAGGAAGAGGATCGCGAGGTTTTCGACGAGGCCTGCCGAGCCCTCGAGGCCACGTTGGAGCGGGCGACGGCCGATTTCCCGAATCGCCGCATCCTTCTCATGTTCCACTATCCGCCCCGGTGGGAGCGGCAAGAGACCCCCACCGCTTTCGAGGAGATTCTCGCCCGCTTCCCCGTCGACCTCGTTCTCTACGGGCACATCCACGGCGGCGATCTCGCCATGGCCCACAACGGGGTCATGACGGTGGGCGAACGTCGGATCCGTTACGAAAATGCCAGCGCCGATCGCTTGAAGATGCGCCCCATGAAGCTGTTGGAATTGCCCGGTTCGGCGGCGGACCTCAGCCGCGAAGCAGAATGAATCCGGCGGCGGCCACGGCGATCAACATCGAGGTCGCGGCCGACACCGCCACCATCTTCCGATGATTGCGGCTGGCGGTGGTGACAATGAGATGGAGACCGGCCACGACGCACAAGACGTAGCCCGCGATGGCCCGACTTTCCCCGCCTGGCGCCAGCTCGAGGCCTCGTCCGTGGGGGAGCTCCCCCAGGAACGCCGTCTTCATGAGCCAGGTCCCCACAACCAGGGGGACGAGGAATCCGAGGATCAGGGCCGCGCGTCGCATGGCGCATCCTATCGCGGGACGGTGCGCTTTCACGAGGGGGCCCCCTTTCGTAGCCTCGTGCATGGACCTCACACCTCGCGAACGCCTCCTCAGAGCCTGTCGCCGCGAGCCGGTGGATCGCCCTCCGGTGTGGCTCATGAGGCAGGCCGGCCGCTACATGGCGGAATACCGGGCCGTGAAGGAGAAGGTGAGCTTTCTCGAGCTCTGCAAGGATCCGGAGCTCTGCCGCGACGTCACCCTTCAGCCCCTGCGCGCTTTCGGCCTCGAGGTGGGGATTGTCTTCTCAGACATCCTCCTCCCGGCGGAAGCCATGGGCATGGACCTATCCTTCGGCGCCGGAGCGGGTCCCCAGTTGAGCCCACCGATCAGGACTCGGAAGGACGTCGAAGCCCTTCGGGATTTCGATCCGGCGCAAAGCACGCCCTGGCCGGCGGAAGCCCAGAGGCTTCTTCGCGCAACTTTGGGCGATGACCTCCCCATCATCGGGTTCTGCGGTGCTCCGTTCACCGTCGCCTCCTACATGATCGAGGGAGGGAGTTCTCGCGTCTTCGAGAACACGAAGCGGATGCTCTTCGCCGACCCCTCCACCTTTCAGCTCCTCATGGAGCGCCTGACCGCGAATCTCATTCCCTATCTTCTGGCACAGGTGGAAGCGGGCGCCCCCGTGGTTCAGGTCTTCGACTCCTGGGCGGGCTGCCTCGATCGAGAGACTTATGCGGAGTTCGCCCAACCCTGGACCTGCCGCCTCATCAACGCGGTCAAGGAGAAGGGCGTTCCTGTCATCTCCTACGTCAGCGGCGGCGGCCACCTGATCGAACTGATGGCGGATTCTGGCGCGGACGTCGTGTCCTTGGACTGGCGCGTCGACCCCGAGGACGCCCGCCGATGCATCGGTCATCGCGTGGCGCTGCAGGGGAACCTCGACCCAGGTGTCCTCTTGGCCGGCCCCGACGCCACGCGGCGCGCCGTCACCAAGAACCTGCAAGCTTTCGGAACCGCCCCCGGACACATCTTCAACCTGGGTTCGGGCATCATGAAGTGGACGCCGCCGGAGTCGGTGCAGGCTCTCGTCGATTGCGTCCACGGGTGGCGGCCATGAAAGTCGACGCGGCGACGGGCATCGTCGTCGTCGGCGCCGGTGATCCTCGACCCGAGCCCAAGGCCCTGTCCGCCTTCCTCGAGCGCTGGGTGGGAGATGAGCGCCGCTACCCGGTTTCGGGGCTTCGAAAACCCTTTATCCGTGCTCGCGCCAAGATGCGGGCTCACCGTCGTCTGGAAGAGGCGCAACGTCTCGTGACCGTGGACTCTCCCTTCCTTCGCGTTGCCGGCGCCCAGGCGAACGGCGTGGCCGAGGCTTTGGGAGGCGAAGGGTATGCCGTGGCCGCGGTGGGCGGACCGGTGGCGGACGAGGTCGTGCCTCTCATGCGCGCGGAGGGCATGCGCCGCGCGATCGTCGTCGCGGCGGATCCCCTTTCGATCCGCGGGCATCGTCTGAGTGACTTCGCCCAATTCGAGGAGGCTTGGCTTGCTGAGGGAGGCGTCCTCGACGATCTGGTCTTCGTCGAAGAGTACGCAACCCATCCTGCGTGGCAGTCCGCCCTCGTCGCCCTGGCCAAGGAGGGAGGGCCGAGGGACACGGCCCGCGCCACGTGGCTGTTCGTCGCTCCGGGCCTCCCCAAGGTGTTGGCGCGGACGGAAGAGGATTTTGCCGCAAGGTCTCGCGCCCTGGCGGAGGTTCTGGCCCGGGACTTGGGCCTCCCCGCTGACCGGTGGGGGCTCGCCTACCTGGACCCTCTTGTGGGCGATCGGGGGCTCATGCCCTCTCCCACCGATCTTATCGGGGCTTGGGCCAAGGATTCCGTTCGGGATGTGGTGGTCTTTCCTTATTCCTGGGGCTCGGATCGGCTGGAAACTCTCCATAAGGTGGACATCGAGCTGGCCAGGCAGCTTCGGGAAAGGGCGATGCGGATGTTTCGCATCCCCTGCTTGAATGACCACCCCGAACTCATCGCGGCGTTGAGTCGCATCGTTCTCGACGCCTCGAACGAGGCGCCTGCATCGCTGGGAGGGCCGAGGCCGTGAGCAAGAGACATCGCATTGCCGTCATCGGCGGAGGCATCTCGGGGCTCTCCTGCGCCTGGGAGCTCTCACGCTCCGGGGCCGACGTCCTCCTCGTCGAGGCGCACGAAAGGGTAGGAGGGCTCGTGCGGAGCGGGCACACCGACGGGTACCTCTTCGAGTGGGGGCCGAACTCGTTTCCGAGCACCGCCACTCAGATCCGCGGCCTGGCCGCCGAGGTGGGCGTCGAGGATCGCATCATCGAGGCCTCTCCGGACGCCAAGGTGCGATACATCTATTTCGGACGTCGACTCGAGCCGATCCCCATGGGACCTGGCGATCTCATGAAGTCGAGGATCTTCAATCTTCGTCAAAAACTCCGCATCATGATGGAGCCGCTCATTCCGAAGGGTGACCCGGAGAAGCCCGAAAGTGTGGCCCACTTCATCGCCCGACGGTTCGGGCCCGCCCCGGCCCGCACGATCGTCGATGCCTTTGTGAGCGGCGTTT
>DRQF01000272.1 GCA_011369445.1 Planctomycetota bacterium | reverse complement strand
CCTGGTCGTGGTCTTGAATCTGGGAGCCCTGTGGTTGCGAGCCCGTCTGGCGCGCAAGTACGCGGGAGGAAAATTCTGATGCCCGAGACCCTTCACGCTGCCATCCCGGAGAACGAAGATAGGGAGCCATTCATGACGGAGAACACCATGCCTCGAGCGTCCGGCGACCTGCCCGAATTGCCAGCCAGGGAGGATCTCCCCAGCGTGGCCGACGCTCTGCGCGAGGAGACCTCCTTTGCGACCGTGGTCCATCCGGAGCTCATCCAGGAAGAAGCGCTCGTCGAGATCGAACGATTCTCCCTTTGGTACGGGGCCAAGCGTGCGCTTTGGGACATCAGCATGGCCATTCCGAAGGGCAAGGTGACGGCTCTCATCGGGCCCTCCGGCTGCGGAAAGTCGACCTTGCTGCGATCCGTGAATCGCATGAACGATCTCATCGACACGGTGCGCATCGACGGCGACATGCGGTTGGATGGTGAGTCCATCTACGGAAGGAACGTGGATGTCATCGAACTGAGGAAGCGGATGGGGATGGTCTTCCAAAAGCCGAACCCCTTTCCCATGAGCATCTTCGAGAACGTCGTGTATCCCCTTCGCATCGAGGGTGTGAAGGACAAGAAGATCCTGAGAAGCGTGGCGGAGCGCAGCCTGCGGGGTGCGGCACTCTGGGAGGAGGCGGAACCCCGGTTGAGAGAAAGCGCCCTTGGCCTTTCCGGCGGTCAGCAGCAGAGGCTTTGCATCGCTCGGGCGGTCGCGGGCGAGCCGGAGGTCCTTCTCATGGACGAGCCCTGCTCCGCGCTCGATCCCGTCGCCACGAGCAAGATCGAGGACCTCATCGAAGAACTGAAGGGGGACTACACCATCCTGATGGTCACCCACAACATGCAACAGGCCGCCCGTGTGTCGGAGTACACCGCCTTCATGTACCTGGGCCGTCTCGTGGAATACGGCCCCACGGACCGGATCTTCACGCAGCCTCTCTGCTCTGAAACCGAGGACTACATCACCGGTCGCTTCGGCTGAACCTTTTGCGCGAGAAATCGCGGAGAGCGAATCCCGGCGTCACGCTCCCACCGGGCACAGGGTGCCAAGTCCGACCAATCGGCGACGGACGTCCTCATGAAGCGTGAGATCAGGCGGAGAATCCGGGAGTAGGCCGAGGGCGATCCTCCCGGCGGAGCGCTCGCGATGCACGAGGCGTGTCTGGGCGACCAGCGTCGTCCCGCCATCGAATTCAGGGGAGTCCATTCCATCTCGTCCAAGCCCACAGATGTCCCGCAGCGCGTCTACGGAGGAAATCCATCAGTGATTGGTTGGGCCCCTCCGGCGACCCCTCCAGTCCTTTCCGAATTATACGAAACGTCTTGACAAGTCTGCCTCAGGCCACGACAATCCCATTCTCGACACCGGCTGGAGGCCCCCCTCAGGAATCCCATGTTCATCGACCTGCTCGATCCACCCGCTCGCCCCCATGAAGCCATGCCGGAGCACGGGCTCGTTTGCCGCGACGGCCCCACCCGCCCGAAGACGCTTCTCGAAGCTCTTCGCGGAGCGATCCGCGTCCGCCACATGAGTCGTCGGACCGAGAAGGCCTACGTGGTCCGCGCTCGCGGTGGACGGCGGGTCCCCACGGTCTTGAGCATGGACGAGGTGGCCCTCTTGCTGGCTCATATCGAGGACCCGTCGGCGTTGGTGGCCGGCTTGCTTTACGGCGGCGGCCTGCGCTTGCTCGAAGGGCTGCGCCTTCGGGTGAAGGATCTGGATTTCGGTCGAGGCGAGGTGACGGTCCGGGAGGGTAAGGGTGACAAGGACCGCCGCACGATTCTGCCTGCGAGCCTTGCGAGGCGATTGCGTTCTCACCTGGCTTCGGTACGCCGCCAATACTTGGCCGACCTCGAAGTCGGCGCCGGCTGGGTCGAGTTACCTCACGCGTTCGGCGTCAAGTCCCCGAATGCGGGCCGCGCGTGGCCGTGGCAGTGGGTCTTTCCCGCCACGCGGATGTATTGCGACCCGGCGACGGGACAGAGGCGCCGTCATCATCTCCACGAGACCGTGATTCAGAAGGCAGTGCGGGCGGCGGCCCGAAAGGCCGGCCTCGCGAAGCGGGTCACGTGCCACACGCTGAGACATTCCTTCGCGACCCATCTCCTCGAGCGGGGCCACGACATCCGCACTGTCCAGGAGCTACTCGGCCACAAGGACGTCCGCACCACGATGATCTACACTCACGTGCTCAATCGTGGGGCCCTCGGCGTCCAGAGCCCCATTGACGCCCTCATCCTTCCGCCGCAATTAGCCGGCGACTCCCCGCCGCCCAATGCGCCCGGAAGAAAACCCTCACCCTCACGCAACCCCAAACTCCCAAAGGAGATCGACAACCACGATGCCTCCCCCCAATGAACATTATCCCGCGGCTCACCCCCGCCCCGCGGCCTTACCCAGGTCCGCTGAATCACATAGTTATGCCTTAGAGGAGGTCAGCAAATGATTCGGAAACTCTTAGTGGTCTTCGGGGGCTTGGCATTGTTTCAAGGTTGTGCAACGCCGTTCGCTCAGTTCTACTACGATCAAACCGGAGGGGCAGACCTTTCTAAGCTGCCTTCAGTGGTGCTTCCTACTGGTGAACCCCAAGTCTATCGTGGGAACGACCAAGAGCAGGACGCCTTGAAGATG
>DRQF01000271.1 GCA_011369445.1 Planctomycetota bacterium | reverse complement strand
TTTCATCCACACGGTCTCATCGTAACAAGACGGACTCAGTCCCGATGAGGCAGGCGACTCAGCGCATCCTCGGCCAGACGGCGGGCCGCCATCTCCGCGTTGGCGGAGGCGGCGCTCTCGCCCCACGGCCCGGGAATGGGGATCTGCCGATCGCGACACGTGTAGTGCCAAAGCTCCTGCCTCCCGTCCGGAGTGAGCAGGCGGAAATCCGCTCCCGCATAGATGACGCCGCGAGGACTGAGCAAGCTCGTATCCCACTGGCGCATCTTGATCTCCAAGATCGCGTCCGTGTCCAAGGCCTCGCGACCGACGGAGGACAAGGTGTCGTCGGTCCAATCCGCGGTGGGCACGGCGTAGCTCTTCTTGGCGATCAGATATTTCCGCAGGGACTCCCGCATCACCTCCTCGGGAAACGCCACGCGCTCTGTCTCGTCGCGGGTGAGTTCCGAGGCATCCACGGGCAATACGACCACGTCCTTCGGTCCGGTTTCGGAAAAGAGGGGGTCGACCCCCGCCGTTTCCACGGGCATGCGATTCGCCGAGGACTGACATGCCACCAAGGTCAGAGCCAAGACGACGGCGATGTGAACGGTCTTCATGATTTCGATCCTTTCTCGCGACGCGCGTCCAACCAGTCCGCCGCCCCGGCGGCCTCGACCGCGCGGTCGAAGCGACGGCAGGACTCGCAAACTCCGCAGGGGTCGTCGCCGCCGTCATAGCAGCTCCAGACCCACTCCAAGGGAAGATCCTTCGCCATCGCATGGGCGACGATGGCCCGCTTGTCGAGAGTCGCCGTGGGCGAGACGACCTGAACCGCGTTGCGGGTGGAGTACCCCAAGGCGTCGTTTTGGGCGAGGACGAACTCCACCGAGTTGTCCGGGAAGGTTCGAGCCTCTTCGGCATTGAAACCGACCACCAGGACATCCGCGCCCTCCGCCTCCGCCCAGGCCGCCCCCACGGCAATGAAGATGCCGTTGCGGTTGGGAACCCAAACGGCGGCGGCGCTCGCCTTGGCATGGACCTGGTCGTCCAGCTCGCCTCGCCCAGGGTGGGGCAAGTCCAATCCTGGCTCCATGAGGGCGCTGCCCCCCAGGTGATTGAAGAAGGGCAGAAACACGGTGCGGTGAGGCACGCCGAGGCGGCTCGCCAACGCGTAGGCGGCGGCCAACTCCCGTCTACGGGCCTTCTGGCCGTAATCGAAGCTGAGAGCAAGGATGGGTTCCGTGGTCTCCTTAGCCATGTAGGCGGCGACCGTGGAGTCGAGCCCGCCCGAGAGCAGCAGGACGGATTTCATGGGTGTCGTCGAGGGCATGTGGGAGGATAGGCGCGCGGGAGGGCCGTTCAAGGCGGGCCGCCTGTCACCCCCAGGGGGCATGATTTCAGGGAGCAAGGAGTCCATCCATGCGGATCGTGGCGATTTCCAATCAGAAAGGCGGTGTGGGTAAGACCACCACCGCGGTGAACCTGGCGGCGGCCCTGGCCGAACAGGGCCGGCGGGTTCTCCTGATCGACCTGGATCCCCAGGGCAATGCGTCGACCCATTTGGGGGTGGACATCTACCGGCTGGAGACGTCCATCTACGACGTGCTCACACGGGGCGTGGAACTATCCCAGGTCTTGCAGCCCACCAGTTGGGACGGGCTCGTCTGCGCCCCCTCCAACATCGATCTATCCAGCGCCGAAATCGAAATGGTCTCCGCCGTCGGCCGCGAGACCATCCTCAAGGAGGCCCTCGTCCGACTGGAAAGGGACCTCGCGGAAAAGGAACTTCCGGCCTTGGACTTCGTCGTCATCGACTGCCCGCCGTCGTTGGGGCTTTTGAGCATCAACGCCCTGGCGGCGGCACGGGAGATCTTGGTGCCGATGCAGACGGAGTTCTTCGCTCTCCAAGGCATGAGCAAGCTGATGGAAGTGGTGGAGGTGGTCCAGCAGAGGATCAATCCCTCGCTGCGCCTGGCGGGCATCGTGGCGTGTCGGATGGACACCCGCACCCGTCTCGCCTCGGAGGTGCTGGAAGACATCGCGGCCCACTTCCCCGAGATCCTCTACGAGACCCGCATTCGCCAGAATGTGAAATTGGCGGAGGCGCCGTCCTACGGGCAGACGGTGCTCGAGTATGCACCCGAATCGAAGGGAGCCGAGGACTACCGCCAGCTCGCCCGCGAATACTTGGGCCTTCCCCTCGTCATCGAAGAGGAGGACGAGGAGGACGAGCTCGAAGACGAATTCGAGGAAGAGGACGACGCCGCAGCGAACGACGAGGTCTTCGAAGAGGAAGAGGAAGAAGAACTCGTCATCGAAGCCAACAACGGCGACCTCCCCTCCGCCGGGTGACAAAGCCTGGCGACCCACGCGGCCCCCGCGCGCCGCGGGGGGAGCGGCGGTCTGTAAGATGGGGCCTCAGCGCACGACCACGCGGATGGCGTTGGTGACCGAAAGATACGGCCAAGGCTTTGCAGCGTCGACGAGAAAACCCTGGAGCCAGAAGGTGACGGGAAACGGGATGGGGCCCGTGTTCGCAACCAAAGTCAGTTGACCAGGGTTGGCGGGGGACGCAGCAGGTAACACCGTGGTCCAACCCCCGAAGCTATTGAGGAGAGTGAAGAGCAGCTCGCTTCCCAACGGATCGAAGATCTCGGGCGCAAAGCACATCTCTCCGATTCCGAACGGCATCGTGTACGTCGAATGATCCGCTCCGGGGACAACTCTTCCGAAGATCGCGTACGCAGGTTGGAGGGAAGCATTGCCCGGCTGACTGTCGATCCAGATCCCCAAGTTCACTCCAGCGGGAAAGACGCGAGTTCTCGGGGCCCCGCCGGAGGTCGACGACGGGGAACCCGCCACCTCGACTTGAAGGACGTCCCGAAACCCATTTCCGCTGGAGTTCGCCACGTTCCCGCGCGCGGCCTCGGGTTCGAACACGGTCGTGCCGGCGTGAAGACTGACCCGCCCCGTCCCGCCTGCGAAATGAGGGTCCGCTTCTAGAATGTCGGACAGCCCATCGCCATTGAAATCCCCGATCTGAATCCGCGATGAACCCACCCAAGCATTCGAGGATGCCGATGGATCTGCACTCCCCGGCGCCTCGAACAAGAGCCTCCCGTCGTGCCCCGAGTAGACCAAGATCTTCGTGCCGAGGAAGCCT
Organism: Planctomycetota bacterium; assembly: GCA_011369445.1. Taxonomy (GTDB): domain Bacteria; phylum Planctomycetota; family DRQF01; genus DRQF01. The sequence goes on along the minus strand of DRQF01000271.1, from coordinate 27,953 downwards.
CCTCCTGGGGGAGTTTCGGAAACGATCACGGCAACATCGTATTGCCCGTCGCCATCGATATCCGGAACGGCCACGGGAGGCTGTGAGTAAGCGGAGAGATATCCTCCACCTGGCGGTGGCGAAGCCAGCCAGATCAATGCGTCCGTCGCCGTCGATCTCGCTTCAAGGGTGCCTAATCCCGCAATGCCGGGCATGGGCAGCGTCAACATGATGTAGTCATCAAGGCTGTCTCCATCCAAGTCCGAGGCCTTCCCCAGATGGATGACGTGATTCACTGAAATGAGGGTCTTGATGTTCACGTATCGGCCGGCCGGGGGCGTGGAGACAAAGACATCGACCCGCCCCATCGACGGGTTGGACGAGAAGGGCGACGATGGCAGGGAGGTCGACACGTAGAAGTCCGCGAATCCATCGGCGTTGAGGTCGCCGAGGATGCCCGTACTCCAGTTCCCGAAAGAAAGGCTGACGGCGTCGTTCGCGATCGCCTCGAGGCGGGCGCCCGTGGCGCCGTCCCGGATGTCGACTCCCAGAGGCCGATACGCGATCAGGAATTCTCGCACCTGATCGCCGTTGAGATCGTCCAGAAGATGAATGGAAGACAGAAGCTGATTCGACGGAATGCTGTAGATGGGCAACCCGGTGCTCCCTGAACGAACGACGAGGACGTAACTGTTCAGGCCACCCAGCGCGGTTCTGTCGAAGGAACCGAAATCCCCTATTCCGTCGCCATCGATGTCGTCGAGCTCTCCCAGAACGAGACCGACTTCGAGGGCACCCGGTATCCCACCGGCAATGGTGTAGAGGGGAGTCAGGGTCTTCCCGGAAACGACCGTGACCGCACTGGCGACCACGCCAAGCGTGCCTCCCGTGGTGTAGGCGAAATCGCTGGCCCCGTCACCGTCCACATCGTCCAGGGTCGTCACCGCCGCACCCACGAGCGCGAACGACATCGACGGATCATTGATCTGGCCCAGGAGAGGCAAAGGCGCGACCTGTCCGAGGGACGACGCGGTGAGAATGGCAAGCAAAGCGAGCGAAACGCAGCACCGCCTCATCGCACGACCACCCGGATGGCGTTGGTGACCGAGAGGTAGGGCCAGGGCTTGGAGAGGTCCGTGAGGAAGCCCTGGAGCCAAAAGCTGACCGGAATGGGGATAGGCCCCGTACTCGCCACCTGAAGGCTCTGAGCCGGGAAGAGGAGGGGTGAACCCAGCAACAACGCGGGCCACCCACCGAAGGTGTTCAACAGCGTGAAGAGAGGGGCGACGCCGTAGGGATCGAAAACCTCGGGTGCGAAGCACATGGCGCCGATTCCGAACGGCAGGACGAAAGTGTGCTGAGAACCCCCGGGAAGCACTTTCCCGAAAAGCGCGAATGGCGACTGATTCGGCGGCGTTCCGTACGCCCCCTCGAGGTGAACCGCGATGTCCGCGCCGATGGGAAACACGACGGCTCGTGTCGCTCCTCCCGCGGTGATTCCGCCTCCGCCGACGGCACCCACTTTCAACACGTCTACCCTTGCCCCGCCGGCATCCATCACGTTGCCCTGCGCGGTCGTCGGGTCGAAAACACTCGGCGCGAAATAGACGCGCACGTAACCGGCCCCTGCATTTCCAAGGGGCTCCGGAACGACGATATCCGCAAGCCCATCGCCGTTGAAGTCACCCGACCCGAGACCGGATGAGTGCGGAAAGCCGTTTGGCAACGAGTACCCCGTTACGGGATCCAGGGTCACCTGCGTGAGCGGTTGACCGTCGAGACCCGAGTGGACGAGAATCCTTTGCGTCAACATGTTGTTGACGACGGGAACTTGAGCGAGTGTAAAGGCCACTTCGGAGACGCCGTCGCCATTGAGATCCCTCATTGTCAATGGTTTTTCGTGACCGCCATAGATCCACCCCGGGGGAGGGCTCGGCGCGGTCCAGAGCACGGCATTCGTCGCGCCCGAGCGAGCCTCGATGATCGCCGGAATGCCGGAGAAATACGGTTCGACGACGCTTATGAAGTAGTCCGGCAGTCCGTCGAGATCGAGGTCGGGCGCCTTGGTGACGTCGACCTGAGCCTGCGTGGTCGTGACCACTTCCGTGGTCACGAACGATCCCCCAGAAGAGGTCAGGATTTCCATGTTGGAAGCCGTCCACGAGAACGAGCTCCAAAAGACGGCGAGGTCCTCCAGGCCATCACCGTTAAGATCTCCTATCGCACGGATGCCGCCAGAGCCGTACGACGGGGATGGATTCGTGAGGGTCTGACGAACGACACCGGTTGCGCCATCGACGATGGCGACACCGCCAAGGACAGGCGAAACGGCGAATTCGGAAACTCCGTCGCCACTCCGATCGCCCAGTGGCTCGATGAAGACATCCGGCGTGAACAGGGACATGGGACTCGTATAGATGGGCTGTCCGGTGGCTCCGGAGCGCACGGCGACGCGGATGGTGTAGGCGGTGAAATTCTTGTCGACCGTGGCGAAATCCTGCACGCCATCCAGATCGATGTCACCCACGAGCCCCAGCGATATTCCATAGATAAAGACGCCAGAATAGGTGCCGGCAATGCTATAGATCGTCGAGAGGTCGCTCCCGGAGACCGCACGGATTTCGCTCGGACTGAGATTGAGCGGATTCCAAAACCGCGCCGTGACGATGAAGTCGTCCACGCCGTCGCCATCCAGATCGCCGGGGGTGATCAGTGCGGTGCCGAAGCTGACAGGGCCGTTGGGGTACGAACCGTCAATCTGGCCGGCCAGGGTCATCTCAGGAACAGTCTGGGCGAAACTGGTCGCGGCAAGGAGAATGAGAACGGAGCTTGCGAGCGCTCCCCGCCTGATGGGAAGAATCCTGAACACGATTCGGTCCTTTCCTCTCGACGTGGGCGCCGAGAGAAACGAGGTCGCGATCCTGGCAGGGACGGACTCGTGACCGACAGGGGGCAGTTTAGGAAGCGGACATCGCCTTGTCTACGGCTTTTTCTTCATCATCTGCTCGCAGCGCTTTCGGGCGGCCACGATGTCGCCGCGATCGCCGCCCCGTTTCAGTACTTCGAGCGCCTCCTTCAACTTGCCGAGCTGCATGTAGATGCGGCCCACGTTGAGACAGGCATCGGGAAGATTCGGGTCCAATTCGAGGGCGGCCAGATAGTTCTTGAGGGCCGTTTTGTAGTCATCGAAATGATACTGGTACATCAGGCCATAATCGTTCAGAAGCTGGGCCTTCTGGGTGGCGGTCATCTCGGGGTGCTTGGGGATGAGCTGGACGGCATCCTTATAGGCCTTCTTCGCGGCCTCATAGCTCTTGCGCGCCGCGGTCTTGAGTCCCTGACGTTCCTGAGCCACGCCGAGGTCACGTCGGAAAAGCCCCAGATTGTTCAACACCCAGATCTTCCGATCCTGCTTGATGACGGGCAGAAGATCCTGCTCAATGATCTTCACCGCCAAGTCGAGCTTACCGGCCTGGAAGGCCTCCCCCGCCAGAAGTTCCAAGTAGAACTGGGGAGAGTCCTGCGGGTTTTGCCAGGGGTAGTTGGACTTGGCCGCGCGGGCGAGTTGCCGAGCCGCCTCCTCCATCTGACCGGCGCCGCGTAAAGCGACCCCCAGGTAATGCCAAGCCTGCGCCCACTGCCCGCCCGAGAGTTTGTCCACCTTCTTCCAGGTGGCGACGGCATCCTTGAAACGCTTCGCCGAGAGTTGGGCGTAACCCTTCCACCAAGACGGCAGGTAGTTCTTGGGTTCGGCGGAGGCCCATTTTTCATAAGCCCCGATCAGCTCGTCCCAGCGCCCCGCGGGCCCGTAGACTCCCCAGAGTCCCTGAGCCGCCGGTCCCTTCACGTTGGGATCACCCGACTTGGCCAGGAGCACTTCGAGGTAGGCCTCGGCCGCCTCATTCGAGTGACCGGCGGCGTTCAAGATATTCGCAAGCGGAGCGAGGAATCCCGGATTCTTCTTCGCGGCCTTCATGCCTTTCGACGCCCACGCGGCAGCCTTCTCTTTCAAGGACTTCTTCTTCGCGGGGTCGGTGGCCGCATTGGAAGCGTTGAGAGCGTTGAGAGCGACGGAGTAGGTGTAGTTGAGGTTGCCCGCATCCAGCGACGCGGCCTTCTCGTAGGCGGCCACCGCCTCGTCATACTGACCCAGTTGCTGATGGAGCCAACCGAGATTCGCCCAATGCTCCGCGTTTTTCGGCTCGAGCTCCGTACAGCGGCGATAGGAAAGAATGGCCTGCTCGTAGTCGGCCGTGGGATCCGACTGCTGCGCCGCCTTCGCCTGTCCTTTCAGGAGGAAACACCACCCCACCAGCCGGGCGGCCTCGATGCTCTTCGGGTCCGCCTTCTCCGCCTTCACCGCGTGGAAGGAGGCCGTGTCGGGATCTTGTTTACCCAACCACGCTTGACAGAGTCCGATCCGACACTCCAGGACCGATGTCCCCTCCTCCAGGAGCTTCTCGTAGACCTCGATGGCCTTGTCCCACTGTTTGCGTTCCAAGAGCTTCTTGGCGGAGGCCAGGTCGTCTTGCCCCCGAGCGACGAGGCTGGACGCGAGGACGATGACGGAGGCAATGATGGAAATCCGAAACACGGGAGATTCTCCTCTGGGCGGATGCGCGGCAGGCGGGACGCACCGCTAGACTTGGATTGGCGCGGATTATAGGACCCCAGACCAGGGTGTCAAAACGCGGTGCATGCGATTCCTGGACGCTCTCACGACGAGGCCCTACGGAATCGGGCTCTTTTGAGCCGCCCGCTCGGCCCGTAGATTGGGCCCACTCATCCGAAGGAGGGATTCCATGAGCACGCCCGACGACAACGAATATCGCCAAGCTCGGCTGGCCAAGCTCGAACGACTGCGTGAAGCGGGGGTGAACCCCTACCCCGAACGCTATGAGCGCACCTGCATGCTTGCTCGAGCCCGCGAACTGGACGATGGCACGGAAGGTGTTCGCGTGGCGGGACGGGTCATGACCGCGCGCGTCATGGGTAAGCTCAGCTTCCTGACCCTCCAGGACCAAAGCGGGCGCATGCAGGTCTCGGTCAGGCAGGACGATGTCGGGAAGGAGGACTACAAAGTCATCAAGAAACTCCTCGACATCGGAGACTTCCTCGGCATTCACGGCGATGTCTACACGACGCGCACGGGCGAAAAGACAGTTGCCGCGCGGGACTTCACCTTCCTGGGAAAGACCCTGCGTCCCCTGCCGGAGAAGTGGCACGGCATCAGCGACAAGGAGAGCTGCTACCGACAGCGGTACCTCGACCTGCTGATGAACAGGGAGACCATGGATCGTTTCCTTCTGAGGAGCCGCTTGATCCGAACGATGCGAAGCCTCCTCGAGGCCGAGGGCTTCATCGAGGTGGAGACGCCGGTTTTGCAGACCAAGGCGTCGGGAGCGGCGGCACGCCCGTTCAAGTCCCATCACAACGCCTTGGACATGCCCATCTATCTGCGGATCGCGCCGGAGACCTGGCTGAAGCGCTGCATCGTGGGTGGATTCGACAAAGTCTTCGAGTTCGCGCGGTGCTTCCGGAACGAAGGGATGGACCCTTCGCATCTGCAGGACTTCACCATGCTGGAGTACTACTGCGCCTACTGGAACTACGAAGACAACATGGCGTTCACGGAGAAGCTGATCCAAACCGTCCTGCGGGATCTCTTCGGAACCTTGGAGTTGGAGATCCAGGGGGAGACGATCGACTTCGGAGGCACCTGGCCCCGCGTCACCTTCCGGGAGATGATTCTCGAGGACTGCGGCATCGACATCGACGCCCATGAGACCGCGGACGCTTTACGCGAAGCCATCTTGGCCCAGGGGATCCAACTGGAGGACGCGGACAGGTTGGGCCGAGGCAACCTCATCGACCATCTCTACAAGGCCGTGAGCCGCCCAAAGTTGAAAGCGCCCACGTTCATCACGAAGCACCCCATCGACCTCTCCCCCCTCGCCCGCCGCAACGACGACAATCCTCGGGTGGCGGATCGTTTCCAACTGGTGGTGAACGGCTGGGAAGTGGTCAACGCATACTCGGAGTTGGTGGACCCCATCGACCAAAGGCGCCGGCTCGAAGAGCAGTCCCAACTCAAGTCGGGTGGAGACGAAGAAGCCATGGAGATGGACGAGGACTACCTCCTCGCCATGGAGCACGGCATGCCCCCCATCTCCGGCTGGGGCATGGGCATCGACCGCTTCTGCGCCCTCATCACCAACCAGCCGAACCTCCGCGACGTCGTCCTGTTCCCCCTCATGAAGCCGGTGGAGTGACCGGGTGAGAGGAGCCAGGGCTCAGTGGAGTTCGCGACAGATCTTCTGAACGGAGAGGCTGGCCGCGCCCTTGCGGGGACGGCCGCGGCCCACCGCGGCCTCGCGCTTTTGCTTGAGCAGCCGCCCATGATTGCGCAGGAGGTCCGAGACGATCCATTCCAGGTCCAAGGAATCCCTGGCCTTGAGAGCCACGCCCCGTTCCACGAACCAGTCCGCCGCCCGTTCCTCCACCCCTGAGCGAGGCCGGAACAACACCATGGGAAGACCGGCGGCAAAGGCCTCGGCCACCGTGTGGCCGACCGGCCGCGTGATCATCAAGTCCGAGGCGGACATCATCTCGTGGATGTTGGGCACGAAGCCAAAGCCCCGCACCTGAGTTCCCTTCGGAAGATCAAGCCCCTTCAACGCTTTGAGAAGAGCCTCGTTCTTGCCGGCCAGAACCAACATCGTGAATGGGAACCCGAGACCCGCCATGCCGTTGATGGCCTCCAGCACCTCATCGTTGCTCCCGAGCCCGCCAGGTCGGAGAAGGAGAACCGGCGCCTGGGGACGAACGCCCAGGGCACGCCGCACCTTGTCTCGGTCCACTTCGCTCTCGAATCGCGGGTGAACGGGGATACCGACGACCTCCACCACCTTCGGGTCGACGCCGCGGCGAATCATCTTGAAGCGCACCTTGTCATTCGGGACGAGATACTGATTGACGCCTTCGCCCAGCCAGGGCTCGTTGAAGTCGTAGTCCGTGACGACGACGCTGATGAGCATCTTGAGTTCGTTGGCCTTCTTGATGTCGCAGATCGCCTTCAGGGGCAGGAAATGGGTAAGGATCACCTCGTGGGGCCGCTTTTCGAGAATGAGCTTCTCGAGGTGGGCACCGAAGAGGCTCTCCAGTCCGGGGAGGTCCTCGGCGGCGTCCTCGACGGGTTCCTCATTGGTTTCCGCCGACGACGTTGCCACGGAAGCGCCCTGCGCGTCCATGCCGACGATGCGCTCGATGTCCTCGGCGCTGACCTTCTTCTCCATGAAGTCGGCGATGTTGAACTGCTTCACGCGGAGATTCTGGTCCGTCGATTTGAAAGCCTCGTAGAGAGCTTCGCCGGCACGGTGCTGCCCCGTGCCCGACGCCAACGACAAGATGAAGACGTTCTTCGGCGGACGCAAAAACGGAAGGAGATCGGAAAGGCTGAGCTTGGGCCCCAACTCACGAAAACGCTCGTTGGCGGCCTCGAGAAGTTCCTCTTCACTGGGCTGAGCCGGTTTCTTGGCCTCCTTGGCTTGCTCTTCGCCCTCAACGGACGCATCCGGCGCCGCGACGGCCTCCCCTGGGATCTCCGCCTGCTCGTCGCCATCCTGGGACGCCGGCTTCAAAGCGGTCAGCTCGTCGGAAGCCTCGTGGCGAAGCCGATGACGGCTGCGACGACGCCGGCGACGGGAAGAGGATTCCGAGGTGTCTTCCACCTCTTCCTCGACCCCGCTCCCGAAGCCCTCGCCCCCCTTCTCTTCCAGGTCCTCGACGAGCTCCTCGGGAGGATCGACGCGGACGGATTCCAAGACCTCCTCGGTGGGAGCCTCGGAGACCTCGGTCGAGGTCTCTTTCGGGAGTTCCTCCTCGCTGGAGGTCTCGCCGTGCGGAAGCCCCAAGACCTCTTCGCAGAGTCCTTGAACGGCGGATACTGCGATGCCGATGTCTCGGTGCGCGGCGACTTTTCGACCCCGCTCCTGGGATTCCGCGAGGCGCTCCTTGTCCTTCAGGAGCGCGGCCACCGCCTCCGCATCCGACTCGGGCGACTCGCCAGCCAGCACCAAAGCGCCGCTCTCCTTGACAAGATTGGGCGCCGCCGCAGCCTTGGGAGGGAAGCAGACCAGCGCTGCGCCCAACGCCATGGCCTCCAGGAGTTCTCCCGCCGAAGCCCGGCTGCTCATGGGCGCCAAGTAGGCCTCCGCCACCGCGCAGGCGGCGTAGAGATCCCGCTGACTGAGAGGGCCGCAAAGGCGCACGGAGTTCAAAAGGCCCTGCTCCTTGACAGCGTTCTCCACCTCGGCCAGGCCGTCGATCTCTCCCGCGACGACGAGGACGACCTCGGGATAGGTCTCCGAGAGCGCCTTCACCAGAGGCAGGATTTCGATCAGCGTCTCCCCGCGAATGCGCTCCCGCGAGTAGATGATGACCGGGCGGTCCTTGAGACCGAATTTCTCCCGGAATGTCTGCATGTCTTCCGGTTGCACACGCTCGGGGTTGCATAGATGTAGATCCACCGACTTCTCAATGACGCGCACCTCGCCATCGTAGATTTCGCTCAGCAACTCGACGCATTGCTTGGACGAGGCCGCCGCGGCGTCGACGTTTTGGAGCATCGTCGCCACACGTTTCTTGAGCGCCGACGGCGTCAGTTTCCGCTCGCCCCCGAGACTGTGCTCGATTCCGTGGTCATCCGAGAGGACCCGGATGATCGTCTTCAAGCCCGCTCGATGCGCCGCCTTGATGGTGAGAGCCGAGAGAGGCGTCACACCCTCCGCGAAGTGGACCTGGATCTCGTTTTGCTTCTGATAGCGCGAGATCGCCTTCCCCATCAGGCCGTCGCTGCGCGCATGGCCCTTGACCCCCGGCGTCTCCTTCAGGCGAAAGACGTGGATGCCGTCCGGCTCTTGAGGACGAGACACGGGTGTCGTGATCACATGGACTTCGTGACCCCGCTCGTGAAAGCGCCGCACCAAGGTTTCCATGTTGCGACCGGCTCGCGTCTGAGCCGGAAAGAGATTCTCGAACGAGAATGAGATCTTCATCGGTTTCCTCGACGCTTGCGCGCCACTCGCATGTCTGTCGTCGTCGAGGAATCCGGACGGAACCCGAGCGCCGGAACGGCTCGCGCCGTCAGCACCCGCCACGGCGCTCTGAGTCGCCGTCAGTCATGTGAGAGCGGGTTCGCGAGCGACCCCGCTCCTTGTTCCAACCGGTTCCTCTCGGAACCTGTTTGTTCTTCCAAACGCCGTCCGCCTCCCTCAGCGCCCCTCCACGAGGCGCCGCATTCGACGGCTGGCCGGCGCATCCCTCCCAACGAGACGCTCGAGCAACGCCAAGCCCTCATGGGCGCGCTGCCGGTCCCCGTTCTCCACGAGCGCCGAAATATCCTGCGATAGCCGGGCGACCCTGGCTTCCAGGGAGCGCTGAATCTGCTGTCGCAAGGAACGCGCCTCGTCCGGCATCACATCGCGTTGCGACTGCCAGACGCGAACCCGTTCGTTCGCCTTCTCGTAGAGATCCCGAGAACACAGGTCGAGAATCTCCTGCCGGCGCCCCTCCGCCGAACGGGCAGGGGGGGGACCGAACTGCGATGCGGTCTCTGAACCGCTGAGGGAGTCTACCTGGTCCTTCGTCAGGTATAAATAGAGTCCCACGTTCAAGATGACTCCGATCACCACCGTGAGCGACCAGCTCATAACCCGGTGGCGCAAGGACTTCTTCGGGACGTCCTGCCGCTCCCCCAGTTCCCGCTCGCGCCCCTCCATCCGAATGGGCCCCTTGGACTTACGCTCACGCGCCTTCGCCTGGAGCTCGCCGAGACGTTCCAGGAAGTCCTCCACGCACGCCGGTCGCTCCTTGGGATCTCGAGCGAGGCAAGCTTCGATGAAATCGGAAATCGCCCGGGGAAGATCCGGGCGAAACTCGCGTGGGGGCTTGTAGAGCCCCTTACGGACCCGTGCGGCGACCGCTTCGAGGGTCTTTCCCTCCGCGGGAGGACGCCCAATCAATAGTTCGTGAAGAAGCGCCCCCAGGCTCCAAATGTCCGAGGCTTTTCCCACGACGCCGTCGGGCTCGAACCACTCCGGCGCGGAATCGTGGAGAGCCCCCGCGCCCCCATCCCCCACCACGGCGAGGAATCCCGGGTGGCGACCGGGACCGGCCAGCTTGGGGCGGCCGTCCAGATCGAGCCGGATGGCGCTCGGACGGACGCCGCCATGAGTCCATCCGAGAGCATGGAGAACTCCCAGGGCCTGCGCCGTCCCCCGCACGATGTCCAGGGCGGGGAGGATGTCCTGACGTCCCTCGACGGCAAGCCTTTGGGCGAGGGTGCCCTCCCGCATGAGGGGCTCGACGAGCATGCCTCCCCCCGCCGGCAGGGCGACCCGTTCGAGAGGTTGAAGGTGGGGATGTTCGAGGCGCGCCCAGAGTCGAGTTCGATCCGCGACCCAGGCCTCGAAACCTTCGCATGTCTTCCAAATCTCGCGGGGCAGTCTGAGGGCCACATCCGCACCGTCTTTCTTGCGGCGAGCGGCCCAGACCCGATGGGTCGCACCTGAACCCAAGAACCTTCCGGGGAGAAAGGCCGGGCCCGGATCACAGGGAAACTCGGTCGCTCGCTCGGGGGCCGCCCCGGGTTTCGGCGTCGCTTCCTCGTCGCCGAGAAATGTCAACGTGGTATCCCCGAGGGTCAAGACGTCGCCCCGCTCGATCCTCTTCTTCTTGACCCGCTCTGCGTTCACCAAGGTCCCGTTGGCCGATCCCAGGTCCTCGACGATCCAGGACTCCTTCCCCCTGAGGATGCGGACATGCCGGCGGGAGATCTTGTCGTCGCCCGAAAGGAGAAGATCCACTTCACCTTCACGGCCCACGATCAGGTCGGTCTTCCGCACCTCGACCCTTCGGATGCCTTCGTTGTTCTCGATGATGAACGCGACCACGGTCCTTCCTTCGCCACGAGGATGCGCGCCCTCGGCCGCCTTCCGAGCGACGAGGGCACCCTATTCTAACGCGGCGGGCCCCTCTCTGGACAGGAAGGTCCATGGAAGTCACCATTCGGCCATGAGAGTTTCCTCGTCCCTGCTCCTATTCCTCCTGCTTTGCTGCCCCGAAGCCCGGTGCCAGGCCACCGGATCGGCGGCGGCGGCCCCTCAGGATGAGGCTGCGAGCTGGATCCGCCAGCTTGCGAGCGACGACTTCCAAAAGCGGGACGAGGCCTTCGAGGCCCTCACGCGATTGGGTCGGAAAGCCGCCGGAGCGCTGAGAGAAGCGCTGAAAACGGCGGACCCGGAAACGAAACTGAGAATCCAGACGTTGCTCGAGAACCTTCCGCCGGCCGACCGAGAAGTCAAGGAAGTTCGGTTGACGCAGACCACGGTGGATCTCGTCTCACCGGGCGCAAGTCTGGAGGAGTTGGTCGGACGCTTCGAGGGACTCACGGGCTTTCGCGTTCAGCGTCCCCTGCCGCGCAGCACGCGGGCGAAGATCCGCATCGACATCGACGATCGTCCCGCCTTCGAAGCTCTCGATATCCTTGCCCGCGAAGCTGGATTGCGTTGGATGATCGACGGGGGCACCGGTTTCATCCGCCTGATCAAGGGCGTCGCCGGCAAGCCGTTGGTTCTTTACGAAGGCCCATTTCGCATGGCGCTCACGAGCGTCTCCCGAAACGCCTCCCTCATGTTCGGCAGCACGCCTCAGGACAACTGCTACATCCAGATGCAGATCGACATCGAACCCGGAGCACCGGTCCTTGGGCTCTGGATTCCCCCGACGCTCACCAAGGCCAAGGACTCCACCGGCCGCAAACTCGTGCCCCAGACCGACACCTATCGTTCCTACTTCAGCCCCACCGCCGGGCGGCGGAGCTTCACCACCTCCTTGAGGCTGGAACCGCCGGCCCGTGAAGCCACCTCCATCCCACGGATCGAGGGTTCCCTGCGCGTCGCCGTGGCCCGGATCTGGGATAAGGTGACCGTCGCCATTCCGGCCGAAGGCGAATCCACTCCCTCGGCTCTGATCTCCGGCGATCTCGGGGTGACGATTCTACGGCGGAGCAAACAGGGAGAGACCACGCTGCTGGAGGTGGCCCTCGCCAGGCCGACCCTCTATGCGGACGAGCAGAAAACTCGCCCGATCCAGGAACAGACGTTCTTGGTTCTGGATGCGGAAGGCCTGGAGATTCCCCTCCTCGGGCGTCCGCAGCCGGGCCGTCGCGGCGACAAGGAGATCTTCACCCTGCGCCTGCGGCACCCAGCGCCCGACCGGCTGATGGTGGGCAGCGTTTCCGCCTTTGCTCTGAAAACGGTGCCCTTTCACTTCGACAACGTCCCTCTCCCCTGACCTCGCGCCACCCTCCACCCACCGCCAGATGAAATGGGTCACGCGAACGGGGCCGGACGTTCGATAAAGAATCCATGGAGAAGAGGCTCCGCATCACGATCTTTGAGGACGGCATGCAGGCCCATGCAGCCGTGGCTCCCGGACCGCCCATGGGGCGCGGAGACCTCGAGCGAAGCATCAACGAGGCGGGGATCCGACGGGGCCAGCTCCCTTCCGCCATCGACGACCTCGCAGCCCTGCTGGAAGACGAAAAGGGTCAGGCCGAAGGCCTTCTCATCGCCCGGGGAGAGGAACCGTCCGCGGGCCGCCCAGGGCGGCTCCGCATCGACGTTCCCGAGCCCGATCCCATCGGCGCCCTGCGCGACGGCGACCGCGTCGACTTCCGTGAACGGGGGTTCCTGCCCGTCGTCCGAGAGGGCGAGCGAGTCGCCACCTTGATCCCGCCCACCCGCGGCCGATCCGGGTTCAGGGTGACCGGTGAGGAACTGCCGGGCCTCGAGGGACCGGCCTTCCCCCTTCTATTGGGAAAGGGAGTCGTTCTCGACGACGACGGCATGACGATCCGCGCCGTGCGCGAAGGGGTCTTCACGAGACCAGGCGAGGGGCGCATCGAAATCTCGGACCACCACCGCCACGACGGTTCCGTCGACATGAGCAGCGGCAACTTGCGCATGAAGGGCAGTCTCGAGATCACCGGAAGCATTCTCCCGGGATTCGAGGCGGAGGCCTCGGACGACCTCGTCGTCCACGGAGACGTGGACCGCGGCCGCGTGAGGGCGGGAGGCTGCCTCCAGGTTTTTCGATTCCTGGTCGGCGACGGAGCGACTCGAAACACGGCGGGACAGGATGCGCACTGTCGCGGCATTCGTCGCGCCACCCTCCACGCGGACGGCGCCATTCACATCGAAACGGAAGTCGTGGACGCAACGCTCGAGGCGCAGCGAATCCTGGCGGACGGCCCTCGAGGACGGGTCCGCGGCAGCCACCTCAAGGCCGCAAAACTCATTCGCGCCCGGGACGTCGGCAGCGAGGGAGGCGCGGAAACCCTTCTGCATGTGGCCGATCTCGAGAGTTTCGAGCGCGAAATGGAAAGTCAAAGCCGCAAACACCATCAGGAGGCGCGGCGGCGCCAGCAGCGGGGCGCCGGACCGGGTGGGCGTAGCAAGGGCGGCAAGGCGGGGCGGGAAGCCCTGGAGACGGAGCGGGCGCGCCTGAAGGGGCGACTGGATCTTCGACGCCGACGGCGTGAGCTCCTGCAACACTGCGCCATCGAGGTGCTCGGGACGGCCCACGCGGGAGTGATCATTCAATTCGCGGACACACGACTGAAACTGGGCGAGGCCCAGAAGCGGACCCGCTTCACCTGGGACCCGGAAGCCAACGAAATACGCAACGAGGAGCTGCGCTCATGACACTCTGCAAGGATCTCTGCGACCGCCGGACCTCCGATCTCATGACCAACGACATCCTGACGACGACGGCGGGCACGACCCTGGAGGCCGCCGCTCGGAGCATGTTCGAGGGCAACGTCCACGCCTTGTTCATCCTGCCGGATGAGCCCGGCGACGCCATCGGCATCGTGAGCCGCAAGGACATCGTCCAGGTCCTCGTCCACGAGGGCGAGGCGGCCCTGGCCGACATGCTCGTGGACGACGTCATGGTGAAACCCGTCATCACGGTTCCCCATCGCATGCGGGTGCGGGACGCGCTACGTCTCATGCGGATGACGGGCGTGCGTCGCACCCCGGTGATGCGGGGCGACGAAGTGATCGGCGTCTTCTCCTATTCCGACGTGATCCGCGCACTGGTGAGCCCGTAGGAATCATCCGACGCTCGGAAGATCCGCCTTCCCGGGCTGGGCCCCGACCTGCGCGTCCGGCGCCCAAGTGATAGACTCAACGCGTCCAAGGGAAAGGCGCTATGAGTCATCAGAGTCCGGAAGATCTCGTCGGTCATTGGAAGGGAGCCGAAGCGCCCCTTCTCCCCCTTCTCCATGCATTCCAGGAGCGTGACGGATACATCCGCGAGCAGGCTCTCGAGGCCATCAGCCAAGGGCTCCGCATCCCCTTGGCCGACCTCTTTGCCCAGGTGAGTTTCTACCATCATCTCACGCTGGAACCGGACGGTTGGGACGCCCCGCGGGTCTGTGACGGCCCCGTCTGTCGGCAGAAGGGATCCAAGGCGCTGCTGAACGCCCTGCCGGGGGCGCGGCCGATGGCATGTTCGGGTCGCTGCGACGACCCCATCCCAGTTCTCCGGCGGGGACAGCTCACCGTCGGGCTGGAAGCGGGCGGATTGCAAACTCGCTCGTCCCCACTGCCTCCTCCCCCACCGGACGGAGTGCGGGAGTGCGTCTTCGCCAAGATCCGCGAGCCCGATCGAGCGACCCTGAAGGGCTACCGCGGGACCGGGGGCTTTCGTGGGTTGGCTTGGGCGCTGGAAGCGGACCCGGATGCACTCCTGGAACGGCTCGACCAGTCGGGCCTGCGGGGTCGCGGCGGGGCGGGATTCCCCACGGCGGCGAAATGGCGCGCCGTGAGGGACGCGGAGGGCGACCCCAAAGTCATCGTCTGCAATGCCGACGAAGGCGAGCCCGGATGTTTCAAGGATCGTGCCCTCCTCGACCACGACCCCTGGGCCGTCATCGAAGGCATGCTCTGCGCGGCCTTCGCCACCGGGGCGAGCTTGGGGTTCATCTATCTTCGCTACGAATACCCGGAGACCTACGGGTTGCTGGAAGCCGTCCTCGAGGAAGCCCACAGGGAGGGAATCCTGGGCGAGGATGCCCTCGGGCCCGGGCGCGCCTTCCACATCCATCTGAGACGGGGCGCGGGCGCCTACATCTGCGGCGAGGAGACCGCGTTGCTGAACAGTCTCGAGGGAAAGCATCCGTTCCCTCGCAACAGGCCCCCTTATCCCGTGACCCACGGATATCGGGACAAGCCCACGGCGGTCAACAACGTGGAGACCCTGGCCAGCGTCCCGCCCATCCTTCATGAGGGTGCGGAATGGTATCGCGGCCTGGGGTGCGGCGAGCATTCGGGGACGAAGCTGATCAGCCTGAGCGGGGACATCCGCCGACCGGGCAACTACGAGGTCCCCCTGGGGCTTCCTCTGGCGACTCTGCTCGAGGACTGGGCGGGCGGGCCGCCCGAGGGGCGACGAATCCAAGCGGTCACGATGGCGGGCCTGTCCGGAGGTTTCCTGGACGCCCGGGACATCGCCGAGGTCACCCTCGACGACCCGTCGATCCGGGCCCGGGGAAGTTTTCTGGGTGCCGGAGGCATCATCGTCTACGACGACTCCCGATCCATGCGGGACGCCGCCACGGACGCGATGTCCTTCTTTGCCGACGAGAGTTGCGGGAAATGCTTTCCGTGTCGCATCGGAACCCGGCGCCTGCTCGAGCGGCTGGAAGGTTCAGCCGGCCCCACCGCGGGAGCCGAGTGGGTGGACGAGGTCAAGAGCATCGGCGAGGTGATGCAGCAGACCAGTGCATGCGGACTCGGACAGGCGGCCCCCCTCGTAACCGAAAGCCTGATCCGACGCTTCTCGGAGGATGTGGGATGGAAACACGAAGGAGCTGACCCGTCATGACGACCGAGAACGTTTTCGAGCTCGACGGACGTCCTCTCCGTTTTGAGGACGGAGAGACGATCTTCGAGGCGGCCCGCCGGGCGGGCACGGCGATTCCCAGCCTCTGCTACGATCCCCGGCTGAACGCTTTCGGCGGCTGCCGTATGTGCGTGGTCCAAGTGGAAGGCATCGCCAAGCCGGTGGCGTCCTGCACGACGAAGATCACCCGCGACATGGTGGTCAAGACCACGACGCCCAAGGTGGAACGCCTCCGCAAGACGCTCCTCGAGATGGTGCTGTCGGAGAATCCGGACCGGCAGGTTTCCGCGGACCGGGGACTTGCCGCGAGCGAGATGAACGATCTGGCCCAACGACTCGGCGTTCGGCGCGGCCGCTTCGCCGGAGCCACCTCCGGGAAGAGTCGCCCCGAGGACGACAACCCGTTCATCCTGCGCGACTACGACCTGTGCATCTCCTGCTACCGCTGCGTGCGGGTCTGCGCGGAGCGCGAGGGCGACTACGCCCTGGGCGTCAAGGGGCGGGGGTTCGCCACCCAGATCACGGCCGGCTTCGACCGAGCCCTCGGCGATTCCACGTGCACCTACTGCGGACAGTGCGTCCAGACCTGCCCCACCGGCGCCCTGGGCGACAAGCAGATCATGAGGTTCGAATCCCTCTCGGCCGCACCTGAGACCACGCGAACGATCTGCCCCTACTGCGGCGTGGGCTGTTCGGTGGATCTCGTGACGAAGGGCGACCGCCTCGTGGGCGTTCGGCCAGCCATGGACGGGCCCGCCAACAAGGGCGCGCTGTGCGTGAAGGGACAGTTCGCCTACGACTTCGTCCAACACGCGGATCGTTTGAAGACCCCCCTCGTCCGCAATGAGGCCGGCGAACTGACGCCCGCGAGTTGGGATGAGGCCCTCGACCGAGCAGCCCGGGGTCTGACGGAGAGTATCGCCAAGCACGGACGCAAGTCGGTCTACGGCGTCGCCAGCGGCCGAGCGCCCAACGAGGCCGCCTATGCGATGCAAAAACTCATGCGCATGCTCTCCGGAGCCCACTACATCGACAACTGCAGCCGTGCCTGACACGCCCCCACCGTCGCCGGTCTGGCGGCACAGATTGGGCGGGGCGCCATGTCCAACCCGCTGGAGGACATGGAGCTTCCGGATGTCATCTTCTGCATCGGGACGAACATGACCGAGTGCCACCCCGTCGCGGCCACCCGCCTCAAGCGCGCCATGGCCAACGGCGCGGTGATGGTCGTCGCGGATCCGCGACGCATCCGGTTGGCCGAGATTGCAGATCTCTACCTTCCCATCCGCGTGGGCAGCGATGCGGCGCTCCTGCTGGCGATGGCTCACGTCATCGAACGGGAAGGCCTGGTCGACGAGGCATTCATAGCGGGACGCACCGAGGGATACGAAGCCTTTCGCGAACACCTTCGCCCCTTTTCACCGGAGTGGGCCGCACCCATCTGCCAGGTCCCGGCGGCCGACATCGAACGGGCCGCCCTCCTCTTCGGGCGCGCCGACAAAGGCGCCATCTACTACACACTGGGCATCACGGAACACATCACGGGCGTGGGGAACGTCCAGTGTCTCGGCAACCTCGCCCTGATGACCGGAAACGTGGGGCGGCCAGGCACGGGGATCAACCCGATGCGCGGACAAAACAACATCCAAGGAGCGGGGGATTCCGGAGCGATCCCCGCCAACTACCCGGGCTTCCAACCCGTGGTCGATCCGAAGAATGCCGCGAAGTTCGAACGCCTCTACGGTCGCAGCTTCGATCCCGAGGTGGGGCTCACGAAGGTGAAGGCTCTCGAATTGGCGGGCCGGCAGATCCACGCCATGATCATTGACGGCGAAAACACCGTGGTCTCCGACCCGGACGCCCATCATTGCCGCCGTGCGCTCGAAGCGCTCGACCACCTGGTGGTGATGGATATCTTCCTTACGGAAACGGCTCAGTTGGCGGACGTCGTGCTTCCGGCCACCTCGTGGGGAGAAACGGACGGCACGTGCACGAACACCGAACGTCGCGTGCAACGACTCCGCGCGGCTGTCCCACCCGTGGGCGAGGCGCGCCCCGACTGGTGGATCGCGGCCGAGATCGCGAAGCGGGCCGGTCTGGCCGGATTCGACTGGAAGGACGCGTCGGACGTCTTCAACGAGCTCTGCAGCGTCTCCCCCATCTACCACGGCCTCGACTGGGAGAGGGTGGCCGAGGGGCGCTACCAGTGGCCGGTGCCCGAGAAAGGACACCCGGGCACTCCCCGCCTCCACGAGGACGGCTTCGTCAACGGGCGCGGCCAATTCAAGCTCATCGCCTACCAGGATCCCGCGGAAGTCGTGGACGACGAGTACCCCTTTTGGCTCACGACGGGTCGGCGCCTCACGTCCTATCACACCCACACGCAGACGGGCCGTTCGGAGGCGATCCGTGAAGTGCTTCCCGAAGAGCGGTTGGAGGTCCACCCGGAGGATCTCCAACGCCTGGGCGTCAAGGATGGAGACGCGGTGCGGATGACGAGCCGTCGGGGCGATGTCACCCTGCGGGTGAAGGCGACGGAGCGGTCGAGGCCGGGAACGGTCTTCTGCAGCTTCGCGTTCAGCAACGTACCCGTGAACCTGCTCACCGGGTCCGGCTATGACCCCATCACGGACACGGCGGAACTGAAGGTGTGCCCCGTCCGTATCGAGCGCGAGGAGGCGGGGTTGCCCGCCTGACCCTTAAGAAAGGTCGTGAAGCCGGCGAAGGAGTTCGCCCCGTCGAGCGCGGGCCTCGGTGAGGGGCCCGCGCCAAGCGGGCTTGGGCTCGTGGACGACATCGCACAGACGAACCGCGGTTGTGAGCCAGGAGGCCTGGTCGGCCGCGGGCCCCGGTTCCGCACGCCGCGCCCTCCATCCCGCGATCGCGGCGCCCAGTGCCGCCGTATCCACGTCCTCGAGAACCCGAAGGGGACGGCCCAGAAGCGTCGCCAGCGTCTTCAGCCAAAGCACGTTCGCGCCTCCCCCGCCCACGACGCGCACCTCCCTCACCGGGTAGCCCAGAGCCTCGAGGCGAGCCACCCCCTCGACGAGCCCCATCGATGCCCCCTCGATGGCGGCCCGATACCACCGACCGGGCGTCAGGCTCCCCGGAGTGAGGCCGTGGAGCGTCCCTGTGGCGTCGGGAAGATTCGGCACCCGCTCCCCCTGGAGAAAAGGGAGGTAGGTGAGCCCGCCGCAACCCGGAGGCTCCCGTTCCGCCGCCCGCGTCAACGCGGCGTGATCGAGGCCAGTGAGCGACGCGACGTCTTCCGCAACCCCCGTCATGTTCATGACGCAAACCAGAGGCAGCCAGGCTCCGAGAGCATCGCAGAAGGGCGCCACGGCGCCGTCCGAGTCGGCGAGGGGGCGCTCCGAGCGTGCGAAGACGGTCCCCGAGGTCCCGAGGCTGAGGACGACGATCCCCTCGTGCGTTGCTCCGGCGCCGAGCGCGCTCATCATGTTGTCGCCGCTCCCCGGAGCCACGGGAAGCCCTTCGGGAAGGCCCCAGCGGGCCGCCGCTTCCGACGACACATGCCCGGCCGGTCGATCGAGATCCGTCACCAAGGGCGCAGCCCAATCCACGAGCCGGGTATCGACCACTCTCATGGCCGCCTCGTCATACTTCCTGCGAACGACGTCGAAGTAGCCCGTCCCTGAAGCATCGCCGGCCTCCGTCCAGGTCTCACCCGTGAGCAGGAAATTCAGGTAGTCATGAGGAAGCAACAACCGATGCGCCCGTGCGCAGACGTCGGGTTCATGGCGCGCGGTCCACAGCACCTTGGGGGCGGTGTATCCCGCGGGAATCGTGCGGCCGAGAGCGGCCGAGAGTTCCCTCGCCTCCCGGGCCGTGCTGGTGTCGCACCAGAGTTTCGCGGGCCGGAGCACGTCTCCGCGCTCGTCCATCCACACCGCCCCGTGCTGCTGCCCTGAAACGCCCACCCCCACGATGCGGGAAGAAAGATCCGGCACGCGGGCCCGCAAGATCGAGAGGGCTTCTGCGAGGGCCGCCGCCCAGTCGGACGGATTCTGCTCCGCGCGTCCTGTGTCGGGATCGCGATCGAGATCCAGAGGAACCGCGGCCCGTCCGACGACCGTTCCCGAGTCTCCACAGACGGCGCAGACCTTGAGGCTCTGAGTCCCGAGATCGATACCAAGGGACAGCGGCGTTGCCACGGCTCAGTCCCGGACGCCGAGGAGATACTCCGTCATGATCTGATCCAGTTTCTCCAGATGAAGCCCACGCGCTCCCAGCGCATCGGGATCGATGGCCATCTCACGAAGAGCCGCCTCCGCTTCCGGGGAGTAGTCGATGAGCAGGGGCGAGACGAAGTCCTCCTGGAATTCCTGGCGTAATCCGATCACCTCTGGGTCCGTGTCGAAGGCTCGCGCCCGTTCCGCCAGAATCTTGTAGGTGCGCATGCACCCCCGGGCGAACTCCCAGACGCCCTCCTCGTCCTCGGTGCGATAGGCGTGGGCGTCGAAGTGCCGGGGGCCGTGATACGCGAATCCGCCCATCGTCCCCTCCAGGAGTCTCACGAGATTGAAGGCCCCTTTGAGATCCGCGGCGCCGAAGCGAAGGTCCTGATCGAACCGACCGATGTTCTGGGCATTCAGGTCGATGTGGAAGAGCTTGCCCGCCTCCATGGCCTGGGCAACGGAATGCACGAAAGACAGGCCCGCCATGGTCTCGTGAGCCACCTCCGGATTCACTCCCACCATCTCTGGGTGCTCGAGAGTGGTGATGAAGTGAAGGAGGTGCCCGGTCGTCGAAAAGTAGATGTCGCCGCGAGGCTCGTTGGGTTTCGCCTCGAGGGCGAAAACCATCTCGTGCTCTCTTTCCAACACGTAGTCGCAGAGAAAGTCCATCGCCGACCTCATCCTCTTGATCGCCTGGCGAGGGTCTCTGCGGGCGTCGGTCTCGCACCCCTCTCGACCACCCCAAAACACGTGGATGTGCGACCCGAGAGAGGCACCCAAGTCGATGGCGTCCATGGCCTTCGTGACGGCCAGGGCTCGGACCGCCGGATCGTCGGCGGTGAACGCACCATCCTTGAAAGCGGGATGACTGAAGAGATTCGTCGTGCTCATGGAGACCACGAGCCCCGTCTCCTCGAGGCCGGCCTTGAACCGGCCGATGATCTCCTCCCGTTCGCCGGGGGATGCTCCGAAGGGCACGAGATCCTCATCGTGGAAATTGACTCCCCAGGCTCCCGCCTCCGCCAGCTTTCTCAGCACGTGGACCGGCTCCATGGGCTTGCGGGTCGGGCGACCGAAGGGATCGGCGCCGGGATTCCCGACCGTCCAGAGTCCGAAAGTGAATCGATCGTCAGCGGTGGGTGCGTAGGGGTCGCTCATGGGGTCGTCTCCGTGATTGGACGAACACGAGAATGCCCCGCATTCCGGCCCAGGTCAACCGCCTCGCCGTCGGCTCTGACAGATGGACCGACAAGCTGTCAGAGGCGAGGGCCCATCGACCTCGAGGCCCTGTCGACTCCAGCCCGAAACCGGGTCATTTCCGCCGAATCGCGGCCTTCGTCGCAGGGGTGGGATTTGGCACGAGACGTGCGAGATGCACACCGTTCGACCCAAGATTCAAGACCATTCCCATTCAGGAGACGGTCGTCACGACGAGGAGACATGACCATGAGAACCACGCAACCTTCGACCTTCACCGATACGTTTCGTTTTCCCTTCGGACACCTGTTCGAGACTCTCGATTCCACGCCGCAACAGAGCCGTGGACCGCTGGATGTCAGCGAGGGGACGGACCGGTACTTCGTGGAGATGGATCTCCCCGGCTTCACCATCGAGGATTTGGACATCACCGTGATGGGGCGGGAACTCCACGTCAAGGGGCGGCGCGAGATGCCCAAGCACGAGGACCGCACCTGGCATCGGCGCGACGCGCGTCGCGTGGAAGTCGACGAGATCCTTCGTTTCCCGGTGGAACTCGACGTGGACAAAGTCGAGGCGAGCTTCGCGAACGGCGTTTTGACCATTGAACTGCCGAAGGCGGGCGCCGCTCTTCCCAAGAAGATCCAGGTCAAGACCAAGTAACAGCGCCCCAAGGCCTTTCGTGATTCGGGAGGCCCCCGCCGAGAAGGGGGAGGATGTGCCGCCGACTCGGACGGGGGCCTCGTCCATGGGACACACGCATAATCACCCGCCGGGACAGCCAGAAGAATCCGATTGTTTTGGATGATCGGTCCGGTCTCTCTATGATTGACTCTCGAGCCCGGGATACGCGCTGCACCCGGGATTCGCGTGGACCGAGGACCGGAAGATGCCCCGTTGCCAAATCATCTTTTTCGTCGGGATCTGCTGCCTTGCGGCGCTGCCTCCCCTACACGGCCAATGCCCCACGTCCGCCGTGAGCACCTATCCGTTCATCGAGTCCTTCGATGGGTTCGGCGCGACGTCCTTCTCGACGACACCCCCCGCGGATTGGGAACAGGTTCCCGGAGACAATGGAGGCGGTGCGGACAGCGATTGGTACTTCCTCGACGGTCCCACCGTCACGGCGGGCACGGGCCCGCAGGCTGACCACACCACCGGCACGCCCGGCGCAGGCTTCTATGCCTATGTGGAGGACTCGGGCGGAGAGTACGCGGCGGTCTCTCTCGATTCCCCCTGCCTGGATCTCTCGCCCCTCGCGACACCGCGGCTCAGTTTCTGGTTCCACAGCAACAACAGCCAGGGGCCGGGCGGTCCCAACGAGAACACTCTGACCGTGGACATCGTGGAGTTCCCTCAAGGAGGAGGTGGCCCCATCGTCCATCCGGATGTCTTCACCACGGGTCATGCTGGCGACCTTTGGAAGAAGGCCGTCATCGATCTCAGCCCGTGGCTGAGCAGCACGATTCGCGTGCGCTTTCGTGCGTCCTCGGACGGAGGCTCCTTCACCCATGACATCGCCATCGATGACATTCGGATCGGCGAGGCTGTCGTCTTCGATGTCGGTGTGAGCACGATCGTCTCCCCCGTGAGCGTAAGCACCTGCGGCGCGCAACTGTCCGTCGCGGAATCCGTCTCGGTGACTGTATTCAATCACGGCACGGAGTCGATCCCCGCTGGAACATCCATCGACATCGAGTACCAACTGGATCAGGACGCGGCGGTGGCGGAGGTTTTCCTGCTGGCGGCCCCCCTGTCGGCGGGAGAATCGGTCGTCTACGGTTTCGCGACTCCGATCGATCTGGCCTTCGACGGCACTCACGTTCTCGCTGCGCGGACGACCTCCCCGGATAACGATAGCGGCAACGATGGGACGACACTCAACATCGTGACGGGAATCGCCGCCACGGTCACCACGTTCCCTTGGAACGAATCCTTCGACGTCCTCCCTCAGCCGGCCACCGACACGAACATACCGCCTCTGTGCTGGGAGCAGGACCCCACGGATAGCGGAGGCACAGGCGGAATCGGCGACTGGCTGTTCCGGAATCTCCCCACCGACACGATCGGTACCGGTCCGGACGCGGACCACACCACCGGCGTCGTCGGTCAGGGTTACTACGCCTACCTGGAGGACGGCGGCAGCTTCGCGGACATCGGGCTTCTCACCCCTCCCCTCGACCTCACGACCCTCGTCCATCCCACCCTGAGTTTCTGGATGTGGAGCTTCAACGGCGCCTCCGATGTGTTCGACAACGAACTTTCCATCGACGTGCTCGATGGTTCCTCGCAAGTCCTCATGTCCGATCTCGTGGGTCCCCTCCCGCCGGGGGCGGCGGCGTGGACACGCCAGGTCGTGGATCTCACGAGCTTCGCGGGCCAGACGATACGCTTGAGAATCCGCGGCAATACGGACGGCGGCTTCTTCCTCAACGACTTGGCGGTCGATGACATCTCGGTCTACGAGGGGATCCAAGAGGGAGGGCACCCTCCGCAACCCGGGGCCGCCGTGCTGGACATCAACACGTCCAGAAACCTGGCGGGCTTCCCCGTCCCGTCCCTCGCAAGCGGCATCTACTACGCAACCGTCGATCCCGGCGACAACGTGACCTTTCACTTCGAAGGCGAGCCGGGCCAGGCCATCATTCTGTTCGAGGGGCCGAAGAACATCGGTGCTCACGTCTTTCAACTGATCGGAAACCAACAGTTGGACGTTGGCGGCCCGAACGATCCGATGACGGGCCTACCCACCCAGATCAACATCCTCGTTTCGGGCACGGATCCGGACCCCCTGAGCATGTTTTTTCAGATCGCTCCCATCGGCGCCACGGATCTCGTCTTTTCCGTTCCGGTGGCGGTCTCCGGTCAGTCCTTCGTCTTCCAAAGCGCCATTTTCAACAGCGTCACCGCTGTCCGGCTGAGCAACGCGGTCCAACTCGATATCGACTGAGGCCCATCCTGAGCGGTCCGAACGTTCTGAGAACGCCCTCCCCCACTTGGGCAGATTCCTAGCGAAGGCCCTGTCAACTCGTGCGTAGGTGACTCGAGACCTCGTCTTCCCCGATTCAGACGATCCAGGGTAGGATTCGGCCTCTCAGGAGGATGATGAACATGAATCCCAAGTCCGCGACGCTTGTCTTGCTGTGTCTTTCCCTACTTCTCCCAACCCTGCGTGGACAACAAGCACGGGGCCTCGGCCCCGATTGGGCTGCCCGCGCCGCGTTGGCCGACCGCCTTGGCTCGGGCGTGGCGTGGGTCGTGAATGACCCCGTCCTTTTGGAAGAAGGCCGCAATCGGGCCGAAGTCCGTGCCAGCCGGAGGGCCAACAAGGGCTTCGATCGGATTCAGGCCATGGACCGCGCCCTTGCCCAGGCCAAGTCGAAAAAGCGTCCGGTGCTGTGGTACGTTCCCCGCATCCTCGCCGGCATGGGAGGCCGGCAGATGTACCGGCCGGCGTTGCCGGACCTCTACGCCCGTAGCGTGTTCTTCAGCGACCCGGAATGCGTCGATCTGCTCAACCGCCGATTCATCCCTCTCCGACTTTTCTGCGACGCCCCCCTCGGGAAACGGTTCGGGATCACGGCGCCCGACCGCGTGGAACCCGCCCTCGTCATCATCGCTCCCGACGGTAAGGTGATCCGCATCATCGACCGTATTCGCAGCTTCAATGCGGCGTGGCTGGAGCAGATCCTCCGGAAGGAAGCCGAGAAATTCGATGCCCCCTCCGCGGCCCTGGAGGTGGCGAGAAAACGCTTCGAGGCGAAGGAGATCGACGGAGTCGAGTTGATCCATGCGCATTTGCGGGATGGCCTCTTGGATCAGACCGTCAAGATGGTCCGAGCCCTCCGCGGCGTGGCTCCCATCGATACGGCGAGGGCGTGGGTCTTGGCGGCCAAGGCGCACCGTCGCATGGGAAAAGTCGACGATGCCCAGGAGGACCTCGCGCTGGCGGACAAAGCACTGGAGGACGCGAAGAACGATCGCAAGCGGGGGCTCACCGTCAGGGGAGTGCGAGGTGAAGTCGCGGCGGAACGCGGCCGCATCCAGCTTCTGACCGGTCGCATCCCCGAGGCGCGACGAAGCCTCATGTCCGTCTCGTCGCGGTCGCCCGCCCGGGCCGAGGCGCGATATCTCTTGGGTCTGTTGGAGTTCTTCGACGGCCGCGAATCCATGGCGGTCCGAGCCTTCCAGGAAGCCGCTCTCGCCGGAGAGGATGACCCTTGGGCCTGGAAGGCGGCCGTCAACCTCATCGACGGTCTGGACCGGACGCCCCTCGGGCCAGCGCTCCACGGCTTCGAGGACCCATTCGCGCCCATCGAGGGCCAGAAGGCTTCCACCGACACATCGGTCCCCAGGAGTCCTGGCGAGGCCCGGGACCTGGCCCGCGCGGGACTCGAGTTCCTGTTACGCATGCAGCGCACGAACGGATCGTGGTCCGACTCCCGATACGCCTACTGGGGCACCATTGACCTCACACCGAATGTCTGGATGGCCGCAACCTCGTTGGCGTGTGCCGCCCTGCTGGAGTGGAAAGAGCTGGATCCCGAGCGCGTCGAAGCGGCCTTGAAGCGCGGCGAGGCCTACCTCTTCGATGATCGCAACATCTCGGAAGGCGCCAACGAGGAGATCTATGCCCAGGGCTACAGGCTGCTCTACCTGTGCCGCAGGTTCGACCTCGAACGCTCCGCCCGCGAAAAAAAGTCTTTGGTCGGGCGAATGGACGCCATCGTCGCCCGCCTCGATGAACTCCAAAGCCCCGAAGGATCGAAGGCGGTTGGCAACTTCGCCCATGAGTATCCCAACGCGTTCTGCACGGCGTCGGTCATGAACTCTTTGCATCTCGCGAAGGAGAGGGGCGCCAAAGTCCCCCAGCACATGATGCTGCGAGGGGCAGAAGCCCTGCTCGCGTCACGCTCCCCGGACGGATCCTATTCCTACTCGGCTGGGCGACGGGTCAGCACCGATCCCAAGCGGACCGCCGAGCGCCTCAAGAATTCGGTGGCTCGCGCCCCCATCTGCGAAGCCGCCATCCTCTGGTCGAAGAATCCGGCGGGAGACGTCAAGAAGGTGGAGGCCGCACTCGACAACTTCTGGAAGTACCTCCCCAGGCTGGAGAGGATTCGCAAGTGCGACTTTCATACCGACGGCGAGTTGGGTGGGTTCTTCTTCTGGCACGGCATCTTTCACACCACGGAAACGATCAAGGCTCTGCCATCCCAAAAGCGCCGGGCCCAGATGAAGAAGATGCTGAAGTTCCTCACGACACTCGGTGAACTGGACGGCTCCTTCATCGACAGCCACGAGCTGGGAAAGAGCTATGGAACCGCCATGGGACTTCTGTCCTTGAAGAACGCCATGGGCAAGGGCAAGCCCTGATCGAAGACGTCAAAGCGGAAGCGGTTCGGCGCGGAATCGGCCTTTCTCGTCTTGGACCACCCTGGCCAGGGCCACGTCGACATCGTGGGTGAAAAACACGCGCCCATCTCTCTGGATGAGGTCCTCGAGGAGAGCGCGTTTCTCATCGATGAGCAACTCGGGGTAACGGTCATAACCCATCGTGATGGGCAGGTGCATCCAGGGACTGCCGGGAATCAGATCTCCCGCGAACACGATCGGTCCCTCCCCGTCGTCCAGCTCCGCCAACATCAATCCCGGCGTGTGCCCGTCGGAGAAGTGCAGTCTGTAGTCCTCGCCCAGGATCGCCGACCGCTCCCCGTCGACGAGTTCAAGCCGGCCCGACTCCTCCAGAAGGCCCGGCAACTCGGGAATGAACGATGCACGATCCCTCACGTGCGGGTGGCGGGCCCGGTCGAACGCCCGGCGCCCCACGACGAACCTCGCGCGGGGGAAAAGGAGGCGCGGGGTCGCCCCCTCCTCATAGGGAGCGAGGAGACCGCCCGCGTGGTCGAAGTGGAGGTGCGAGAGCACCACGACATCGATATCCTCATCGGAGAGGCCCAGCGCCTGAAGATTGTCGAGGAGAACATGCCCGGATTCCTCGACGCCGAACCGTTTGCGAAGGTCCGGAGGAAAAAAGGCGCCGATCCCCGTCTCGAGAAGAACGTTGCGTCCCCTTTCCTCGCGAACGAGGAGAGCGCGCGTGGCGAGAGCGATGCGGTTGCTGTCGTCCGGCGGGCACCATCGGCTCCAGAGTACTCGCGGGGCATTCCCGAACATGGCGCCTCCATCGAGACGCTGAGAGTTCCCGAGGACGGGAATCAAGCGGCACTGCATGGGAGTCTCTCCGGCTTCAGGGGATCACGACGAACTGCGGCCCCATGATGGAGCGGATCTGACTGGGAGAGTAAAGCGGATCCAGCGTGAAGGCGAGGGCGTAGGAACCGAATCCGCTGAGCCATGGAAGGTTGGGAATGTTGAAGTAGGCCGTTGCGGGTCCCGTCGGGGGGACGACGCCGGAAGAGGGGCCGAAGAAGGGATTCCCCGGCTGCACGACGGCGTTCGCGAGGGCGTCTCCCGACCAGACGTTGAGGAATCGGCCGTCGGAGAGGGCCACGGGAGGACTCGTCGTGGTCGTCAGGAGGACTCCATATCCGCGTCCAGCGTCACCCAACGGCTCGAAGAGCAGCTGGTTGGTAGATCCGGGGGTCAGAG
>DRQF01000270.1 GCA_011369445.1 Planctomycetota bacterium | reverse complement strand
CTCTGGACGGCGTCCATGGCCAAACAGCGAACCGTATCCACGGCCAGTCGATCGATCTCGGCACTCACCGGTCATTCATCTCCATTGGGGATTCCTTTCGCACGGGACCCAGTGTAGCCCCCGTCGGGGGCAAGCGCCCCAAGTAGCCGGCGGAACGGGCGCAGAATCAGGGGTCAAGAACGACCGTCGTCGGTGAACCCATCGGGACATGGCGCTCGAGGGGGATGAAATGCAAGCGGTGAGGAGCGCGCCCTCCCGGTGGGACCTCGAAGGAGAGAAGAAGATAGCGGCTCTCCCCCGGCAGGAGGCCGTCCCATGGCAGCCACGCCGCGTTCGGCTTACCCAGGGGGCGATCGTTGCTGTCGGTGAAAGCGTAACCCACACCGCCTCCCATGCCATACGCGAGCGGGAACATCCCACCACCGTCCGGTGCCAGCTCCAGCTTCACCAGACCTCTCCAAAGGCCCTCCTTGGGCGGGGGATCCCACTGCACCAAGGTGGCGCGAGGATGCGGTGTCCGCCCCCCCGTACGGCTCCGCACGAGTCGAATCCAGCGGTCCAGGAACGGGGGGACCTCCGCTTCGAATCCCTCGAGATGCGTGCGGTAGCCCTCGAGATCCGCCAGAACTCTCTCCGGGGACAATCCGCCCGAGAGCCCCGCGTTGAAGTACTCGAGGATCAGACCCCAGTCATGGATT
This sequence comes from Planctomycetota bacterium, assembly GCA_011369445.1. Taxonomy (GTDB): domain Bacteria; phylum Planctomycetota; family DRQF01; genus DRQF01. Next base: position 14,001 of record DRQF01000270.1, on the reverse strand, counting down.
CCTGCGCGACGAGACGCCTCAAGCAGTGAGATCACGCTTCGCGCGCGCCGCTCGACATCCGGATTCTCCCCGGACTCGTTGAGCAGCATCTCCGATGTCTTGCAGACGTGGCGCAGAAGCGACATGTCGAGGCCGACTCCGGTGGGTGCGATCTTTCTCTCCACGATGGAACGCAGAGGATCGCGGCCCTTGTAGATGAGCCACCGAAGCAGTGGATAGGAGAGGCGCCATGGCGCACTCAAGAGGGCATCCATCGCCCGGTTCCGCGTCAAGGAACTGACCCACGGCGAAAAGACGCCGCGCGCATAACACGCCGGCATGAGCCAGGGGTCATCGAGAGCGCGGAGGAATCGCAAGGCGAGCCCCTGATCGAATTCACTGCCGCGGCCTGTGGAGACCACGGCGCGCGCGAATCGCACCGCATCCTCGTCCCGGTGGGCCAAGACGTCGAGAACGAGGTCCTCTCCCCCCGACTCTCGCAAATCGGTCACGACGGCGGGCCCTTCGCCCCTAAGAGCGAGCAGCTTGCGGGCGAGCAAAGCGGCCTGTGAGTCGTCCGACCGACTCCGCTCCTCGAGGGCCCGCTTCGGCCCGTCGCCATCCAAGAACGCGAGCGCCCGCAATGCGCCGCGGAGCGGAGCGCCCGTCCAGGACTTCGACGCTTCAATCAGAAACGGACGAGCTTCATCGACGTCGGCATACCCCAGAAGCTCGATAATCGGTGCAAGGTCTTCGACGCTCACGTCGCCTCGTTGCAGCGCCTCCGTCATGGCGGCAAAAGCCTTGAACTTGTAGCCTCGCCGAATCCAGTCATCGAGTTCCGCGACCGACACCCCTCGGCGGGAGACGCCATCCAGAAGAGCCACGCGCGACGCGGCAGTCTGCTCTGCCCGGAGCCAGGGGATCAGGCGTTGGAGAAGATCCGGATTCTTGACGGCCAGATTGTGTTTCTCTGCGGGGTCCGCCTCGAGATCGTAGACCTCCACGACCTTTTGAAGCAGATTCTCGATGATCTTGAACGATCGCCATCGCATCCCGTCGAGTTCACCTTGTCCGAAGCTCCCGTCGTGGAGTTGAAAGAACACTGGAAGTTCGCGTTCGCGATCCGGCCATTCGTCCCCCAACATCAAGCCCAAACGACTCCTTCCATTGCGCGGAAGGGGATCGTCCAGATCCAGTAGATGGGTGAGTGTGGGAGCGAAGTCGACGAGACTCACGGGGGTGGAGATTCTGTGGGGCTCACGGCCAGGGAGACGGATGATCAAAGGCACGTGGACCTGCTCCTCGTACAGCGTTGACCCATGTCCCTCACCGCCCCTCTCGAAGAATTCCTGGCCGTGATCCGCGTGAAGAATGACGACGGTTCGCTCCCAATCCGGTCGCGCGGCAAGCGCTGAAAGAAATCGTCCCAGATGGGAATCCGCAAAAGCGATCTCGCCCGCGTAGAGATCCCGAGTCTCGGTTCCGTAGTCGAACTCTGGGTGTCGGGAATAGAAGGCATGAGGGTCGAACAGATGCAGCCAGAACATCCACGGCGTGGAACCATCGATCGAGCCGAGGCGCTTCAGTGCACGATCGACGACGCGGTCGCCCTGTCGCTCTCTCCGCGGTTCCCCCGGCCTCGGGTTATTCGCTTCCGTCCATCCGATGGTGAGGCTGTCCAAGTCCCTTGAAACAACCTCAGGGAAGGTCGTTTCCGCGAAAGTCCTCCATCCCTGTTCCTTCATGCGAAGCTGAAGGGGGGCATCTTCACGGGTGGACTTCCGACTTTCCTTGGCGGTTGCCGACGGATAGAAACCGGTAAGAAAAGATGTGACCGAGAACATCGTCGACGGATAAGCCGCATAGGCATTCTCGAAGATGAAACACTGCCGGGAAAACTCATCCATCCGAGGTGTCAGTCCCCGTCGGCTCCCCAGGAATCCACAGTAATCCGCTCGAAGAGTATCGACAGTGATAAGCACGACGTTGAAACGCCTACGGTCTGGGAAGAAACGATCGAGCAGATCCTGGTGAGGATAGTCGCGGGTCACGAGGATCGAAGGGTCGATCTCCCGGCTCCCGACGATTCGCCGATTGCGGCGGGGAAGAAGAACGAGGAGTTTTCGGCTGAAGGAGGAGCGGCGCAGGAGGAGGTCCCGGTCGGCAATGCTCTCCCCGGGGAGGCGTCCGGCCGCAACGGCCACGGCCGCCATCGCGCTAACCACGACGACGCCTGTCCCGACCCAGCGGGAAAACGGGATGCGTAGCAGTACCGCCGCCGAGGCGGTGGCCGCCATCATCACGAGAAGCCAGAAAACATGGAGGGGAGCGTAGAGAGAGACGAGAAACGCCTGATCCAAGACAGCGACGACAACGCCTGCGACAAGAAACAATGCGGCGAGGCTCCGACGGTGGCGAACCCGGCGCATGAGGGCGCTCCAAAGGACTCCCGCGACACCGAGCAACAAGACCGCCGCCCACCGTGCCGGGGTGCGCCAGGCCTGCTGGCGCACCCACGCTCCGTCGAAGAGCCCCCAGACGGGAACAACCGCCGCCACGAACCAAGGAGCGGCGCGGAAGACGTCACGGAGCGTCTTCCCCGGAACGAGCTTCTCGAGGAACGCTCCTGCGAGAAGAAGAACGAGGGCCGCGGCGCCGACGGCCAAGCTCACCGATGCGAGAAGGGCGAGGTCACGGAGTGTCACGCCCTCCAGACGTGCGCCGCGGGGTGAGGCGATCTCAGCGGCCAACCACGCCAGGGCGACAACGCTGACAACGGACCCGCCGATGCTTGCCCACGCGGGAGGTTGCCTCGATCCGGCGGACTCCAGCTTTCCTGGCTTCAATGGTTCTTCTCTCTCATTGCGCGACTCACAGTATAGCGAAAAGCGCGTTTCGAGGCGGCGGCTCTCCCCACTCTATCGTTTCACTGGAACGATCGCGGGAGAACACACCGGCGTGGTCCCTCGACAAATCACGATCGCCAGGCGCCGAACGGCGTGAGGCATCTCCGATCTTCTGATCAGCATGAACACGGTGCGCGTCTCCCCTGGGAGGATGCCGTTGACGGGGAGGGGGTGGAGGACGGGCTGGCCCAGGGGTGCGTTCTTCTCGTCCAAAGCCTGCCAAACCAGGTAGTCGCTTCCGCGCAGTTCGCCACCGAGAAGCGCTCGAGACCCGTCGGCGACGTGGACGCTCACCGGAACCACGAGCCGGAAATCGTCGAACTTCGCGCGTGCAACCGGAGGCCCCTTGACCGAGACGTTCATCGCGAAGGCATCTGTCTTTGCGGCGATGAGGAGCCGGCGAAGCATCTGTGCGGCGAATCCCGTTCTCGAATCGTCGGGTTGGAACCACGCGCGAAGGTTGCGCCCCGCACGGGACCGTTCCCCGAGGGATGCCATGAAGTACATATGTTCAAAGGCCGCACCCCAGTCGAGCACACCCATTGAACGCATGAGCGAGGCCGCCCGGCGCTGGGAGTCTTCCGCCAGAGGAATCCCCTCCCGTCGCAGCGCAATCTGGCGCCCCTCTCGAAGCGCATCCTCGGCGCTTCGGGCTGTCGAAAGCGAGGCTTCCCAGCCTCCCCGTCGGGCGTGCTCCCCCGCGAGATCCCGTATTCCCTTGTCGTCGGAACCGAGGCCCAGTCGGATCAGGGGAGCGACGTCATCGGCCTCCGACCGCGAGAGGACCATGCGAAGCAGCGGCAGGACCTCCACGGCGGGCATCCCCTTCAGTACGCGGGTGTAGAGGGGAAGGAGAGCCGCCTCGCCGCCGTGCTCGGCGAGGACTCGGAGCACGAAACGATCGACGATGCGCGGAAGGAACGGCCCGATCACGAGATCGGCCAAGGGCTCTCGCCACGTCTCGTCGCCCGCCACCAGAAGCGCCGCCGCATCCACGACGGCGTCGATCCCCTGGGCTTCCTCCATTTCGCCGCGCAGCCTCGCCACCGCGTCGGATTCACCCCGAAGCCCTTGGCAAAGTGCCGCCAGTGCTGGCGTGTGATCCGTCGGCGGCAGGGGCTGCCCGCGAACGTACGCATCCAGGAGCGCATCCCGCGGCGAGAGTCGCTCCCTCGATGGAGCGTTCTCGCCCGTGCCCGAGGCGAGATGGGACACTGTTTCCAACCAGGGACGGAGCCGAGCGAGTTCAGGCGGAGAACGTGGTCCCAGGTTTCTTCTCTCTCCCGGGTCCGCGTTCAGATCGTAGAGTTCCCACAGATTCCACGTTCGGTCAGCGATGAGTTTCCAGTCCCCCCGCCTCAGGCCATCCAAGACGCCATTCGTGCGACCCGGTTGCCGGAATTGGAAGAAGGCGATGTCCGGAGCGGGATGTCGCGCGGAGTCGGGAACGCTTCCCTCCAGGATACGAGGCAAGAGACTTCGACCGAGGCCCCCGCCTGGCCACGGCACGCCCAACCACTCGGTGAGCGTCGCGGGGAGGTCCATGAGTTCGGCCAGGGACGAAGTTCGACCGGACGCGAGACCCGGCGCCCGGATCACGAGGGGCACGTGGATCTGCTCTTCATAGAGACTGGAGTGGTGCGCGCTGCCGCCGTGCTCGCCGAACTCCTCGCCGTGGTCGGAGTGAATGACGACCAAGGCGCGGCCTTCGCGAACCCGTTGATCCAGAAGATTCAGAAGGGGGGCCATCTCCTTGTCCATGTGATGGATCTCTCCATCGTAACGGTCGATGGGGCGTTTGTTTCCGAATGGCGAGTCCTCGAATGAGCGGTAGGGCTCGTGAGGGGCAAAAAGATGAACCCAGAGAAACAGCCGAGAGGTCCGAGGCTGCTCGAGGATCCTCATGGCCTCCCCCACCACGGCTCGACTCTCCTCTCCTTCGGGGAGGGACGTGTTGGATCGAGATTGGAAGTCGTCGTGGAAATGTCGGGCAAGCCGCGCCAGGAACTCCGTCGGAAAACTCGTTGCCGCGGCGGTCTGGAAGCCGTGGCGAAGCACGGCACTCGTCAAGGTGCTCTCGCCGTAGTGTCCGTCCCCTTTCCCCCGAGCCCCGCCGGATTGGAAAAACCGCGTGCCCGTCGGGGCCTGGCCCGTGAACAGAGCCGTGAGACCGAGAAGGCTGGACGGGAACGCCGCGTAGGCGTTGTCGAAAACAAGGCCCTCCCTTGCAAACGCATCGAGGTGGGGGGTCGCAGAGTGCCGCCGTCCATAGATGCCCATGCGATCCGGACGCAGGGTGTCCAAAGTGATGAGGATCAGGTCCCACCGGTCCCGCCCTGGGAACTGCTGGTCCAAAGCCTTCTCGTCCACCCAGGCGCGCGCGGCGAGTCGGGCTTTCACAGATTCGTCGACGGTCCCATCCTCCGGGCGAGAGTCTCCGAGCCAGCGGGCGGGCAGGCGGCCCAGCAGCAGACGAGTTCCCGGGCTGCGCCTGAAGAGAAGATCGGCGCGCTCCGGCGATGAGAGCGGCGGCGCCAGGACGAATCCCACGGTAAGCGCGGCAAGGGCACACCAACCCGCACCGGCGATCTTCCAAGAGATTCGAGGCGCAAGCAGCGCCACACCCCAGCCGACCAGACACGAGGACATCAGCCACAGGGCCAGATGGAAGCTCCCGTAGTGCCCTGGAAAAATGCGGCTGTCCAGAGTCCATGCCACGATGCCGAGCAGAAGAGACGCCACGGCCAGGCGCCACCTCGACCACCTGCCGCAAGAACGAAGAACGAAAACCAGGCCCGAGCCCACCACGACCAACGCGGCGCCATGGGCCCAGGGAGCCCAGGGCTTCACCCGAATCCACGGCCCCGAAAAAGGGTCCTCGAGCGCCAAGACGGCGAACGCCATGCCGGCGCCCCACAAGAGGCCCCGTCGCAAGGGCACGGGGGCCCGAATCACGACGAGAGCCAACGATCCGGTGATCAGCCCCACGGCGCCGGAAAGCGGGGCCAAATCCCGCCAAGCAGCGAGGTCGCCGATCGCCTCGGCGCCTCGAAGGTTGGCCAGGAGCCAAACGAGGCCGGTCATGGCCCCCACCCCAATCGCGGAGACGCGCCATCCGGGCTTGGGCATCGTCACTGACCCCTGAGTTGCCGGAGCATGGCGTCAAGCATCGGATTGGGGCCGGTGAGATTCTTCAGCTCCTCCAGGACCTCGATGGCAGCTGGGAAATCACCGGACTGAGCCAGCTGCTCGGCGCGGCGCACGAGGATCTGCTTGGCCACCTCCCTGAACTCCGGCTCTTCCGGTTTCAGGCGAAGCGCCTCCTCGATGCTCGCCTTGGCTTCGGCGAACCGTCCCTGGGATGCGAGGATCTTCGCCAGGTCGCCGTGGCTGTAGGCGAATTCCGGGTCGACGGCGATCGCTTCTCGCATGAGACGTGCCGCTCGCTCGGCGTCGCCCTCCAGAAGAGCCAGACTGCCGAGCCTCGTGGGCACGCGAAGGTCTCCCACGAGCCCCCAGCGTCGCACGACCGCGTAGTGCTCTTTCGCCGCGGCGATATCGCTCCGATTCTCGCCGGTGAGACGGGCTTCGCGGTCGGGAGCGAAGGCCAACTCGCCCACGGGCAGCCTCTCGAAGGCACGGTTGGCGACCCAAGTCTCAGCCTGGATCCAGGCGGAATGAAGCACGAGTCCGAACCAGATCACGGCGACGGCGAGGAAGACTCTCCCGGAGCGGGTGGCCCTCCCCTCTTGCCTCAGAACGAGCGTCTGGAGCGTGAGCATCGGCGACCGATAAAACCTCCACAGATAGAGTCCCAAGAACGCGGTGCCGGAAGCCAGCCCCAGCGAGAAGAGCAGCGGCATCCGCCCGTAGAGGGCCGTCGCCCACGGGTAGTACTCGCGCGGAAGTCCCGCGCAGATCGCGAGGACTGCGCCGAAAAGAGTCACGAGGAAGAGCTCTTCGCCCCAGGAGTAGGGGAGTCGCCAGCGACGCTTCGATCGAGGACGTGCTCCCACGGCGGGCTTGCCGAAGCCGAGATGGAGAGCATTCTCCGGACAGACGCTGACGCAGTCGAGGCACTTCATGCACCCGGAGTCGACCACCATTCCAAATCGGGCGACCTCGTCCTTGACGCGGACGTTGGAGGTGCAGACGGCGCTGCAATGGCCGCATCCCTTGCAGGCATCGGTGACGCGAATGCGCAAGGGCGCGAGCTTATCCATGACGCGGAAGAGTCCACCGTAGGGGCAGGCGTAAGTGCAGAACCCCTTCGCACCCAAGAACCACACCATGACACCGCCGCAGAAGGCGAAGGTCGCGAACCCCAACCAAAACCCCGGGAAGGTCTCCCAAAAGGACTTCTTCGTCAGATGCAGCCCGAAGTCGGGCCAACCGAAATCCTCGGCCCATCGGACATAGAGAGGAAAGCCGAACATGTAGAGACCGGCCGCCAGCGGCACCCAACTCAACGCACGAGATCGAAGCGGGCGCGGGCGGCGCCCGAGCTTCTTCAACAGCCACGCACAGCCGTCTTGGAGAGCCACGAGGTGGCAGGCCCACCCGCAGAAGAATCGACCGAAGATCAGGACGGATACGAGAGACGCGCCAAGCAGGATGGCTCCCGCGTTCACGACCCCCCGGGCCGTCGTATACATGGCTTCGCTGGGCTCGAGCGGGGAAAGAGTTTCGCCCCGGAGCTGCCAGTGCACCAGATGCAGGAAGACGAGCACGTGGATGCCGACGAGAACCAGGGCACGCCTCTTTCCGACCCGTGACACGCGAGGCGTGCCCCGATGCACGGGTTCGGGATCGTAGAACGAGGGGCCGAGCGCCGGGCGCTCGTCGGGAGGCGAGCAGGCGGGTTTGTCCGAGGATGTCATGCCCGATTCTATCTCTTCGACGGCCCGAGCCGCAGGGGAGCCCTCGGAACTCGAATGTCCATCGTCTTCACTCCCCATCCGGTTAGAATCCCCGCCTGACGTGACCCGCGTCGATCCCACAAGAAAGAACTCGAGAGGAGCCCGAGGATGACCCGTTTGACACTCACACTGACCGCGGCGCTTGCCCTGGCCGCGATGAGTCCCGCGCAGAATTTCAACTTCTCCAACTTCAGCTCCACCGCGGGGCTCCAACTGAACGGGAGCGCCGCACAAGTGGGAGCGGTCTTGAGGATCAATCCGAACCTGAGCAATCAGACGGGGGCCGCCTTCACGACGACGCCCCATGTCGTTCTTGGAGGATTCGACACCACCTTCCAGTTTCGCATCACGCCGCCCCTCAACGGAACAAAGGCGGAAGGGATGGCTTTCGTCATCCAGAACTCTCCGGCCGGCGCCAATGCTCTGGGCGGCGCCGTGTGGGGAATCGGGTACGGGCCAGGTGCCAACGCTTCGCCTCTCGCCAACAGTCTGGCGATCGAGATCGACACGTTTCAGGACGGCTTCCTCTCGGACACGAGTTCCAATGAACTGACGGTCCACACCAACGGCCCGGCCAACAACAACGAGAACGAAGCGTTCTCCATCGGCCGCGTCACACCGGCCGTGAACATGTCGGATGGAGCCAGCCACACGATGCGCGTGCTCTACGTCCCGGGCACGCTCGACATCTTTCTCGACAACCTGACGGCCCCCGTGTTGAGCGTTCCCTACGACTTCACGACGGGTGGCAACTTCCTCAACAACGGGCTTTCCGTTGCCGGCCTCAATCTGCCCAGTGCCGCGGCCCATGTCGGATTCACGGCCACGACAGGAGCGGGGACCCTCACCGAGACCGTCGATATTCTGAGCTGGTCCTGGATCTCCACGCCCCTCACCGACCCCTGTTTCGCGGGCAACGTCGGTCAAGGCGCAGGCGGCCCCTTCGACATCCTCACCGTCAACGGCTCCTCGGGAGGTTTCTTCCGACGGGTCACCGTTCCGACTTTCCAGCCCATCACCCTGGAAGTGGGCCAGCCGCCCACCAATCCAAACCCGGCGGACTTCATTCTCTTCGGTGTCCTCGGGGCCGCGGACGGGAGCCAGCAGATCGCTTTGCCCTTCGGAGCATTCTGCTTTCCCTTGGCCCTTCCCGTCCTTCCGCCGGGAACGTTCATCCTGGCCGACACCTTCGGCGTCGGCTCGCCGGCCCTTCTTCCAGCCACCCCCACACCTTGGCAGCTCTTCCTGCCTACGGGGATTCCCTTCGCCGCAACCGCCACCTACCAAGCCGTGGTCGCCGAGAATGCATCGCCCCTGCAGCTCGCCGTGAGCAACGGTCTCATTCTCGACGTCGTCGTCGGTCCGCCGCCAACGATCACGGGGATCAATCCTCCGAGCGCCCTCCCGGGCGCTCCCATCACCGTCTCGGGAACCGGATTCGTGCCGAACCTCGTCCTCACGGTGGACGGAAACCCAGTGACGCCGACCTTGATCACGGATACGCAGATCGTCTTTCCCTATCCGGCGGGCACCGCTTGCGGAGCGACTTTGACGGTGACTCATCCCGACGGTCAGAGCGCCGCGACGACTCTGAACCCGCAGACCGTCATCAACAACGCCATCAATCCCCAGGGACCGGCTGCGGGAGGGGCGAATCTCATCATCCTGGGCGCGGGATTCGGCCCAGGGACCACCGTCACGATCGGTGGCAATCCCGCCACGGTCAACACGGCCGGAGCGACGGTGCTCGCGGTGACTACGCCGCCCGGCCCCGTCGGGCCCGCCACGGTCGTCGTCACGTCACCCGGAGGTTGCTCCGCCACGACGACCTACACGTACTTGTAGAGTCCGCCGGCCCGGCCAGGAAGGGTACCGCGCCAGTTTTTGTCGAAGGACCCAATAATTCTTGACAGGCCCCTCGCGCTCTGATGGAATGTCGAGGCTGCCACGGCGTGCGACGAAGCCTCTCGACCCTCCAGGGGCTTGAAGCCCTGTTCTGCGCCAAGGACAAAGGCAGGTGATTCTTCGGACAAGGAAGGAGTTCCCCAATGAACACCCATGCCCCCCCCACAAGCTCGCACGATTTGCGGCGTTGATCGTTCTGCTCGGCGCTGAAACCATGACGGCGTCCGCCCAGACCGCGCCGTTACCCGTGCCCGTCCTGAACGACACCTTGGCGCCCGCAGGGCGCCCCGCCTACAACATCTCGCTCTACAACGTCCGACAACTCCCCTGGACGGATATTCATCGTCCCAATCTGTCCCTCACGTTTCAGGGCGAAGTGGTGGCCATCATTCCCCAGGACGTTCCCCTCAATCACAAGGGCGTCATCTTCATCGCCAGCCACGGCTTTCAGTCCGATCCCGGGGTCGACATCTTCTACGCCGATTCCGCCATCCGCCGCGTGGTTCCCCTCCTCGCGGCAGGCTACACCTGCTTTTACATCAATCACGGCAACCTCAGCCGCATGAAGACGGAGGGAGGCGTCTATCCACCGGTCACGGCGAAAGTGGGTTGGACGACACCGGAGATCCTTCAGCAACTCCGCGACGCGGTTCGGTTCATCAAGTATCACTCGACGTGGGCGCTTGGGATGCCTCCCGATGGCGACAGCAACCAGTTCCCCGTCGATCCGAATCAACTCATCATCTCCGGCGGGAGTTCGGCCGGGGTCTTGGGGTTGGACATCCACACCGACTACGGCCAGATGGCCGGCATGATGTCCGCCCTCGAGAGCGCGCTTCCTGGAATCGAACCCCACGACACCCTCACCGGCATCCGAACAGCCGCCGCCACCCTGGGCGCGGCCGGAGGAAACCCCGCCAACTTCCGCGGACCGGGCGACCACGCCTTCATCTACCTGCGCCCCAACACGCTCCTCCATCCCGACTTCGGTGGAGTGCAGTCCGTCGAAACCCCCTCGGGGATGCAGGCCGTGGGTCCGCCCAGCTACGACACGAACGACCCAACGATCATGCAACTTTTCGGCATGGTCTCCGGATTCACGGACGTCCGCACGAAGATCTTCAGCACATCGATGCCCGACCCGATTAACGATCACTACTCTCCGCTCTACCGCTTTGCGTATCCTGGCAATTGGGGGCCTCTGGGAGCAAAGTTTCTCATTTTCCCTCAGCTCAATTTCGACCGCATCACCCAGACTCTCAATCCCTGGGCAAGTGCTCCCTACCAGGACCCGGGCCTCTACAACGCCACGCTGGCGAACATCCTCAGTCTCAATGCCGCCATCAACAAGCTCATCGGCCCGAATACCGCCAATCCCAACAATCTGGCGTTCACGGGTCCCGTCCTTTGGCGCGCGGGCGCCATCGATCGCTTCTCGCCTCAGTATCAGGCCACCAGTTTCAACGCCGCATGCCTCACCGCCGGCATCCCCAACCGGACGATCGTCTTTGCCGGGGAAGGCCACGGGATGCGGGATGCCGATGCGGAACAAGCTCGCATCGCGCTGGCCTTCCTCTCGAAGCACCTCGACAACAAGCAGGACTCGGACGAGGACGGCATCGCTGACAGCGCCGAGATTTCGACGAACTTTCTCGACGCCGACACGGACGGCGACGGCGCCACCGACAACGAAGAACGCTTGGCGGGCACGAACCCCTTGGACGCTCAATCGGTCTTTCGGATCTCGTCGCTGGCGAAGTTCACGACCACGGGAACGAATCACGTCATGCGCATCACATTCCCCACCGTGGCCAATCACCGCTACCGACTGCTGGAAAGCGACCCGCCCCCGTCCGGTGTGAGCACTGGCGGAACGCTCCATGGCATCGAAGCCTTGCGCCAGAACCTCTGGAAGGAGGTCTCCGGAACGGTTTTCCAGGCGACGTCGAGCGGCCTGCACAGCTATGACGTGACGATACCCGACCCCATTTCCAATTACGGCGGCAATGGCTATCTGGATGCTCTCCTGACGGAAAGCCGCTTTTACAAGGTCGAGGTCCGAGGCCCCAACGACGAATACCTTGGCGTCTTCACGCGGCCCGTGGGACGCTTCATCGGCTCCGTGATCACGCCCGATTCGACTCTTCCGCCAGGAACGATTCGGAAAAACCTCCTATCCCCCACCTTCCACAACAAGGAACTCTTCGAGGGTAAGTTCGTATCGACGACCATCGATCAGATGGTCTTCGACGCCAACACCGCTCCTCTTCTCGCGGCGACGGATTTCGACGGGCCGGCCTATCTGCCCACCTTTCTCAAGACGGCCTTCCGTCGCTATGCGGTGCTCGTCACCCACGACGCCCTCCGCCGCCCCCCCACGCAGACGCCCCCCTCTCTCCAACTGAACGCTCCCAAGCTCAGCGACCACATGATGGAGGGGGACTGGTGGCCTGTCATCACCCGACTCACCACCACCGCCAACGACGACACCTTGAAGGTGGACACGACCTACTCGGGCATTCCCGTCTCCAACTTGGCCGCGAATTCCTCCGTGGTGATTCGCCCCACGTCGTCCTTCGACGACCTGTTCATCGACCCCTTCACGGAGATGGACCTTTTTCCAATCGGCCGGGTCGTCACCCTTCGGAGGGCAAGTTCCGCCGGCGTCGTGGTGATCACCTGCACATTCCAGGGTGCGGGCACCCTTTCCGCCCACGAATGGGACGTGGTCGTCAGCACCCAACCCGGCATCGTGACCCGCGTGGCGGGCGAGGACATCCGGTTTTTCCCCGACGAGGCCGCCTACGTCGAGCTTCCCGCCAATACCTCGCCGCCCTGGCTCAGCTGCGGTGGCTCCTATGTGGTCCCGCGGGCGGGCTTCGTGCCCATGCGCCGCATCAATGCCTACATCCATCCCGAGAGCGACCTGTTCGACCCCATCACCATGACCAGCCTGCAGGAGTTCAAGGGGGTCAACTATCCCGTGGACGAAGTCCATCTGGATTCCAACGCCTGGGGCGACATCAACTGGAGCCACCTCGTGGAGTCCGGCTTCACGGGCCCCGTCTTCACCGGCTCCACCTCGCCCCCCATCACCTCCACCTCGTTCATCGAGTTCGACGACGTCTGGCGCTACGACTGCAACGGGCTCTACGGTTGGCTCTTCGACGCCCGCTTCCCGATCCGGGTTCCGTTCAACAATAACCCCTCACAGTCGCTCCAATCCATCAGCCTCTGGGGCTACCCGGATCGCCCTACCTGGCAGGGTCCCGCGGGCGTCGCCGACCAATCCAACGTGGCCTACTACTGGCGGCCGCCGGAGCAGCAGTGGTTTGCGTTCGATCGGACGGGTCTCACGTCAGTCAACGTGGATCCCAACCTTATTCCTCCGCAAGTCTTCCAACGCGCAACGTGGAGTGAAAACCTCAATTTCGAGTACCCCCTCATCGGCGGCCGTGGAATCATGACCAACCTGGACGCTTCGGCCACCACGATTCTGCGCTGGGTGCGTCCCCTCACCTACCCGGGCGATCTGAGGAGGGATGCGCGATGAAGCTCCCGCTGCAACGTTTTCATCTCTTCGCTTGGGTCATGATGTGTGGTGCGCTTTCGGCACAGCTACCCTTGAGGTTCGAGCATCTCGGAAACGCTCAAGGAGTTGGATTCGGAATGCATCTTCGACGAGGCGGGGACGTCAATGGCGATGGGTTCTCAGACTACCTGTTGGTGATTCCTGTCGAATCTTCTTTCGCAAATGCCAATGGAGCAATTCAAGTCCACTCCGGGCAGGACGGAAGCCTCATTCACACGCTCATGACTCCAAACCCAGCGAGCCCCCCGTCCCAGAATCTGGGAGCGGCCTGCGACGCCGGGGACGTCGACCAGGATGGCCATGACGACGTACTTGGCTATTCAACGGGTCTCAGCGGAGGAAGCCTCCTCCTGTTCTCGGGCGCCACCGGGAATGTCATTCTCTCAACACCGAATCTCGGTCTCGTAGGCCCAACCGTTTACATCCTCGACACCGTTAAGGATCTCAACGGCGACGGAGTCCGAGAAGTGGTCCTGCTCAATCGCAACCCTTGGAAGCTCCGTATCCTCTCGGGCAGTGACCACAGTCTTCTCCTCCTCGTCGATTTCAGCACGACGAGTTTCTTCCCCGAGATCGTGCGCAACGCCGGAGACGTCAACGGGGACGGCATCGACGACCTCATCCTGGGGTCGCGCTACTTCCCCTACTCCTCCGCCATTCAGTCTCCGACCGGCGGGCCCAACACCGGCGCCGTCGT
>DRQF01000269.1 GCA_011369445.1 Planctomycetota bacterium | reverse complement strand
TGATGAAAGACCATCCCGAAATCCCCCGTGTGCTCGCCCGCCGCGCCGACATTGCGGAGAAACGGGGAAGGACGGATGAGGTCGTCAAGTACCTCGCGGAGGCCGTCCAGCGCAGCCAGAACAACACCGCGTGGAGAGGTTCGCGGGTCGGGGTTCTCTATCGTCGACTCGCTCGGGCTCAACGACGCGCGGGTGATGCCAAGAGCGGCTACTCGTCCGCGGAACAAGCCGTCAAGAAGCTGGAGTCCGCGGTGGGGCCGAGGGATCCGGACACCCTCTTGGCCGTGATCGAGCAAGCTCGATGCGCCGCCGCCCTGGGAAAGACGCCGCAAGCCATCGGCTTGCTCCGGCGCCTCATCCGACGCTGGGAGAGCTGGGTCGGAAAGAACCATCCGGTGCTGGTCCGACCGCTGAAGATGCTGGGCCAGCTCCTCATTCAAAGTGGTGCCGAAGCCAAGGGGCGCGAAGCCCTCGAGCGAGCGGCCCACATCGAGGGTTCGATCAAGAAACCCTCTCAGACGTAAGGGGGAAAGGGTGTGTCGGCACAGCCGACACACCCCGACGATTCAAAGCAGGCTCCTGACAGAACTCAGTTGTTCACATTCGGAATGGGGGGCCCGAATCCCTGGTTGGGATTCAGGGGCGTCCGGAGTGTTCTGAGGAAATCGAGGAGAGCGTTCCGGGCCGAGGGCGAAAGCGCCACGAAAGCGTTCCTCGCGTTCTGGGCCTCACCCCCATGAGCCAGAATGGCTTCGCACAGAGTGAAGGCCCGACCGTCGTGGAGATAGGGCGCCGTGTCGGCGATGCCCCAGAGTCTTGCCGTCGTGAACTCTCTGTCCAGAGGCCCACCCGTGGACTCCATGAGACCCACTCCCATGTCATGCCGTTTGAGGTCCGCAAACAGGGCCACGGCCACGCCATTCCCGGCTTGCTGGAAACTCATCGGAGGATTCCGCAGGTCCACCGAGAGATAGATGTTGGCGGAAGGATCCGTGGGAACGTCCGGGTAGGAAAAGTTGTGGATGTAGGAATCCGTCGTCAGCACGGGAATGTGGCACTCGGCGCATCCCGTCGAAACGAACGCGTTGTATCCGTCGGGAGTGGTGGAGGGGCCAACAAACGGCTTGGGCTGGAGATTGGAGAAAATGTGCAGCACGCTCATCTCTCCGATCAGCAGTTCATTGACGACACCGTCCCCGTCTCCGTCAGCATTCCCCGGAAGTCCTTGGCTGATGAGGACCTCTGCGGGCTGCATGCCGGAGTGAAATTGAGTGGCTCCGCGATCAAAATCCCTGGTGGTGTGATTGATACCCTTGCGGCTGAACGGCCGCACCACCAAATCGTCATCGATCCCCACGACGCCCGACGTATTGAAGAGACCCGTGCTTGAGTTGTAGACGATCACGCCGAAGTTGACGCCCTTCGTGACGAGGGACACGGGGACGCCGGGATTCAGCATGGCCTGAAGCTTGAGGTTCTGTAGATCCGTCGTCATCTCCTTCCCCACGGCCTCCACGCCGGCGGCCCCGAAAATGAATGGAGGGTTGATGAGTCGACCATCGAAGAAAGCAAAACCATTGTTGGCGCTGTCGTCGACATCGATGTTCTGCGGGCCGGCCAGAGGACTCGTGGAGATTCCCCCAACGCCCCCGACTCCAAAGGCCGCGGGGATCGAAGCGTTGCTGGCCACACCATGGCACTCCACGCAGCTTTGGGCATCCAGGCCGTTCACGCGCAGAAACGTGCCATTGTTCTGGAGGGTCGGTCGATTGCCGGGGCTGGTGTGATCCGGATTGTTGACGTCGTAGGACTCACCGAATCCGTCCCCCTTGTTGAACGGGGTGGTGAAAATCCGGAAGCCCTCTTTCCGCAGGTTAAAGAGGGTCAGCTGGCCGCTCGTGACCTGAGCCTGAGTGATCCGGTAGATGAGGTTCGGAGACGGGTCGCAGATGGGAATGACGGGGACGGGGGTAATTGGGCCGCTGAGGCTCGTCTGCGCGACAGCGGGCGAGAACATGAGGGCGACAAGCAGGAGTGCTAGTGCCGCAAGAGGAACACGGAAGTGGTGATCCTTCATGGATGAAGACCTCCAAGCATAGAGTTGAGAAATCATGCAACAACACGCCGAGCGATCTCGAAGGTGTGAACCGCACTGGGGAGGGCTCGGCAACAACCCTGATCCTACCCCTTACGGATCGAGTTGGGAAGAGGGTGACATGAAGAATCCAACCAGGCTTCCAGTGGATCACGCCAACAGAATCATCGATATCTCAATAGATTGAATATGTATCTTAGGAAATTAATCTCAGATCGCATCGAGAGGGTTTCCCAATCCGCATGACCTAACGAAAAAGGGCGCGACCCCGAGGATCGCGCCCTGAAGCATGGAAGCCTTCTGTACGGAGGCTAGTTGTTGACATTCAAAAGCGGGGGTCCGAGGTTGGTGTTCGGGCTCACAGGCGTCCGAAGCGACCGCAGCATGGCGAGGACGTTCAGCTTTTGCCCGGGGGCCAAACCGGCGAAGCTATTCCTCGCCGCGAGAGCTTCCCCGCCGTGGGCCAGAATGGCTTCGGACAGAGTCGTGGCCCGTCCATCATGCAGGTAGGGCGCGGTGTCCGCGATTCCCCACAGACGCGCCGTCGTGAACTGGGCGTCCAACGGGGAACCGAAGGACTCCATGAGCCCCGCCCCCATGTCGTGCCGCTTGAGATCGGCGAAGAGGAACACGGCCACACCCGCTCCCGGCATGTCCAAGAAATTCATCGGAGCCTGCCGAAGATCGACGGTCGCGTAGATGTTCGCGGAAGGATCCGTCCCCACATCGGGATACGAGAAATTGTGATCGTTGGAGTCGGTCACGAGAACCGGCTTGTGGCAATCCCCACACCCCATGGCCATGAACGTGATGAAGCCTTCGAAGGCCCCAGGCTGGGGAATGATCTCCGGCTTCTTCTGGAGGTTGGCGAAGAGATGCAGGACACTCATCTCTCCGATGGTCAGCTCGTTGACCACTCCGTCACCGTCGCCGTCCGTGTTGGTGGGAAGTCCCTGGAGGTCGAAGATTTCGACGGGCTGCATTCCCATGTGGAACTGCATGGCGCCGCGATCGAAATCGCGGGTCGTGAAGTTCTCACCCTTGCGACCGAAGGGGCGCACGACGAGATCGGGCTCGATGCCCACCACGCCCGTCGTGTCGAAGTTGGCGCCGTCGTAGCTGATGAATCCGAAGTTCACGCCCTTCGTGATAAGGGGAATGACGGTCCCCGGGTTCAGCATCGCCTGCATCTTGAGAGCCTGCAGGTCGGCGGTCATCTCCTTACCCAAGGCTTCGACACCGGCGGCGCCGAACAGGAAAGGCGGGTTGATGAGACGCCCGTCAAAGGCGGCGAAGCCGTTGTTCGCGCTGTCATCGACGTCGATGTTCCGCGTCATGAACATGGGGCTCGTGTTCATGCCGCCCACGCCTCCGATACCGAGGGTGGCCGGAATGGTCGAGTTGCTCACGATACCGTGACACTCCAAGCAGGTCTGGGCGTCGAGCCCGTTCACCCGCAGGAATGTCCCGTTGTTCTGAAGCGTCGGACGGTTGCCGAAGCTGGTGTGATCCGGGTTGGTGGGATCATAGGCCTCGCCGTGACCGTCCAGCTTGTTGAAGGGGGTCGTGAAAATCCTCCGACCTTCGCGGCGCAAATCGAGAAGGCTCAGAGCGCCGCTCGTGACCTGGGCTTGGGTGAGCCGCGGGCCCAGGTTGGGGGCATGGCCGACGAGCTGCGCATCGGCCGACGCGGCCAGCATCCCCGCGCAAAGCAGGGCCGCCGCCGACAATCTAAGACGAGAGAATCCGCGTGTCATGTTCAGAGTTCCTCCGAAAAGTATTCATGGGTTGGGGCGCAATCGGCAAATAGCCTCGTCCGAAAGACCCGGGGGCCGTCGAACTGGACTTCACGAATCGTATCGATTCCCCAGGCCAAAATGGAAGGAGATTCGGAAAAAACGCCCGATGCGACGATGTGGGCCCCCGGGCCCTTGCTCGGGAGTGCCGATTCTATGCTGATGGAGCTGCGTCATGAAAAACTCCCGGGCAAGGAGATCTTGGCACTGTGTTTGCATTGTCGTCGCGTGAACAAGCCATGGAGGGACGACCGATGCCGCGGGACGACTTCGAAGCCGAATTGAACCATCAACATCGCCATTTGCGGGATCTCCTTTCGGAGCTGGGGACTTTGACCCGGAATCCGGAGGGATTCGAGGCGGCGAAAGGACCGCTCGTGGCGAAACTTCGAGCCCTGCGGGAAACGGTCCAAGCCCACTTCGCCTTCGAGGAGGAAGGGGGCTACATGTCCGATGTCCTCCGGAAAGCCCCCCGATTCCTCCCGGAAGTGGAACGCCTGGAGGCCCAGCACACCGAAATCCTTCGAGATCTCGATCGACTGACCCGCACGGATTTGGAGAAGACCGAACCCGAGGCTTTTCTGGACGAGGTTCACAGCCTCATCGAACGACTCGGGCGCCATGAGCGGGAGGAGACGGACGTGGTCCAAAGATCCGTGATCGAGGACACGGGCACCGGGGATTGAGTTCGCGATTTTTTCTCCCGTGGCTCGCAGAGCGCTCGCCGTTCCGCGGTTGGTGGCCTCAGGTCTCGTGACCGCCCCCGCGATGTGGCACCATACCTCAACCTGCTCATCGGAATGGTCCGGCAGGTGAGGAGGCTCCATGACACGTAGATCGATGGTCTTCGCCATCCTCGTCGCCATTCTGGCGGCCTGTACAGAACAGCCACCCGCCGAGCGGGAGGGAGACAAGCCCATGACCGAAAACATGACGCCCACGCCCCATGACTCGAGGAAGCTCGAAATCGCCACGTTTGGAACCGGGTGTTTTTGGTGTTCGGAAGCCGTGATGGAGCGACTGGACGGCGTCGTCAAGGCGGAATCGGGCTACATGGGCGGCAACGTGGAATCGCCGACCTACGAACAGGTGTGCACCGGGCGGACGGGACACGCCGAAGTCGTCAACGTCACCTATGATCCGAGCAAGATCACCTACAATGAGCTCCTCCAGTGGTTTTGGAAGATGCATGACCCGACGACCCTAAATCGCCAGGGAGCCGACACGGGCACGCAATACCGATCGGTGATCTTCTACCACTCGGAGGAACAGAAGAAGGCCGCGGAGGCCTCGCGCGATCGCGCGCAGGCTGACTTCCGGGATCCCATCGTCACGGAGATCACCCCCGCCGGCCCCTTTTGGAAGGCGGAGGATTATCACCAAGACTACTACCGCAACAATCCTCGCCAGGGCTACTGCCGGGCCGTCATCGCTCCCAAGCTGGATAAGCTCGGCATGGATCATTGAGTCCCGCGATGCGCGAGGCGGGCCTTGGCACCGTCCTTTTGCTGCTGGCGGCGATGGGATGCGGCGGCAGGGATGTTTCCGTCACCGTCACCGTAAGAACCGAGCAGCGGTTCCAGACCATCGATGCCTGGGAGGCCACTGCGGGCTCACCTTGGGAGAGCCGCCACTTTGACCGGTACGTCCCCGACCTCATTCGTAAGGGCATCGAGTTGGGAGTCAATCGACTGCGGCTCGAGGTCCGGTCCGGCGTGGAGAACGCGGTCGACAACTTCGAACGCATGCGGTCGGGCGCGCTGCCGTTCTCCGAGTATCGCAAGCTTTGGTATGCGACGACGAACGACGACGGGGACCCCCACCACATCAACTGGAAGGGGTTTCACTTCACGGAGCTCGACCTGACGGTGCGACGCATGGTCCTCCCCTATCAGGAGGCCATGGCCAAGGCGGGGCGAAGCCTGGCGATCAACGTCTGCTACGTCGCCTTCACGAAGCAAAGCGGCCCAGGGACGCTCTACATCCACGACGACCCCGAGGAGTACGCGGAGTTCATGCTCGCGACGCTCCTTCACCTGAAGAAGACCTTCGGGATCGTGCCCGAAACTTGGGAGATCCTTCTCGAGCCCGACAACGTTCCCCAGTGGTCCGGTGAACTCGTCGGCCGGGCGATGGTCGCCGCTGGACAAAGGCTCGAGGACGCCGGCTTCCCCACCCGTTTCATCGCCCCGTCATGTGAGGATCTGGGCGCTTCGCTCGCCTACGCGGATGCGATGGCCAGCATTCCGGGTGCCCTCGACACCCTCGAGGAACTCTCCTACCACCGGTACCGCGGAGTCAGCCCAGCATCGCTTCAGGGACTGTCGAACCGCGCGCGGCGCTGGAAGACAAAAGCCGCTCAGTTGGAGCGAATCGGCGCCGACCACCGGATGCTCCGGGAAGACCTGGTCACCGCCCGGACATCGTCGTGGTCCAGGTACGTCCTCGGCGATCCTCAAAGTCGCCGGGGCGGCGGGTACTTCTGGGTGGATCTCGAGGCTCCCGACGGCCCCGTCGTCCGAGATGCCGACGGCACCCGATTCCTGAGAAGATACATGAGCCGTGTTCCGCGGGGTTCGGTACGGATTGCGGCGACGAGCTCCCGCCCCCGATCCCTGCTCCCGACGGCTTTTTGGATTCCCGACGGCGAATGCGTCGTCGTCCTCGACGTCCGTGTCCCCACGAAGGTTCGACTGGAAGGTCTTCCGTCGGGCACCTACGGCATCGAGGGGGCCTCGGCGACCCGATCGGAGTTCAAGCTCGCCGACGTCGAAGTGGGCAAGAGCGGCTCCGTCACCTTCGACGTCGCGTCACCGGCGGTCCTGACCGTCGCTCCGAGGCGTCCCTGATCGTCGGGGCCCCGCCGTCCCCCCAGCAAGCCCGTCCAGATGGGCCTTCAGTGCCTCGAAGAAGACCGACGGTTCCTGGACGCGACCGAGTTCGCGGAGCGCCAGGATGGCCGCTTCGAAAGTGGAGAGACATTCGCGGCGCGGCTCCCGCCTCAGCTTCCCATAAAGCGACGGCGCATCAGGGTTCAGCATCACTCGCCGAAGGCGGAGCAGCCAGGGATTCCTCCACCAGAGCGCCTTCGATTGTCGCCAAGTGCCGTCCAGGAGGACCAATCCCTCGAGGGATTCCCTGAGAGAAGTGTCGTCCTCCACCGCCTTTCCCTTTCGGCTGAGGAAAACCAACCTCCGACCGCCTCCACTTCCAGAACCGAGCAGCAGCCTCTTCCGGTCAGCCTTGGTCCCCACGAACAGGACACCCCAATGGGCCGCGGTGACGGACTCATCCCCCGAGGCGGCCTGGAGGTTGGGCCACGACAATCCCGTGCGGACCAGGGTGTCCGGGATCTCCCGAACCAAGAGATCCGCCGTACCCAGAGGCGACTTCGCCTCCCGCGGATGACGGAGCACGATGAGACGAAAGCGATCGGACGACGTCATGAAAGATCGAGTGAGGCTCGATACCGAGGCAGGTGATCTTCCAGCAGAATCAATACCTGGGCGGGATCCGCGGCGCGCCAGACCTGGTCGTCGTCCATGGTTTCGAATCGTCTGCGTCCGTCCAGCGGAGCCCCCGCCACGCGGGCGCTCCAACCGGGACAATCCAGGGCAATGATGAGACGATCGTGAAGCCAAGCGAAGCAGATCTCGGAAAGTGTCCCCGCTCCTCCACCGACGGCGACGACGGCATCGGCGTGAGCCACGATCGAGTTCCTTGCATGGCCGAGACCGGTGGGAAGCGCGATGTCGATCCAAGGATTCACCTCCACGACGTCATCATCCGGGAGGATACCGATGATGTCTCCGGACGTGTGGCAGGAGGAGCCGCGAGCCCCCCGCGCCGCTGCGGCCATCACCCCACCTAGTCCCCCCGTCAGCAGCCGGTACCCGTGGTCGACGAGCCGACGACCGAGTTCCTCCGCCAGGAGCTCCTTGGTGGAACCGGGTTCGATGATTCCATCTCCGACGACAGCGACGATGGGCTTCTGCTTGTCCATGGCAATCCATCCTCCGTGGGATGATCCTAACGCCTGGGCGGAGGCCGACGAAGTCGACCCGTCAAGGGTTCAGGAGCCGCCCTTGCCCTGGATGCCGAGCTCCTCGGCGTGAGGCCGGAGAGCCTCGATCACGAACGTGATGTGATCGGCCAGCTCAACCCCCAACATCTCGACGCCGGCCTGGACCTCCGATCGCTCGACCTTGGCGGCAAAACTCTTGTCCTTGAGCTTCTTCTTGACGCTTTTGGCCTTGAGGGTGCTGACGCCCTCGGGTCGCACGAGGCAGCAGGCTCCGATGAATCCGGTCAACTCGTCGCACGCGAGCAGAGCCTTGTCGAGAACGGACTCATAGGGGACGCCCCACTTCGTGTAGTGAGCGGAGACCGCGTGGGCGATCTCCTCCTCGCCTTTCTCCCTCAGCCAGGCAACGATGCGGTGGGGATGCTCCTCGGGCCACTTCTCATAGTCGGCGTCGTGCAGCATTCCGGCGATGGCCCATCGCTCCGGATCGGCATCCGGTCCGCCGTAGCGGCGAGCCGCCTCGCGCATGACAACTTCCACCGAGCGAGCGTGCCGCCGCAAGGCGTCCGTCTCCGTCCACGAGCACAGATGTTCCCAAGCCTCCTCGCGCGTCAATCCCATCGTCTTCGTCTCCCTGATCTCGAACCCGTCCGACCCCGCACAGAATCAGGACGTGATCGTCCCACCCGCCTCGGCAATGCGGCCCAGCGCCGCTTCGCCGTCCCCCGCTGCCGCATCCACCGCCCTCACGCCGTCCCGATGGACAACCACCTCGAGCCCGAGGGAAAGGGCGTCAAGAGCTGTGTACAGGATGCAGTAGTCCGTCGCCAGCCCCACGAGGTGGATCTGACGGATTCCCAGCCCCCGCAGCCACCCTTCGAGGCCCGTGCTCCGCTGGCGATGCTGATCGAAGAACGCGCTGTAGGAGTCGACTTGCGGATCCGTTCCTTTTCGAAAAATGGCATGGATGGGCCCCTGGTCCAGCCTCGCATCGAATGACGCACCCGGTGACCCCTGCAGGCAGTGATCCGGCCAAAGCGTCTGCGGGCCTTCTTCCGTCGCGAGGATCTCGCCGGGGTGCCGCCCGGGATGCGAACTCGCAAACGAGAAGTGGCCTGGCGGATGCCAATCCTGGGTCGCCGCCACCCATTCGAAGTCACCCATGAGTCGATTGGCCACGGAAATCACGGCGCAGCCATCCCGTACGGCGAGGGCGCCCCCAGGCAGAAAGTCCCGCTGGATGTCCACCAGCAACAAGGCCCTCACACGCCGCCCTCCTCCAGTCGCTCACGCGCCCGGGCTATGAGCGCCAAGCGCCTCTCATGCAGGGACGGTTCAAGCCCTGCCGGGAACTCATGAGGGAAGCGCAGACGACGGATCGCCGGGTCGAGACGGGCGAGATCGCTTCGACATCGCTCTCGGATATCCTCCACGCCCTCGGGAGCGCCTACGCGGCGGCCCCGTCGAATCACGAGGCTCAAGAGATCTCGAAAGTTCGCGGCATCGTCCAGCCGACGGCGACGCAACGGGTCCGCCGGATGCACGATCTCATCCGCGGAGGCATCCTGGGGCGGGGAGTCCTCGTCGAAGATCATATCGGCCACGTAGGTCCCCCCTTCGTTTTCGAAGCGCCGCACCTGCAGCCGGCCCGGAATCGTGACCTTGGCCGTCTGCTCGCTCAGTTTGATCCGAGGCTCCCAGGACAAGCCGTCCGCACTCCGGATCGCCGAAAGCTTGTAGACGCCCGTGAGCGCCGGATCGCCCCAGCCTGTCACCAGGCGAGTGCCGACTCCGAACGCATCGATGGGGGCCTCTTGGTCCACGAGACTCGTAATCGTCTCTTCGTCGAGATCGTTGCTGGCGATGATGCGCGTGTTCTCGAACCCCGACTCATCCAGGAGCTTGCGCGCCTGCGTGGCCAACCACGCCAGGTCACCGGAGTCCAATCGAATCCCAGCCAGATCGCCCCCTCCCTTCCGCAGTCGCCGTCCCGCCTCGATCGCGTGCCGAACACCAGTCAGGCTGTCGTAGGTATCCACGAGGAAGACGGCCGCGCCGGGCAAGGCGTGCGCCCATGCCTGGAACGCGACCCGCTCGTCTCCGTGCGCCATGATCCATGAGTGCGCCTGCGTACCACGCACGGGAATCCCCCATCGCCTCCCCGCTTCGAGATTCGATGTGGCCGCCGCCCCGCCGATGTACGCCGCGCGGGAAGCGGAGAGCCCACCGTCGGGGCCTTGCGCTCTGCGGAGGCCGAACTCGATGACGGGACGCTCCCCCGCCGCGCCCACGATTCGGGCGGCCTTGGTGGCGATCAGCGTGGCGAAATTGACCGCATTCAGAAGAAGCGTCTCGAGGATCTGGCAGGCGAGAATCGGCCCCTCCACCCGGAGGATCGGCTCCTGCGGAAAAACCACCGTCCCCTCCGGGACCGCGTGCACATCCACGTTGGGCTCGAACTCGGCCAGGTGTGCGAGGAAACCATCGCGGAAGAGCGGTCTTCCATCGCTCCCCCGCAAGCTCGCGAGGTATTCGAGACTCGATGCATCGAATCTCAGGTTCTCGATGAAATCGAGCGCGGGCTCGATGCCGGCGGCCACCGCGAATCCACCGTCGAACGGATTGCGCCGGAAGAAGAGATAAAACACGGCCCTGCGCCCTGACATCCCCTCCGACCAGTAGCCCTCGGCCATGGTCAATTCATAGAGGTCCGTGCGTAGGCAGATCTCGTTCATGGGTCACGAATCTTCAGGAGCGGTGCGGGACGGCCCCGCCCCATCACTTCTTCCCGTGGGCGGAGGGCTTCGACTTCACCGGAGCGTACAAAGACAGGAAGTTCATCACGTCCTTCCAAGTCTTCTCGGGGTCCTTCGGCCACACCAATGTCCTCGAACCGTGAAGGATGCCCGGGCCCGTCAGATAGACCTTGTTCTCGGAAGCGCAGGCTTCGTAGAGGGGCGTCGAAGACTCTCGTTCATTCATCGGCGAGACGATCATCACGGGGATCGTGAGACGTTTCACCGCCTTCGTCACGATTCCGGGGTGACCGCGGAAGTACTCGCCGGGCGAGAACGCCAAGGCCGCTGCCAAGTCCTTCCGATCCGGCGCGACGAGAAGAGTCAAGGACGACGAGTAGGACGACCCCCACAGGACTTTTTTGCCGGTGAATCCATGGGACGAGGCCCAGTCGAGACCGGCCTCCAGGTCCTGCCGCGCCGACAGATAGTCCTGCTTCAAACCCGCCTTCTTCGCGCGTCGCGCGGTTTCGTTCTCAACGTTGGAAGCCACGCGATTCCCGCCTTTCCCCGAGCGCTGATCGATGGCCAAGCAGTTGTAGCCCGCCTTGACCAGGCGCGGGGCGATCTTTCGATACTCTCCCCGCGAGGAACCGGCCTGATGGCACAGCAGGATGAAAGGAGCGGTCTTGGACGCCGCGACATACAGATCTCCGGTGATCTCGAGTCCGTCCTTGGCCGAGAAGGTGATCGTCTTGGGCGAGGGCGCCTTCGCGGGCTGCGCCTGGCCGCAAGCGACGGTGGCGAAAAGGCCCAACCAAGCAAAAATCCTGAGAGGTGTCATACTGTTCATGCTCTTGACCCGCCTTGTTCTCGAGTTCGTGCCGAAGGAAAGCATAGGCGACGGATCCATGAACGACCAGATGCCGCGGGCTGGCGAACGAGACGGATGACGGAATGAGCGGACTCCTCAGGACCTTCCGAACGCTTCTGGTCATCACCGTCATCGGGGTGGCCGGTTGGAGTTTCGCCATGTGGCGGTCCCTGGAGTCCAACCTCGTCGCACTGGAAGCCGCCCTCGAGGAACAGGTTGCGATCGATGGGATCGTGGGAGATGTCCTTCTCGCCCTCGCACACGCCTCCGATGCCCGCGCCACCGCCGCCCGGCGGGCGGCTTTGCGCACCGAGACAGCCCTCCCTCCCTCGCCTCGTCGGGATGCTTTCCTCGAGCGATTGGGGGAACTCGTCAAAGACGACAGCGGCGCTGACGAGGTCGCCCGGAACCTTGCGGCCCTGAACGGAGAGGTCCGTCGAAGGGTTCATGCCATCCAGTTCGACGTCAACCAATCCGTGCGACGCCTCCACGAACTGGTTCTCGCCAACCTGGTCCTGGCCATGATTCTACTCGTCGCCGTTTGGCGGCAGGTCCGGACGCAGGAACAGTTGGAGATCGTGGAGGATCGGGCGCGACGAGACACGCTCACGAGGGGACTCAATCGGCGAGGGATCTTCGAGAAAGCCAAGGAGGAATGGAGTCGGAACAAACGATATGGGCAGCACATGGGGCTGCTGGTGGTGGATCTCGATCATTTCAAAAGCGTGAACGACCGGTTGGGCCACGGTGTGGGGGATCAGGTCCTCTCTCAGTCGGTGGCTCGCATGCGCGCCCACCTTCGGCCCTATGACGCGGTCGGGCGCTATGGCGGCGACGAATTCCTCGTGGTGCTGCCCGACTGCGGCATCGAAGAGTGTCGCGAAGTGGCCCGACGCCTCAGGGAAGCGATCCGCCAACCGATGAGCCTCGGAATCCATCGTCACACCCAAACCGTCTCTATCGGAGGAGCGGTGGAAGCGGGGGACCCGAGCCTGCGAGCGCTCCTCGAACGAGCCGACAAGGCCCTCTATGCGGCGAAGGCCGAGGGCAGAGACTGTTTCGTGATCGCCGACCCGCCGGCCGATCCGCCCCTCGCCCCTGGACTGGACGCATAGGATCTCTCAGAATCCGCCATGGACATCACACCCACCGATCTTTCCGGCGTCGTCATCCTCACGCCCGTTCGACATGGAGACGAACGGGGGTTCTTCTCGGAAGTTTGGAAGCGAGACACCTTCGAGGCCGCGGGCTTGCCCTGCGATTGGGTTCAGGACAATCACTCACGTTCGGGCCCCAAAGGGGTGCTGAGGGGACTCCACTACCAGACCCCTCCCTTCGCCCAGGACAAACTGCTTCGCGTCGTCCGCGGGGCCATCCTCGACGTCGCTGTCGATCTTCGGAGAAGCTCGCCGACCTTCGGCAAGCACGTGGCCGTGGAACTCAGTGCAGAGAACTGGCGCCAACTCCTCGTCCCCGCCGGATTCGCCCACGGGTTCTTGACACTTAGCGAGAATACGGAAGTCCTCTACAAGGTCAGCGCCCCCTACGCCCCGGACCACGAGCGCGGGCTGCTTTGGAACGACCCCGCTCTGGGAATCCCCTGGGGGGTCACCGAAGATGAGGTCACCCTCTCATCCAAGGACCGAGTCAACCCAACGCTCGAAGAGCTCACGGATCTCTTCTGAGCCCGGCATTCAAGGCATAGCCACGTGCATCTTCGTCTCATCAGCTACAACATTCGAAAGGCCAAGGGCGGCTGGCGGCATCGGACGAGTTCGCGGGAGATCGGCGAGGCCCTGATGAGCCGGAGTCCCGACATCGTCCTTTGCCAAGAAGTCTTTCACTCCTACGGCCCAGGCGGCGTCAACCAGAGCGCGGAGATCTCGGAACGCCTGGGCATCCCGGCGGCCTACGGAGCCAACGCCGTCTACTCCAAGGGGCATCACGGCAACGCGACACTCACCCGATTCGACATTCTCGCCTCCCGAAACTTCGACCTCTCGACGAATCCCATCGAGCGCAGAGGGGTCCTGTGGGGACTCATCGACGTCGAGGGCCAACCGCTCCACGTCTTCAACACCCATCTCGGCCTGAACAGGCGGCAGCGGCGACGACAAGTGGCGCGAATCGCCGACGCAATCGAGGCGTTGGCCGTGAAGGATCAACCCCTCATCCTGGGAGGCGACTTCAACGACTGGACGGGACGGCTCGACGCCTTCGTGCGCGAGCGATGCGGTGTGGAGAGCTCCAGGGAGCGACTGACCGCCGTCGCCCACGCGAGCTATCCGAATCTACGCCCTCTCCTCTCCCTCGACCGACTCTATTGGCGAGGCCTGGAACTCGAATCGCTCCAGGTCTTGCAAGGAGAGCCCTGGATTCGAATCTCCGACCACCTCCCGTTGGAGGCAACGTTTCGACTGCGTTCGCCCTGATCTCGCGTGCCTGTCGCGCCTAGTCGTAACACGCCTGCAATGACTTCAACTTGGCGAGCACCCTCTCGGCGTGACGGCGGGCCTGCACCCGCTTCCACCTGTGAGCGATTCGGCCCTTGGGGTCGATGATGACCGTGGAGCGAATCACCCCCTCGGTGACCTTGCCGTACATCGTCTTGGGCCCCCAAGCCTCATACTTGGCCATCACCCTGCGACTGGGATCGGAGAGCAGAGGCACCTTGATCCGATGCTTGGCCTCGAACTTGCGGTGGGAATCCAAATCATCCGGACTGCAACCAAACACCGCTGTCTCCGCCCGCCGGAACTGAGGAAGCAGCCGCGTGAAATCCTTCGCCTCCGTGGTACACGCGGGCGTGTCATCCCGAGGGTAGAAGTAGACCACGACCCAACGCCCGGCGTGCTCCGTCAAGCGATGTTTCTCGCCGGACGAATCCGGGAGCGTGAACGCTGGCGCCCTCTTCCCCAACTCGATGGCCATCGTCAGGAATCGTGGCCCATGGCGACCTTGAGATTCTCGTCGAGTTTCGCCAGAAACTCCTGGGTCGTCATCCAGGGCGTGTCGTTCCCGACAAGGAGCGCCAGGTCCTTGGTCATGTGCCCCGACTCGACGGTATCCACGCAGACTTTCTCGAGAGTCTCGGCAAACCGAGAGACTTCGGGCGTGTCGTCGAACCTGCCGCGGTAGGTCAAAGCTCGCGTCCATGCGAAAATGGAGGCGATGGGATTCGTGGAAGTCTCCTTGCCCTGCTGGTGAAGCCGGTAGTGGCGCGTGACCGTTCCGTGGGCCGCTTCGGCCTCGACGGTCTTGCCGTCCGGCGTCATCAACACACTCGTCATCAACCCCAACGAGCCGAATCCCTGAGCCACGATATCCGACTGGACATCGCCGTCGTAATTCTTGCAGGCCCAGACGAATCCGCCGTCCCATTTGAGCGCGGCCGCGACCATGTCATCGATCAGTCGATGCTCATAGTGGATGCCCGCGGCCTCGAAACGGTCTTTGAATTCCGCCTCGAACACCTCCATGAAAAGATCCTTGAACCTTCCGTCGTATGCCTTGAGGATCGTGTTCTTGGTGGAGAGATACACCGACCAGCCCAGATCCAGGCCGTAGTTGAAGCAGGCCCTGGCGAATCCACGGATGGAATCATCCAGGTTGTACATCGCCATGGCCACGCCGCCCCCCGGGTACTCGAAGACCTCGTGCTCGACCGCCGCCCCGCCGTCCGCGGGCTCGAACCGCATCGTGAGGCGACCGGGCCCCTCGACGACGAAGTCCGTCGCGCGGTATTGGTCGCCGAAAGCATGACGGCCGATGACGATCGGCTTCTTCCAACCGGGAACGAGACGAGGAACGTTCTTGCAGATGATGGGAGCTCGAAACACCGTACCGCCAAGGATGTTTCGGATCGTCCCATTGGGCGATTTCCACATCTTCTTGAGGCCGAACTCCTCCACCCGCGCCTCGTCCGGCGTGATCGTGGCGCACTTCACGCCCACACCGTATTCCTTGATGGCATGAGCGGCCTCCACCGTCACCTGGTCGTCCGTGGCATCGCGATTCTGGATCGAAAGATCGAAGTAGACGAGCTCGAGATCCAGGTACGGAAGGATCAGTTTGTCCTTGATGAATTGCCAGATGATCCGAGTCATCTCGTCCCCATCGAGTTCCACGATGGGATTTCTCACCTTGATCTTGGCCACGTCTGTTTCCTTTCGCGATTCGAATTCGGATCGTCCCGGAGGCATTCCGGAAGAGTCTGGATGGGCGACGGAAATCGCCGGGGAAGGATGGCGATCCGAGCCCTCCTCGTCAAGGTCGATTTCGTCAAAGAGATGGCAATGATCGGCCACGAGTGGCGTATACGAACCGAGTCGCCGAGGCACTCGCAGGTCCCGCTCGACTTACCCTCATGCCAGGGATGGCGTTAGAGTGGGAGAACGGCCCGAACGAAACCAGGAAGCGACGGCCCACCGCGCCCGGTCAGGCTTCTCAGGAGAATACGATGACGAAGCGATATGTTCCCCTCTCGACCTGCCTACTCCTTCTCGCGACGTGGGTCATGCCGGCGACGGCTCAACAACCGGCAACGGCAACGGCGGCAAAGAGTTCGGACAAGGGCTTTACGCGTTTCATCAAACGGGGTCGCCTCGGTGGGGAGTTCCAGACTGCCATCGCGACCTACGAGGATGACAAGGGCCGCAAGGTCGACCTCATCGCCGCGGTTCACATCGCCGACTCGAGCTACTACGAGACGTTGAAGAAGTCGTTCAGAACCTACGACGCCCTGCTCTTCGAGCTGGTGGCGCCGAAAGGAGCCGCGAAGACGCGCCACGAACGCAAAAGCTCCAGCATCATTTCACTCATTCAACGGGCGATGAAAAGCGCTCTCGACCTGGAATTCCAGCTGGACGGCATCGACTACACTCAAGACAACTTCGTGCACGCCGACCTCACTCCTTCCGAGCTGAGACGAAAACTCCATGAGCGCGGACAGAACATGTTCACGATGTTTCTCGACATGATGATCGACTCCATGCGGGCCACCAGGAAAAACCCCGAGGCGCAAGCCCCGTTGGGTGCCATTCTTGCCGCATTGATGAGTCCGAATCGCGCGGCCCAACTGAAGTACATCTTCGCGAAGCAGCTGGATTCGATCGAGGAGATGATGTCGGGGGGCAAGAACAGCGTGCTCATTCATGAACGCAACCGAAGGGCCATGGAGGTTCTCGACGAACAGCTCGCGGCTGGCAAGAAGAACCTCGGGATCTTCTATGGAGCCGCTCATATGCCCGACATGGAGAAGCGTCTGCTAGCGCGCGGATTTCATTTGGTCGGCAAGAAGTGGATCGTGGCCTGGAATATTCCCGACACGGCGAGAAAGCCGCGTAAGCTGCGCAAGATCTGAGAAGAGTCAGTTGGGGTCGTAGACCACTCGGACGCGATTGCCCCGCCCCATGAACGTCATCTCCCTCGTCAAGGATTCGACGAGCCGAAGCCCCCTGCCATGGAGGGCCGCCTCTTCCGCGCCGCATCGATCCTTCGGATCGAACCCAGGACCGTCATCCTCGACGACGATCTCCAGGGCACCTCCCGTCGAGGGACTCCCGAATTCGATGTCGAAGCGGACACGACCGTCGGTAAGGTTCTCGAGAGCGCTCGCTCTCGAGGCGTAGAACTCGAGGAAGCCATCGGCGTCCTGTTTCAGTTCCGAGGAGAGGTTCAACAGGCCGTGGTCCACGGCGTTGTTGAACAGTTCCGAGAGGATGACGAAAAGGGCGCTCGAATGTCCCTCTCCGAAGCCCAGTTCGCCCAAGACGTGCATGATGAGGGGAACGGGATCCGTGTGCCGAATGGCTTCGACCGGAAACTCCCACGAAATCCGAAACGGCGCGATCGAAGACTCCGATGAGACTGTGGGCACAACGAAAGAAGACGTCTCGCCCCCCTGAGATTCTCCGAAGTCGGGACTGCGAAGCTCGAACACCGTGATGTCGTCTTCCTGCACGGAACCTCCGCCGTGGCGCGCCTGAGCGTCGACGATGAGGTCCATCACATCGTCGCTGCGGCGGCCGGAAGCAAGGAGTTCCTCCAACCTCTCCATGCCGAACATCTCACCCTCGGCGTTGACCGATTCGATCAAGCCATCGGTGTAGCCGTAGATTCGGGCATTCTTCGAGAACGGCACGACTTCGGTCTGGCCGTATTCGTGACGCGCGGGGCGAATCCCGAGCGCGAGATGGCGGGACGCGAAATGGCGCACCGGACCACCGCTCGCTGGTACGAGAAGGAGGTCCGGCAGACCTCCGTTCCAGATCTCGAGTTTTCGCTCGACTTCATCGAAGTCGATGAGAGCCGCCGCACAAAACACCGACTGGGGAAGACAGTCCAGGAGGCGTCGATTGAGCTCGTAGACGATGTCGGGGACACCGCAGCCTTTGCGGGTCATGGCGTAGAAGATTTCCGACGTCGGAAGGGCGCCTATGGCCGCCGGCAATCCGTGTCCGGTGAAGTCGGCGAGGAGAACCCGGAGCGCGCCGCTGGGTGTGTGGCACGCCACAAGGAGGTCCCCGTTGAAAAGCGAGGCGGGCGAGATGCGGTAGCTGAGCAAGCCAGAGTCCAGCGCACCTCGGGACATGATCCTTTGGAAGACCTGCTCGGCGACCTCCAGTTCCGCCTGCGTCGCCAAGCTGTGGCGGACGAGATTGTCTTTCTGCAGTCGCAGTTTCTCGTGAAGCCGACCGATGCGCCCGAAGGAGCGGATCTTGGCATGGAGGGTCGGTTCGTTGACGGGCTTGGAGAGGAAGTCGTCGCCGCCGCACTGGACGCATCGCTGGAGCGCTTCGGCTCCCTCGGCCGCCGTCAAGAAAATGACCGGCACGAAGCGATCGGCGGAGGCCTCTTTGATGAGACGCGTGGATTCGAGCCCATCCATCACAGGCATCGAGACGTCCATGAGGACGATATCCGGCGCCTGACGGTTGAACTCCGCAACCGCCTCTTCTCCGTTCTCGGCGGTCACGACCTCGTGGCCGAGGTGCTCCAAGAGGGCGCGGACCAACCGCCTGTTGAGGGCGTCATCGTCCGCCAGAAGGATGCGATAGGAGTCGTCCGCGTCGGCGGCCTCCTGATTCTGGGTATGGGACTCGACGGTCGACACGTCCGACACGGACCGTCCTCCTCAGGGAATCTGGAAGAGCTCCTGGAAGTTCGCGATCTCCAGGATGCGACGGACGTTGGGATCTTTGACGCGGATCTCGATGTCGGCGGAGTCGCCGCCCGCGAAGTTGCGGAAGACGAGCAGCATTCCAAGGGCTGAACTGTCCAGGTACTGGGCGCCCGTCAGATCGAGGACATAGTGAGTCCCTTCCCCCGCGGTCCCCTCGTACGCAGCTCGGAATTCGGTGTTCCTGGAGAAGTCGAGGCGGCCGCTCACGCGAATCACGACCTCATTCCTCTCCGCCATCTCGGTCGTATCGATGGACATACCGTCTCCCAAAAAGGCCGATCGCATCGCGGAGAGTCTCCCCTCCTCTGAAATGATCGGTCGATCGGGGATCGAATCTGAAGGCGAGACGGGTCCCGGAGTCAGTCCGCCGTCTTCCGTTCGGTGGGCGAAAACGCGGGTCTCGAGGAGCCAATTTCCAAAAGGCGAGCGCCCGTCAAGCGCACAGCGACGCGATTCGTCCCTGCTGCCACCAGTTCGAACCCGGCGGTCTCGAGCAACTGGGAGAGGGTGCGTGCTCCGTACTGTTTCACGGAGAAACCGGGGTTCTGGGTGTGCAGGAGATCGCTCAGGCGGGACAGGCTAACGACCCCCTGCGTGGGGACGGCGACCTCGAGGGCCCGCTGCACGAGCGTCTTGACATCGGCCGCCCCCCGGATCGCCCCGCCCTCCGCCAGCCGATCCACATTCAAGTCCTCGATGGCCATGAACTCGTGACAGGCTTTCTGGAAGGGACGAGGCGTGTGGGCGTAACCCACGCCGAAGACCCGACGGCCCGCTTCCCGGAACCGGATGGCCAACCGAGTGTAGTCGCTGTCGGAGGAAACGATGGCAAAAGCGTCGTAGCAGCCCCCATGGAGGAGATCCATCCCGTCGATGATGAGGGCGGAATCGATGGCGTTCTTGCCGGCGACGCTCCGAAATTGCTGGATCGGCGTGGCACCCAGGTTCAACACCTGGTCGCGCCATCCCGCCATGGCGGGGAGGCTCCAATCCGCATAGACGCGACACGTCGCCACGTCCGCGATCCGCTCGAGCCGGGCCCGGACGCCTCCCAGATGCTTCGGACCGATATTGTCGCCGTCCACGAGAACGGCCATGAGCGGTTGCGAACGAGCCATGACCCCATCTTAGGGACGCCGGAGACACTTTTTGGGGGGCGGTAAGGCGTAGCGAGGGCGCCCCTCACCGAGAACAGACACCACGAGGCCAAGAAAAAAGGACGGGACCCTTCGAAGAAAGGTCCCGTCCGCCCAGCTTGAAGACTCGATCGATCACCGCCACCGCTGGCTCCCTTCAGAGCTCCGAGAGAGACACTCGCCTCGGATCCGAAGATCCGAACCTCTCATGCGGTTCGGTTTACCCGCACTCCCGAAAGTTGCCGTAGCTCGTTTCCGGCCGTTCCGGCGCCGATGTCATGGAGGCATCATCGGTCCTGGCCACGGACTTCCCGGATTGTCCCTTGCCTCCGGACAATCCGTTGGGAATGTCGGGGCGCCGCTCCAGAGTACGAGCGGGCGTCCCCCCGCGGACCCTCCCAAGGTCCGCCACTCTCATGGGGTTGCCTGGTCAATGCGACCTGCTCTTCAGAGGTTTTCCCCCGCGCCGGTGGTTCCCTGTCTCCAGGGCCCTGCCCCCCTGCCGTTGCCGTCCTGTCGCGTTGCATCCCGGGATGGGGATGGCGCCCGCAAACAGGGGGCTCGACTTCGAGGCTTCATTCACGACGCGGATCCGTTGAGAAGCCTTGCGACTCCTCCCGATCCTCTCTTGAGCTTTCACCCTCCAGGGAACCCGGTTCTCACACCCACGGCCCCACCTTTCGATGAGACCGTCCCTCCCTGCGCTTCCCGTCGCCGTCCGACGAGGGACGGGTCCAGGGCGCTTCGAGGTCTGTTCTGCGTGAGGACCTGTCGTCACCTTGCGGTTTCGACGTCCCCTCATGGGCTTTTCGACCTCCTGACCTTCGGATGTCGTGATGGTCCGATGAGGCCTCGACCCGACGAGCGTCCTTGCGGACTCTCCTCGCGCGAAACCCCGCTGGGAGGGAGTCGCGAACGGCCGAGGTCGATCGGGTCACGGCGTCCAGGCCTGCCGGTCTGGCGTTGGCGTCTGCGTGATTCGATCTGCAGTCTTCAATTATTCGAGATCGAG
Source organism: Planctomycetota bacterium (assembly GCA_011369445.1). Lineage (GTDB taxonomy): Bacteria > Planctomycetota > DRQF01 > DRQF01. The sequence goes on along the minus strand of DRQF01000269.1, from coordinate 9,868 downwards.
GGGCCGCCGAGGGGCGACCCGACAGTTCCAAGCTAACCCGTGGCCGTGACGCCGTCCAGGGCAAAATCGACATTTTTTCGCATGTAACCCGTTATCCACAAAACTCTTAGGACGATCCGCCGCTTGCAGTCTCATGGTCGTCAACATTGTGGAAAACGGGAAGCAAGAGCCGCCCCGTCGTCCCCGAGACCGAGGATCTGATCACGAATTCCAAGCCGACGCGGCGTGCGCCTGTCTGTGGAAACATGGGGCAAAACCCGGTGGACAGTGGGTGAGGGAATGGGCACATGGGGGCCGGGCTCGTGGGGTTCTCCACAGCGAAAAAAAAATCGGGTGAGGCCCTCCAGGTCCCCCCCATCGCAATGCGGACGCTCTGCGGTCGATTCTCCGCCCGACGTCTGCATCTTCACCCAAGGGATGGGAATCGTGAAAATCGCTACATAATCCGGGATTCCCCCAAGTCTTGCTTTACTCGGTGGGGGGCGACCGCTAAAATGAACCCCGACAGACAGGCCGAAAACACCGAACACATGACCGAGGTTGTGTCCCTGACATGTAAAAACCTTCCTTCCTTCCTCTCTACGCCTGAAATCTACGCCTGAATACTTTCCTCGGTCATGCTTACAAGGCGCCCCGCGAGATCGCGGGGCGCTTTTCTTATGATGGGCGCGGGAGACTCTCATGACCGACTCACCGCTGTACTTCCGGCAGTTGCTCGCGGGGCGCGACTTCGCCCAGGACCGTCCCCTCGCCGCCGACATGCTCAACTTCGTCTACCTGATCGGCGACAAGGATTCTCGGGAATGCGTGGTCGTCGATCCGGCCTGGGACATCCAGGGAATCCTCGATCGCATCGCCGAGGACGACATGAAACTTGCCGGCGTCCTCGCCACCCACTACCACCCCGACCACATCGGCGGCGACCTGTTGGGGATGGCGGAAGTGGAGGGGCTACGTGAACTCCTGAGTCTCCATCCCGTGCCCGTCCATTGCCAAGCCGATGAGACCGAATGGATTCGACGCTCCATCGGCCTTGCCCCCACCGACCTCACCCCTCACGAAAGCGGCGACGAGCTTCTCGTGGGCGACGTCCCCGTCCGTTTGATTCACACGCCGGGACACACGCCGGGCAGCCAGTGTTTTCTCGTAGGCAACCGCCTGGTCGCCGGCGACACCCTTTTTCTCCAGGGGTGCGGGCGCACGGACCTTCCTGGAGGCGACCCGGCGGAAATGTACCGCAGCCTCCACCAACGCCTCGCCAAGTTGCCGGACGACACGCTCCTGTTCCCGGGCCACCGCTACAGTCCCGCCGACTCGGCGCTCCTCGGGGACACGCGGAAGACCAATCAGGTCTTCCGCGTCCAAAGCCTCGACGACTGGCTACGCTTCATGGGCTGACCGCGGCGGTCGCCCCCTCCCCCGGCGCCACGCGATCCTGAATCCCCTCGATCATGATCTCGATCAAAGGGAGCAGCGAGGCGTCGTCCTGGGCCTCCGCGAGGGCCGCCAGATCCGCTGCCGCATCGACATCGCCGCGTAGAAGGTGCCACGAGGCCTGGTGGGCACACATCGCTCGCAATCGATTCAGCATTCCCTGATGATGTGAAATCTGCTCCGCCAAGAATCGGACGCTCTTGTTGAATCCGGTCCGCGGATCGAAGGACGAGGGGGTCATCATCTCGACCTCCTCCACCAAGAACACCCAAGGCGGGAAGGGCGCTCCGGCGCCGACGCGCTCTTGGAGGCGATCCTTCCCGGGCAGCTTCGAGGCCGGCGTCGCTTCGGGAAGGGCCCCCAGAGTCTGCCCCTTGACCAGGGAGAGGACGGAGAACGCCCGAGATGGACACCGGCGCGCCCGTCCCAAGGACCGGCGACAGGCACGATCGAGAACATCCGCCGCCACGGCAAGGTCCATCTCGGCCACGGGGATGTCACTGACGGCGATCAACACTTCCTCGAGGGCCAGCTCATCCGTCGGTGCCATCACTAACTTGCGCATCCCATCGAGGATTCCTCGTTGGACGTCCAGAAAGATGAGCCCTTGTCGCGGGATGCGCGCCTTGTCCACCACATGCAGCATGACGGCGGTGAGTCCCTGACCGTCGCAGGGAGTGAGCCAGGACCGTCCCTCGAGAGAGGCCCCCTTCGAAGTCAGCGCCTTCGCATCCATTCGGAGAGCTGCGATCCCCATACGCCCTCTCAGCGCGGCATCGGACGACGTCTCCATCAGGTGGGTGAGCAGCAGCAGCGACGCCCATCCTCCGTCCTCCTCCACCAAGGCCATCGCTGTCTCGAAGGCGTCCTGGTCCGGGGGTCTTCGAACCACCTCCTCGTAGACCGCCGCGGCGGGAAGGCGACGCTGCTCGCGTGCTCGCTCCAGCCCGGCAATGAGCCTGGCCCGCTTCCTGAGCCGCGTCTTCCTCACCAGTTCGAGGACGACCCCGGAACAGTCGCCATCCACCTCGATCGCCTTCATCAACATGTCGTAGGGGGGCCGTCCCAAGTGTTCCACAAGACGAGGGTCCATCCGTTTCCTCCAGCAAGCTTTTCAAGTTCTCGTTCACCCCCATGACGTGATGCGAAGCCCAAAGGAGACGCACCTTCCTGTTTTTTCTTCCGGGATGGCTCGCGCTCCCGGCCTTGATACTCATAATCATGCGCATATGATGCATGATACACCTGAGAAGGAGGATGGGTCTTGCGGGACTCCGCCGAACGTGATCGCCGCCTGAAAGCCATTCGCTCCCTCATCACGAGGGCGAAGATCGCGAGCCAGTCCGATCTCGCGGACCGCCTGCGGAGCCGAGGCTTCGAGGTCACCCAATCCAGCGTCTCGCGGGACCTCAAGGCTCTCGGTGTCGCCAAGGTGGGCGGACGCTACGTGTTGCCCTTGGCGGGAGGCCTCCTCGAGCCCGAGGACGGCGAGCTGAACCGCGTCGCCACTGCCATCCTTCGCCTTCGGCCCGCGGGCCCGAACCTGCTCGTCCTTCACACCGACGTCGGCAGCGCCTCGCGGGTAGCGTTGGCCCTTGATCGGACCGGCTGGACGGAGATCGCCGGCACCCTCGCCGGTGACGACACCATCTTCATCGCCGTCGAAGACCTGCGCGCGCGCAAGCGCCTGGAGCGCCGCCTGCGCGACATCATGGGAGATGCCCGATGAAAAACCTCGTCTGCCTCGCCTTCTCCGGCGGCCTCGACACCTCCTGGTGCGTCCCCTGGCTGCGCCGCAACGCAGACACGCAGGTGCTCACGGTGACGGTCGACGTGGGCGGCTTCTCAGCGGAGGAGCGAGCCCTTCTGGCGGCGAGAAGTCGCGAACTCGGTGCGGACGAGCACGTCCACATCGACGCCCGCGAGATGTTCTTCCACGACGTGGTGCGTTTCCTCATCATGGGCAACGTCTTGCGAGGGCACCTCTATCCCCTCTGTGTCGGAGCGGAGCGAAGCCTGCAGGCGCGGGAGGTGGCCAAGGTGGCGCGGGCCCGCGGGGCGAGCGCCGTCGCCCACGGCTGCACTGCGGCGGGCAACGATCAGGTGCGCTTCGAGGTGGCCCTTCGCGCGGAAGCGCCTGAGATACCGGTCCTCGCACCCATCCGCGACGTGATGCCCACCCGGGAGGAGGAGATCTCCGCCCTCCGGGAGCTGGGTCTGCCTCTTCCGGCTGGCGACAACGCCTATTCGATCAATGCCGGGCTCTGGGGCGTCACCATCGGCGGACGGGAGACCACGGACACGAAAGCGGGCCTTCCCGAATCCGCGTGGGTCCGCACGCGAGGCGCCTTCGACGATCCCCTCCCGCCGCGAAGCGTGCGCATCGGGTTCGACCAAGGGGTTCCCTCCCATCTCGACGGCGAAGAGTTCTCGCCCGTGGACCTCATCGAACGGCTGGACCGTCTCGCCGCCGCGTTCGGCATCGGCCGCGGCATCCATCTCGGCGACACGATCCTCGGCGTGAAGGGCCGCGTCGCCTTCGAGGCCCCGGCGGCCGCCGTTCTCATTCCCGCCCACCGCGAGTTGGAAAAACTCGTTCTCACGCCGGAGCAGATGCGCACGAAGGACACCCTGGCGACGGTCTACGGCGACCTCGTTCACGAGGGGCGTTTCCTCGATCCCGCGGCCCGGGACATCGAAGCGTTCTTCCTCTCGTCCCAGGCGCGGGTCACGGGAGAGGCGACCGTTCTTCTGCGGCCGGGGAGCGCCTTCGTGGAGGGTGTCACCTCCCCCCACTCCCTCCACGCCGCCTCGCGATCCGTCTATGGCGAGGAGGCCCACGAGTGGACGGGCGCGGACGCCCGCGGCTTCACCACCATCCGCAGCCTCCCCGGCATCCTCCACGCCCGCGCCCAAGGAGATTGACCGGACCTCACCCAGCTGGGTGGACATACCCGATGGGGTTGCGGTAGCCCTGGCTGAGCCGCTACAGGCTGTCCACAGCCGATCGTAGGCGACCGATCGCGTCGACGAGGACATGTTCCTCGACCGCAATGGTCATTCGCGCGAACCCAGCACCTTCCCTGCCAAACCAATGCCCGGGACTGAGCGCCAGTCCGGCTTCGGAAACGAGCCAGCTTGCCAGCTCCGGAGCCTCCATCCCGAGTTCTCTGAAGTCGAGCCACGCGAGGTAGGTCGCCTCGATCGGCATGAGGGCGACACCGCCGGGCAGTCCGGCCTCGAGGCGCTCCGCGTTCTCGCGAATTCGTTGCAGAAAGTCGTCGAGCCATGCGTCGCCATCGCGATAGCCGGCACGCGTCGCCGCCAGGGAGAAGACGTTGTTGCGATTCAGGTGGAGGCGTTGGCACACGGCCTGAAATGCGACCGCGATCTCGGCATCGCCGGTGACGAGGAGCGTATCCGCGATGCCAGCAACGCCGAATGTCTTGATCGGACCGTGGGTGGAAGCCCACTTCACGTCGGTCCCCTCGGCTGCTTTCGCGAAGGGCGTGAATTGATGCGGCGGAAGAACCAAATCGCCGTGGATCTCATCGGCGAGAACGAACACTCCCCCTTCCGCGCACACCTCCGCGACTTGGCGCAGCTCCTCCCTCGTCCAGGCGCGCCCGACGGGATTGTGGGGATTGCACAGAAGCATGAACGAGTTTTTCGGATTCGCCGCGAGGGCTCGCAGGCCGTCGATGTCCATGCCGTAGCGACCGTCCCGGAGGCAGAGCGGATTGCGGACCGGAGTTCGGCGGGTTCCTCGGACGAGAGGCTTGAAGCCGGTATACACCGGCGGCTGAAGAATCCCCCCGTCTCCCGCCTCGGAGTACAGATCGATGAGGACCGCGATCGAGGTCCCGACGCTGGGGCTGGCCATGGCCCGAAGGCCATCCTTCACCCCATGGTGACGACGTGACATCCAGGACCAAAAGGCATCGAGAACATCGGCAGGCCTGCTCTCGTACCCGAGCCACGCTTCGGCCGCCCGATCTTGCACCGCCTGAATCACGGACGGCGCCAACGGGATGTACGGCTCGGCCAGCCAAAGAGGCAGGAGTCCCTCAGTCCGTCCGAAAAACCGCTGGAGAGCACCTGGATCGGAGCTGAACGGAGTGCCGAGGGAAAGACTGCGTGAGATAGGAATATCGGTCATATTGCCCCCGGCCGTCTCGGGCCTGTCTGGCCGCCGGCCTCGTCCCTGCTCCGCGTCAGCGGTTTTCGTGAATCACGTAGACCTTATCGAGGGGGATGTGGACACGCAGTCCCTGCCGTTCCACGGTGGCCCACCCGTCGCCCCATCTGACGAACTTGCCCTCGATCCTCTCCGGGGGACCTTCCGGATTCATCAGGACGTAGATCGCTACGGACCGTCCATCGGCGGGGCAGGGCGCCTTCTTCTCCTCTTGGGGAGCTCCGCAGGACAACGCCAGGACAGTCACCAGAGCCGTGAGAAGGAATGCGATAAGCTTCATCTTCTGATCACTCCAACCACCAAGATCCCCCGTCGCCCCCCCATCGGGGCCCCTTCCTTACCAGGGCGGCCCAAGAGCCTGCCAAGCAGCGACCGTGGCGGCATGGGACCAGCGAAGTACTCGAAGTCCGCCCAGGCGCCTATCAGTCATGGGCCTTCTGCGCCCCTGGCGCTTGAGAGGCTCCGAAGTGACTGGATAACGCCTCGGCGATCAGCGGCGGTGCATCATGCAGAGCGGTCGAGCTGCCTTACCGCGATAAGGTCACCGTCCGCAACCGCTCGGACGTCGGCGTCCTTGAGCGTTACCAGCGCTTCCGTCTTTCCGGATGCGCTGACGAACTCGACTTCGAGTCCATCCGGCTCGTAGACCTGGACGACAGCTCCGAGGTCACCTCTGCGGAGTGCATGTTCGGGAAGGTCCCGGTTCAGGACCACCGTCTGGAGTTCCTTGAATCTCATGATCTCGCTCCCGGAAACGCCGTCACGAAGCGGGGGAAGTCCTCACTGCGAAGCACGATCCACACCGCGACGAGGACGGCCCCTTTGCCCGCTGGGCCCTTCATCTTATCACGGACCTCGTACTTCTGACCGTACTCGCTGAGCTCGGTGGCAACCGCGTCGTTGGCCATCGCGTGGCTCCGAAGGGCCGTCTGAATTCGATCCGTTGGCTCTTCGTCGGATGAATGGTCAACCCGAAACGGCCGAACCGCCTGGGCAGTGTGGCGTAAACGCGTTCAGCCACCTGCCGATTAGCCGTATCAGGGCACCACCGTTGGCCTTCCCTTTCAAGAAGGTGCGAAGTTGCTCGTGGTCGATGTTGTCGAAGTAGCCGCTGACGTCCGCGTCTACAATCCAGTTGGTGCCAAGATCCAGACACTGCGTCCGTAGGTTCGCCAATGCCTGGTGTGCACTCCGACCCGGACGATACCCGTAGGAGAAGTCCTTGAAGAGCGGCTCGTGACCGCCTCCAGAAGCATCGCTATGGCCCGTTGGACGATCTTGTCTTCCAGGATGGGGATTCCAATCGGCCGCCGGCGACCGTCTTCCTTCTCGATCCACGCACGGCGGACAGCGGGAGCGCGATAGCGCCCCTTGCTGTCGATCTCGCGGGAGGAACGGGAGCTGGTGTTCATGTGCAGCGACCCTCGGATGGGGTCCACGGCCCGCCGGGCGGCCAGTCGCCCGCGCTCGCCGAGGCGCCGCGCAGATCCTCCAGCAGCGGCGCTAGGAAGGCGTCGAGCGTGCGCGCACACTCGTCCGCAAAGCCCTCCGGGACCGCGATTCCTGCGCGACGGGAGAACGCGCGCACCTGCATCGAACGCGATGGATTCTCCCAGTACTCGTGCGTCAAAGCGATCGGCCGCTCCTCGGGAATCGGCGTGCGTCGGCGCTCGAAGGTCCGCCGCACGGCCTCGGCGAGTGTGGCGCGGTCGAACCCGAACCGGGTCGCAAGATAGTGCAGATCGAAGAAGTCCTTGATCCGGCTGTTGCGGTCGCCGAGCACCACCATCGCCTCCAGTTTCTCGGCGACCACGGCCTCGCGCGGATAGGCGAGCAGCTCTGGCGCCGGGGAGTCGAGCAACGTCGGGTAGGTGCAGACCGTTGGCACAGGCCAGACGCTGTCGCCGAGCCCCATGTCGATCTGAAGTGAAAGGCGCGCACTGCCGCACCGGGCCGGCACGGTTGCACGCGTCCCGGCATACTCGGCCTCGCCGCGGAGCGCCTCGACACGGATGTGCTCGCCATCGAAGTCCACCGCGTCCGGCGGGGCCGGCGTCGCGAGGATTGCACGCAGGTCTTCCCGAATCGCGTCGAACGCACGATCGCCCCGGCGCAGCAGGTCCAGGTCGCGGGTCGCGCGGTAGGGTTGCTCCGACCAGAGCCGAAGCAGCATCGCTCCCTTTAGCACGAAGCGGTCGCGGAGATCGGAGGCGCCGAGCCGGTAGAGAAAGCGCTCCAGACAGTAGTTCGTGAGCAACGTCTGGTAGTCGTCGCCCGTCTGTTTCGCACGGTTCAGCAGTCGCGCGGCGACCGACGCCGCGAGGTTGGCCTTGCCGCTCATGCGATCGCGTCCAGGTAGGGTTGCATGACCCGCGCAACGCGGCAGATCCGCGCGAAGCGTGCCAGGTCGGTCGCACCTCCGCGGTGGTTCCGGCTGAAGTCGCGCAGCGCCTCGACCGCGACGTCGATGCCGATCTTGTTCCGGTACTTGAAGCAGTCGGCAACCGTCTTGGCGGCGGAATAGACGCGGATCGTGACCCCCTCGACGCGGTGCTCCTCGATGCCCTCGCTCAGGGCCGCGCCCGAGAACCGCGCCACGCGCAGGCGGGGATAGTCCAGGCGCGGGCGTCGCGCCTTCTCGGGGAGGGCGACCCAGACCTCCGCGGGCGATTGAGTCGTGAGCCCGTGGAAGCGCAGCGCCGTCAGCAGGCAGAAGACTCCGTTCGGCACGCGCGTGGCGACCTGCGCCAGCGTGTGCTCGGCCGTCAGCGCGTGACGCGCCGAGACATAGACGCCCCGGGCCTCGCGGACGACGAAGCCCTCTTCGACCAGCCGGGCGAGCTGCGCCCGCGTGATGCCGTGAGCCTCGAGATCCCTGGGGCGGGTGAGTCCCTTCTCCTCGATCAGCCGCAGCGCTCGCTCTCTACTCGTCCTGCGCATGGTGGGTGGATGATACGAATTGTCGGGGGTTAAACACAAGTCCCGACATTTTCGCGTCGATCCCCCCTCTTGGCGAAGAATGTCCGGCCCTTGCCTGAATCTGCCGGCATTCCGCGCGATCAGCCCGCCTGCCCCCGTCGATCTCCGCCAGCTTCCCAGCTGGTGGGAGGGGGGTCACGTCTCATGACCGGTAACACACGTGTAGCCGAACCTCCCGATTGAAGAAGGCCCGGACGCTCTCCGGGACGCCGTCGGCACGGGCTGGATCGTCCCCCTCGGGTAGCGGCACGCTCTCGGTGTCGCGCGGCTCGGGATCGGGCTCGGGGTTGCCGTCCTTGTCCCGGTAGATCGCGGCACTCTCGTCGCCTTCGAATGGGGCGGAGAGGATGGCCTTCTTGACGGGTGAGGAGAGCTTGAGGCCGGCCTCGCGGACGGCCTCGCCGAGGACGCGCACGAACTCCTGCCGGTCCGTGAAGAGTGTGTCGGGAAGCGCGCGCAAAAGTACGCGTCCCTTGACACGGTGGACATGGGTTTCCTGACTGGGGCCTCCCTCGGGGGTCGAGGCCTGGATTCTCAGGGACGACGCGGGGGATCGTCAAGAAAAAGCACGAGCGATGGCAGAAAAGGGGTTCGGCGGAGGCCTTCATTGTCCCCCCTGGTGACTATCATTGAGTCCTTCGGCGGCCGCCGCGCGGGCGTCTCAGGTGATCGAAAAAACTCTTCTGTCAGCCCAAGTTTCGAGGACTTGCCATGTCGAAATCCGCCCCCACTTTCGTCATTCGACTCCAGGCCAATCTTGCCCCCCACCCCCTCGCACGGGCGCTCCGTCGCTCCAACCGCCAGACCGATTGCGGACGACGCGCCCTCGCTTACTACCTCTTCGACATGCAGGATCGGGGCGTCCATCAGCTCATCGTGTTCTGTCCCAGAAATTCATGCTCATGAATTTCTGGGACAGGACACTGGGCTTCGCCAGCGCCACCCACTTCGCCGTCGAACGCCTCGACATGAAGCGGCGCACCGCCCGCGACCTCATCGCCGTCGGCCGGGCGCTGGCCGAACTCCCTCTCGTCGACCGCGCCTTTGCCGAGGGCCGCATCTCGTGGACCAAGCTCCGGCTGCTGGCCCGCATCTGCGTTCCCGAGACCCAAAGCGCGTGGCTCGAGAAAGCGGAGGCGCTGGTGCTTTCTGAATTCGAACGCCTGGTCAGCACCTCCGAGGCGGGAAGGCCGCCCCGGGAGGGCGGGCACGGCCTCCCGGTCACGAAGGTGGACCTGCGGCTGCGATTGAACGTGG
>DRQF01000268.1 GCA_011369445.1 Planctomycetota bacterium | reverse complement strand
GCCACGCAGTCCCCCGCGTTCTCGGGGGCGCCCTTGCCGCCGCCACCGTCGATGATCTCGGAGGCGTACTCGATGATGCCGTGGAACCAGGGGTCCTGGATGGACATGCCGCTCAGTCCGATGACGTTGGCGCAGGGAGGCTGGGGGCAAGGTTGGGTGTCGGTGGTCGCGAACCGGAGTTGACTGTTCACGATGAAGCGCCAGATCTGGCGCTGGTTGCCCAAGGAATCCGTCTCGATCCAGGTGCGGGAGTACTTCATCATCAAGAAAAGACCCGGCGGTACGACGATGGTGGGCTGGGTGCCGGGGGCAAGAGGGACCACGGCCAAGGTGGCCTGGAATTGATCGCACGCGCCATTGGGATCCGCAATGGGTGCCCCGATGCGGATTTGGACGTTGAATGGCGTCACCGCCTGGCAGTCCTTGATGCACATGTAGGTCCCGTCCATTTTGATTTCCGGGAAGACGGGGAGGTTCGGGGTGGCTGTGGCGCAACAGTCGTTCGTGTACTGGAAGCCGTCATCGCCGATGCTGGTGGGGCAAAACTGGGCCCCCAGGGGGTTCAGACTACTGAGAGAGAGAGAGCAAGCGCCATGCCAATGAACATGGTTCTCATGATAGCAGCTCCTTTCAGGAGGTGGGGAGGAATCACCGCGGGTTTCCTTCGGCCCCGCGACCGTGCCGTGGCCTTTCAGCATAGAGCAGACAGGGGAAGCCTGTCCAGCATTTTCTTGGCTTTTCCTTCGTGTGTTGCGAAGAATAGATTTCATTCTCCATTCCCCCTCCACTGATCTACGTGGATTCCGAAGGTTCACGCTGTCGGCGGCCCGCGCGGGACGTGGGAGATTGAGGGCCCCGTGAAGCCGGAGGCGAAAGGGCGGCGTCGCAGGGCGGTCATGCGGCGAGTGAAAGCACGGGGTGCTCGTACGCGGCAACGAGCTCTGGAGGGGAGGCTTTAGCCTTCACTTGACGCCCCATGGCAAGGATCAGCCTCTGACGTTCACGGGACGAGGGCGTCCCGGCTCCAGGAGAAAGGGCGCAGCGGCGAACTTGGGAACTGAGGCCTTGGCCTTCACGTGACGGCACGGGGCAAGAATCACCCTCCGGCGTTCGCGGGACGGGGACGTCCCGACTCCAACGCCGCTCCAAGAGACGACGCTCTCTCCCCTTCGCCTCGCCGCGGCGGTCCAGGGGGATGGATGGGCCCGTGTTAGAGTCGGGGATGTCGGAGACCGGACACCGGCCCCCGCGGCGGCGGCCCGGCCAAGACCCACTCGGAGAACACCCCCATGGATCGATACGGACGCTTATCCTTCGTTTTCGCAGGGATCTTGCTGCTTACCGCCCTCGTTCCGGCCCAGACATCGGCGACCCCGCCGCCCCCCCGCCCCATGACGCTCGGAGTCATCGGGGCCAGTGTGTCCGCCGGATTCGGCAGCGGAGTCCGGGTGGCTGACGCCATGGACGCGGCGATCAGAAAGCCCCACCGGCTCCTCGATCGGTCCACCGTCATGTTCTTCGTCCGCTACAAGAAGTCCACGCCGAAGATCCTGGCCGAGTTCAAGAAGGAGGATGTCGACGGGATCGTCGCCCTCGACTATCTCTTTTGGTTCGCTGCCGGAAAGAAGTCCTACGATGAGCGCGCCCGGGACGTGAAGAGCGCCGTCGACCAGATCCTCGCCCTCGGAAAGCCGGTCATCCTGGGTGCGGTGCCGCCCCTGCGTCACGTGTCCCCGAGGATCCTTTCTCCGGACAAGGTGGCTCCCTTGGAGGACGTGCGTCGTCTCAACACCCTGGTCGCGAAACTCATCGCGAACAGAAAGGATGTGGTGCTTCTCCCCGTGGACCGATGGATCGACGCCCTGGAAAAGAAGACACCGATTCCCGAACTCGCGTCGGTGGGGGCCAAGGCGGTGGCGGCCTCGGACATCTTCCAGAGGGACGGGCTTCATCTTTCGCGGACGGGGACGGCCTTCGCCACCCTGATGGTGCTTCGGGCCCTCACTCACGACGCGGGACTCCTGAAGGAAAACGAAAGCCTTCGCACCCTCGAGGACATGGAACACGCGATGGACAGCAAGGGCCGCCGTAAGCGCCCGGCACCCTCGAAAGGACCGCAACCCACGAACCCGAACGGGGAAAAGAAAGCCGGATGAGCGACTGGGTCCGATATCTTCCTCTCGCGGATGCGTCCCTGAACGCGCTCGCCACCGTCTTCCTCGTGCTCGGTTGGAAAGCCATCCGCCAGGGGAACAAGGAACGACACAAGAAACTCATGCTGACAGCGCTGGCCACGTCGGCGGCGTTTCTCGTCTGCTACCTGATTTACCACGCCCAGGTGGGCAGCGTGCGCTTCACCGCGGAGGGTTGGCCAAGGAAGGTCTACTTCTTCATCCTCATCACCCATATCCCCCTGGCCGGGATCATGGTCGTCCCGATCCTCATGGTGGTCCGCTATGCCCTGAAAGGACAACTGGAAGCTCACCGGCGGCTCGCTCGCTGGACCCTACCCGTCTGGCTCTACGTGTCCGTCACGGGGGTCCTCATCTACCTTTTCCTCAACGTCTGGTTCCCGCCCTCGGGAGGTTCCTGAGCGTCGAATCCTCAGAGGAGGAGGGCGAAGAGGACGTACCAGATCACACCCACGAAATGCCAATAGAGCATCGTGTTGCCCCAGGCCTCCTCGAGCCGTGAGGTGACCGCCGGCTGACGCATCGCACGAAAGAAGCACATGACCAAAAGGATGATCCCGCCCAAAACGTGGAGGGCATGGACCACGGTGATCATGTAGAAGTTGCCGGAGTAATTGCTGCTTCGAGGCGTGATGCCGTCATACCACAGGTCCGCCCAAGCCGAGACCTGGCTGAGACAAAAGCCGATCCCCAACAAGAGAGTGACCAAGATCCACAGGGTCGCCTTCTTGGGGACTCTTCGGTGCACGTTGCGCGAAGCCACGAAGCCCGTCACGCTCGACAAGGCGATCAGGGCCGTGCTGATGTAGAAGGGGAGGGGAAGCTTCGGGAATTCGGGCGGAGGCCAAGAGCGTCCTTCGCCGGCTTCGAGGATCACATACCCCGAGATGAATCCCGCGAACAGCATGAGCACCATGGCCAGGACGAAGAGGGTGGCCAAACGAGAAAGACTGATGGGCAATCCGCCGTCCGGAGGCAGGGGCGGAACGCTTCCTCCCCCATCGTCACCGTCGTCGCCGCCTCCGTCTTCGGGAGGCGGCGGCTCCGGGGGTGCCGAGCGGGGCTCGTCGAGGAGAGTTCCCGGCATGGCGAGGCTCACGGTTCAGCCGCGTCCCACGTCGAACCAGTCCCAAACGTGCTGTTGGGCATCCGGCGAGACGAGGAAGAACAGGCAAAGCGCGAGAACGAAGGGAAGGACGAGAATCGCGAAGATGGTCCGCTTCTCGAATTTCAAGTGCATGAAGTACAGGGCGACCAGAGCCGCCTTCACCACGGCCATCACCGAAAGCGCCATCCAGAGGGACAACCCTTCCACCTTGAACCAAGCGGAGAGTTTCCACTCGAAGAGCGTCATGATCGCGAGGACGAACCAGATGGCCGTGTAGTCCGCGTGCTGCTCCCCATGCAATTCGTGCTCGATGAGCGCTTCCGGGTCGAGAACGGCGGCTCCGCTCGCATCGACGGACACGGCGGCATGCGCCGCCCCTCCTTCGGGAATCTCCACGCGCCGGTACTCGGCGCGCTCCACGTCCTCACCGCTGCGGAGAGCTTCGATCTGCAGCCGCATCTCGGCCACCTCCTGCTGCCATGCGGGCGTGCTGGAGTAGGTGGGCCGGGCCTCGATCTCGTTGATCCGAGCTTCCAGTTTCTGGATCTCTTTGGCGATCCGCGGGTTCTCGCTCATCGTCCCGTCCTTTCTGTCAACAATTCATAACAGTTCCGAAAGCGGAAGCTTCAGAACGACTCGACCCCCAGGGGACGGAGGAGATAGATGAAGGTGAAGAGAAGAATCCAGACCAAGTCCACGAAATGCCAAAAGAGCCCCACAATCTCGATCGGCGTGTAATTCTTGGAGTTGTAGCGCCCTCGCAGGGTGCCGATGAGGATACAGGTGAGATAGATCACCCCGCTCAACACGTGGAGACCGTGGTAGCAGGTGAGTGAGTAGAACGTGGCGCAGAAATTATCTTCCCACGGCACCATTCCCGACTCGGCCAAGTGGATGTATTCGTAGACCTGGATGCCCAGGAAGGACACCCCTCCCAAGATGGTCAGGCCGAGGTATCCCGCGCAAGCCCGGATACGATCCTCGCGGCAGGCCTGCAGCGCATAGACCATGGTCACGCTCGAGCACACCAGAATGAAGGTGTTCAAGGCGGTGAGATCCACATTCAAGACCGCCGGATTGTTGGGGTCCGGCCACCAGTCCGCGTGGAGCCGCGTGGCGATGTAGGCCGCGAAAAGGCCGACGAAGCCCATGCCGTCGGAGGCCAAAAAGGCCCACATGGCGAACTTGCCGGGCGTCATCCCCAGAGCCCGACGGGCATCCCGTCCCGGGCGCACTGCGAGTGCTTCTGACATCGGTGTTCCTCGAATTCCCTGCCACGGCCGACGAGGCAATGCATCCCGATTCCAGATCGGCCGGTGGACGGCGCCGATTCTAACGGTGCGGACGGGATCCGCAAACCCGGGGAACCGCCTGTGGCAAATCGACGCAGACCCCTTCCTTGAAGGTCCTTGGGGGGACCACTACAGTGGGCCGCGATGGATATCGTATGGGGATGACAGCGGAAGCACGGGCTTCCCGGTGACAGGTTGATGGTCGAACAACTCCTCCGGCATGGACGCTCCCGCTCCATGCGGAACGAGCCGACCGTCGAGGATCGGGATTCGTATAGTGATGTCGCTCGGGGTTCCCCATCCATAACGACGAAAGGGTCATGAACATGACCGAAGACAACAAACAGGATGCACCCGCGGTTCCCGAAGCCGCAATCAAGCCGCAGAAGCCGAAACCCAGGCTCAAGACAGACGACGAGTTGGAGAAGGTGGCCGATCGGGCACGTCAACAACGTCGCAAGTTCGTGAGTCGCAGCATGACCGGCTTCTTCGTGCTGGTCCTCTTGGCGTTCATGCGATTTTTCTTCCCAAGGACGCTCTTCGAACCGAAGACGAAGTTCAAGATCGGTCCCCCGGGAGACTACGATTTCGGCGTCGACACCCGTTGGCAGTCGAAGCACCGCATCTGGGTGATTCGCAACGCGGAGGGCTTGGCTGTTCTCCTCGCAAAATGCACCCATCTGGGTTGCACGCCCGACTGGAAGGAGCAGGAGAACAAGTTCAAGTGCCCCTGCCACGGCTCCGGCTACACACCAGAGGGCGTGAACTTCGAGGGGCCGGCGCCGCGGCCGCTGGATCGGTGTCACGTGGAGCTCGATCCCGAGGGCCAGATCGTGGTCAACTCGATCCAGCTTTATCGATGGGAGCATCGCTACGACCCCGGCGCGATTCTGAAGGTCTGAACCTTCGGAGCGGTGACGTCTCGTCGCCGGATTGAAGCGGAGTGCACACGAGACTCGAGGGATTCGAAGGAAAAGGACGGACCCGACGTATGACCGAGCACAAGGACAGCGGCACGACCACCAAGCCGCCCAAGAAGTCCGCCAAGGAACGGGTGGAGGAGCTGGAGCAACAGCTCAAGGACAGTCAGGTGTGGAAGTCCGTCTTCCGGCACAAACTGGACGACACCCCCAGAAATCGATCCTTGGCGGTCCTCTCCAACGTTTTCCTCCACCTCCACCCCGCTCGCATCAACCGCGATGCAGTGCGTTACAACTTCACGTGGGGAATGGGCGGAATCACGTTCTACCTGTTCGTGGTGCTCACGCTCACCGGCGTGCTGCTCATGTTCTACTACCACCCCACCAAGGTGCAGGCGTTCCGGGACATCCTCTACATCATGAATGATGTCCCCTTCGGCAACGTCCTTAGAAACATGCATCGATGGGCGGCGCATGCCATGGTCATCACGACCTGGCTTCACATGATGCGGGTCTTCATGACCGGATCGTACAAGCCGCCTCGCGAATTCAACTGGGCCATCGGCGTGCAGCTGTTGCTGTTCACGATGTTGTTGTCCTTCACGGGCTACCTCCTCCCCGACGATCAGCTCGGATTCTGGGCGGTCACCGTGGGCACGAACATGGCTCGCGCGACCCCGTTCCTGGGCCACGAAGGCCCGTTTGCCCCGGAGTTGGGCATCAACGCCTTCAACGACGTCCGCTTCGCCCTGCTGGGGGGCTCCATCGTGGACGCGAACGCCCTGCTTCGCGCGTACATCTGGCACTGCATCGCGATCCCGATCCTTGCCAGCGTCCTCATGATCGTCCACTTCTGGCGGGTCAGGAAGGACGGCGCGATTTCAGGTCCGTCGCCGGTGATGCTCGCCAGCGAAGTGAAGCCGCCCAAGAAACGATGAGATGAGTCGCGGGGCGCCCGAGGGAGCGCCCCGCAGTCTTGAAGTCCTCCCCTGCGGGGGGTCGAGGGAGAGGGAAATGCCTCAGAATCCAGTCAACAACATCGACGAGTATCTGGTCAACAAGGTCTTCGACGGCCACCAACTTTGGGAACTCGTCACGATTCCGGACAACGTGCCCATCATCCTCATGCTGGGTCTGGTCGTGTTCTTCTTGTGGATGTCCTTCCGACAGGCCCGAGCCAACGACCGGTTGATCGCCAATCTCGAGAAGAATCCCGAGATGGCCAAGACACACCACCGCAACGTCTTCCCCTTCCACAAGAGCTGGGACCGGACGGTCAGTGTCTGGCCCTATCTCCTCAAGCGGGAATTCCTGGCGGCCATGATCGTGACGGCCTTCCTCATCGTGTGGTCGGTGTACCTCAACGCTCCCCTGGAGGAGCCAGCCAACCCCACGCTGACCATGAACCCGTCGAAGGCGCCGTGGTACTTCCTCGGCCTCCAGGAAATCCTCGTCTACTTCGACCCCTGGATCGCCGGCGTCGTCCTTCCCGGCCTCATCGTCGGCGGCCTGTGCATCATCCCCTACATCGACACGAACCCCCTCGGGAACGGCTACTACACCTTCAAGCAGAGGAAGTTCGCCATCACGACCTTCCTTTTCGGCTTTCTCGTCCTGTGGGTCGCCCTGGTCATCCTTGGCACCTTCATGCGGGGCCCCGGCTGGATGTTCTTCTATCCAGGCGAGCCCTGGGACCACACCAAGGTCGTCGTCGAAGTCAACCGAAACCTCAATGACATCTTCGGGATCACGGGTACGGTTCCCGTGGCCATCTTCGGCGCCGTCGTCGTGGCCGGATACATGGCCATCGGAGGCGCCGTCTTCCACGCCTTCTTCCGCAAGACGCGCGTCTATCCCCGCATGAGCACGATACAGTACGCCCATCTCGTGCTGTTTTTCGTCCTGATGATGTCGCTGCCGATCAAGATGTTCATCCGACTGGCTTTCAACATCAAATACGTTTGGATCACCCCCTGGTTCAACATCTGAGACATGCCCGCCTCCTCTCGGGGGTGAGATCGAAGGAATTCGAAGGAGTACGTGATGGCTGAAAAGCCCATGGTCCCCAAGGACCCCATCAAGTCCCGTTCCATGAGCAAGCCGATCTTCATCGCCTCGGCTGTTCTGCTCGCATCCCTCCTCCTCGCGGGGTACGACGAGTTTTGGGGACGACGCCCCTACAAGGACTTCCAACGCGAGTTCCTGGATCTCTACCAGAACTACTTGGAAATGGTCATGCCGCGACAGGAGGAACGGCTGGCCAAGCTCGTCAACAGCCCCAAGTACAAGGATCTGGAGGCCCGGCGCAAGCTGGCGCTCGAGGATCTGGCCGCCAAGGAACCGGCCATCGTCGAGGAGGTTGAGGTCATCGCCAACGATCTCACCTATCTGCGCGACGTCCAAAAACTGCCGAAGAGCCAGTTCAGCGCCTACAAGTGGGAGGCCGAGGCCGCTGCCTCTGACGAGAAAAGGCAGGAGATCATCGGCAAGCTGGATGAGCTCCGCCGATCGGTGTACCCGGTCGACCTCCAGTACAAGTTGCCCGGTGAAGCCGAGATCCCCACGGAGCTGAATTATCTGGAGTTGGAAGAACGCATCCTCGCCCTTCAGGACCGCAAGGCCGAGTTGGAGAAGGCTCGCGCCCGCCTCGGCGCCCCCGCCATCGAGCTCAAAAAGCAGATGGACGCCTACGTCGCCAAGAACATCGAGGGACCTCTTCCCGTCAACGTGGCCAAGTTGATGAAAAAGGCGGAGGATGGCCTCCTCGGCCCTCAGGCCAATAGCGTCGACGACATCCTCCAGATTCACATCCGGGAATTCGATTGGGTGGACCGCTGCGAGTCCTGCCACGCGGGCACCGAAGAGCCGATCAACATGTCGCTGGCCGACATCGTTCTCAGCACGTATTCGGGGCTCGTCGAGGAGGAGAAGGAGGACGCACTCGTCTTCATTCGAGACTGGCTGAAGGATCAGGACGAGGCCGGCCGGAAAGCCTTCACCGATCTGGTCACCAACCCCCTCGTCGACACCTCCAAGTTCCCGGAAGGAATCGTCCACGCCGTCGAAGACATCCGTCCCGAACTGAAGAGTCTCGTCGCTTTCACTGCCCACCCCACCAAGGAACTCCTCCAGATTCACCCGCCGGAACAGTTCGGCTGCTCCATGTGCCACAACGGCAACGGGCGGTCGGTGACGTCAGTTGAACTCGCCCACGGCAAGAACAAGCACTGGCTCTACCCTCTCCACGCCCGTGAGAACTTCGACGCGGGCTGCGTGCAGTGCCACACGGACGACTTCCGACTCGATCACGCCGAGACCTTCAACGAAGGACGACGCCTCTTCGAACACAAGGGCTGCTGGGGCTGCCACAAGTACAAAGGCTTCAACACCGAACCTGAGATGTTGGCGGAGCTCGAGAATCGCCGCAAGTCCATCGACGAGCGCATCGAGAAGATGGAGATTCAGCTCAAGGTGGCGCCCCCCGAGGAGCGCCCCACGCTCAAGATGGAGGAGGGCCGTCTGTTGACCGAGCTAGAGGAGCTCGAAGCAGACATGTCCGATCTGCTCGTCCAACGCAAGCGGGTCGGCCCCAGCCTCAAGAATCTTCGCGCGAAGGTGAAGCGGGACTGGATCCTGCCCTGGCTCCTCGACCCTGCATCCTTCCGCCCCACCACGAAGATGCCCAGCTTCTTCCGCAATCTCCCCGAAGAGCAGAAGGCGGCCCACGCCGTCCGCATCGCAGCCTACATCTGGCAGAATGCGAAAGATCCGAGCGAAGTCGTTACCCGCAAGTTCGATCGAGGAGACGCGACCAAGGGCAAGGAACTCTTCAAGAACCGGGGCTGTCTTGGCTGCCACACGATCCAACTCGACGGCAAGATGGTGGGTGACGGCTTTGCGGCCGACCTTTCCCGGATCGGCGACAAGCACAACTACGACTACACGGTGCGCTGGATTCTGGACCCGGACAGCGGCGTGATGCCGAACTTGCGCCTGTCCGTGGACGACGCCCAGGACATCGCCACGTTCCTCATCTCACAGCGCCAGGGCACCCGCTGGGAGCCCACGCCGCAACTCGACGACCCCAAGTTGGCCGAGGAGGGCGCTGCCCTCGTCCGCCACTATGGCTGCGCGGGCTGCCACGAGATTGCCGGCATGGAGAACGAGAAGGGCATCGGCACCGAACTCACCGCCGAGGGCTCGAAGCCCAAGGAGCGCCTCGATTTCGGTCGCCTGGAACACGGCTTCAAAGAACACGGCCAGTACACCCACAAGCACTACTTCGAAAACAAGCTCCGCGAGCCCGGGGTTTTCTGGGTGGGGAAGGTCTTCGATCCGGAAAAGAATGGCCTCGATCGGCTGCGCATGCCCAACTTCCGTCTCAACGAGAACGAAATCAATGCGCTCGCCACCTTCCTCTTGGGAAGCGTGGAGTCGACGATTCCGGAGACCTGGCGCTACCGTCCGGAGGGCCGGGCCAAGGACATTCAACAGGGCTGGTGGGTCATCGCCAAGTACAACTGCACGGGATGCCACCAGGTGACGCCCGAGGAGACTCCCAGTCTTTGGGATCTCCCTTGGTTCCAAGGAGTTGACGCTCAGGGGAGAAAGCCGGAATCCCACCGGCCTCCCACCCTGGTCAGTTTGGGTGCCAAGGCCAACCCCGAGTGGCTGGCGGAATTCTTGAGAAACCCCGCGCTCACCCACGATCCCGCGCAATACAACGGGAATGGCGTCAGGCCCTACCTCGAGGTGCGGATGCCCACGTTCCGGCTCAGCGACGGGGAGATCGAGACCCTCGTTCGATTCTTCCAGGCCCTGGATTCCCAGCCCGTGCCCTACGTGGCTCCGGACCTGAAGCCGCTGAACCCCGACGAGTTGGCGGGCATTCGCCAGCTCTATGCGGACGTGAAGTGCTACCAGTGCCACGCCATCGGCGATCCGAGCTGGGACGCGAGAATGAATGCTCCGAATCTTCTCGTAGCTCGGAACAAGCTGAAATACGACTGGATCCTTCGGTGGCTGGCGGAGCCCTCCTCGATTGTCCCCTGGACCGCCATGCCCGTGAATTTCGTGGGCGAATGGGAGCTGAAGACCAAGGACGGACGGCGCATCGTCGGGACGGAATTCAGTTGGGGCCGGGGTGGCAAGACAGCCCGGATCAAGTTGAAGTCGGGTGAGACCATCCGGTTCAAGAGAAACGAGATCGACGGCGAGCCCACCCTCCTCCGGACGGTCGGAACGACAATCCCCAAGGCCCTCGAGAACGTCCCTGGCGATCACAGGGATCTGATGGCGCGTTACCTCTTGTTCCACTACAACCAGTCGGAGATCGACAAGGTCTTGAAGAAGTAGCACCGGGAGCGCGTGATCGAGCAGGGCCGCGGCACCGAGAGGGGCCGCGGCCCTTGCATTTGAAGGGGCCCCGTCCCGGCGTCATGATCGGACCCCATGAGCCAACGCAATCCATCCGCCGGCGCCGTCGTGACTCTCTTCGTCGTTCTCGCCCTGATCGCCTGGAGTTGGCGGGGCTGCTGGTATGCGACGCCCCTGTCTGACGAGGAGATCCAAACTCGTCTGGAAAACCCCAAGTCCCCCAATGACGTGCAGAAAGCGCTCGTCCAGGTGAAGGATCGACTCGAAGAGAGCGACGGGAACGGCGAGGACTTTCTGCCGGCGGTGATCGCGCTTGCCGTCCACCCGACACCTCAGATCCGGTCCACGGTGGCCTGGGTCCTCGGTGCCGCTCCGGACACGGAGGAGGTCCGACGATCGCTGAAGGCCCTGCTCGACGATGAAGACATCTCGGTCCGTTACAACGCCGCCTGCTCGCTGGCCGCCCACGGAGACGATGCGGGCCACGACGTCCTCATCACGATGCTCGCGCCAACGACGGTGCGAAGCCCCGCGGACGGTGTCTTTCGCAATCCCCGGGCGACGGAAAAGTGGGTCCGTCGGGGGCAGATTCTCGGCCGAGTGGAAACCCCCGAAGGCGAAGTCGACGTCCTGGCGCCTTTGGACGGCCGACTGATCAGGCGCGTGCATGCCCATGGCGACGTCGTCAGGAAGGGGGAGCCCCTCGTCGAGATCGACCCCTCCCCTGGGCAGATCGAAAATGCCCTCTACGCCCTGGGGCGGGTCGGAACTCGGCAGGACCTATCCGCGGTTCGCGAGATCGCCGAAGGAGCCCGTCAGATCACGGCAGGGACGCGAACTGTCGCCCGGCGCGTCCTTCAAGTGCTCGAGAAACGCTGAGGCTCCGCCAAAGGCCGGGCGTCAGTAGGGCAAGGGGCCGTTCTCGGCCTCCCAGTCGCTGACGGGGGTCATCACGATGGAATCCCAAGGGCAGCCATCGAGGAAGATGTCATCCGGGCCCTTCGTGATACAGCGGCGGCAACCGATGCACTTCAGAGGATCGACCCAGATGTGCCCGGCGGGATTGTCGTCGGTGGGGACGATCAGCATGCATTCCGCCACCGGGCACAGAGGCTGACAGACCGGGCTTCCCCCGCAGCACGTGCAGGAATCGACGATGACGGCGATTTCCTTGGGCTTTTTCTTCCGCCGTGTTGTCAGGAGTTTCTGGGCCATGTGGGTCCTCGTCTCTTCGTTGATGCGACAGTTTAGCCCAGGGACGAAGGGTCGCAAGATCCGGAGTCGGCTTCGCGTGCGGGAGCTTGGCGCCGCAGAACCTCCTCCACCTCGGCCCGGACGTCCGCCTCGTCGAAGACCCCTTCACATTGAAAAACGCGGCGACCGCCCGCGAAAAGGAGAAGGGCCGGAGCGCCAATGTTGCTGTAGAGGTTCAAAAGCTCCGGATACTTCTCCACATCGACGAATCCCACCCGAAAGCCCCTGGCGTTCTTCGCGATCTTCTCGACCTGGGAGATCATGCACTGGTCGCCGATGCTCCATGGCCGGTAGAAATGGACCAGGACGGGTTCGGGGCCCTGGAGGACCTCCTCCTCGAAGCGGTCTCCGGTGAACTCGGTCACCGTCTGCTTCTTGTAGCGGTTGAGCTTGGCGAGGACGAAAGCCCCGACGAGGGGTATGAGGATCAAAAGCCAAAGCGTGAAGTTGAAAAAGCCCTCCTGACTCTCGCGGGCCTGGTCGGCGGGCGTATTCTCGAGCAGAAAAAGGAGAGTCACGACCGATCTCCCGGATCCGAAGCGACAGGCTCCTGGGTGTGGCGGGCTTTCAGACGGCGCCAGCGCTGGAATGTGAAGGCCCAGACGGGGAGAAGGGGTGAGAGCATGGCCGCGAAGAGCCCCTGCACGACGGAGGTCGGCAGGGCGTAGGGGTCCCGAGCCACGATATAGCTGACCCCGAGAACGAGAGCTGCCCACAAGCAGAGAGCCGCCCCCACGCGGCTGACGAACCCCATATCCCGCAGGAGTGTCGAGTAGAAAACGGCCCAAGCTCCCAAGAATTGGAGGACATAGACGGGGAAACTCCAGCCCTGGATGCCCTCGTGTCCCACGAATCTGGAGGCGAAAACGACCTGAAGCACGACGAACAGAGCGACCGGATGCACGAGATGCAAGACCATGTCCCAAACACGATCATTGAACTCGGTGACCTCGGACGGCGTGCGCGGTGGCGGTGCGGATTCGGCTGGACCTTCTCGCATGGTCGGCTATTCTAGCCCTCACCATGACCAGGCAAAACCCACAACGCGCCACCAGTGGAATCGTCGCAGCCCTCATCCTCATCGCCGTCCTCTTCGGCGGCTGCAAGGACGACCCGCTGGACGACGCATCGCCTCCGAAATCGTCTTCGACGCCTCACGCGGCGGCCACCACGCGCACCGGCAGTCTCCACCTGAGCGGATTCCGAGACGGCTCCAAGTGGCGCTTGGTCGTCTTCTTTCCGAAAACGACGGCCGAGGCGGCGCCGACAAGCCTGAAAGTGTCGGCGGCGGACGGACGCCTCGTGGGGTCGATCCAAGCCCCACAAGGGAAGGACCTGACAGAATCTCCCTATTCGTTCCTCATCGAGGACTCCGCCCCCCCCGTGACCCTTCGATGGACCCGCCGCGACGGCACGCAAGGGCAGAAGGTGTGGAGAATCCCCCAGTGACGGATAAGACTCCGCGCACTCCCCCACTCCTGTGGCTCTTGGGACTGTTGGTGGTCGCGGCGACCTGGTGGGGATGGTCCCACCTCCGCTCGGAGCCCAGCTCCCAGCTGAATCGGTGGTCACGGGAGCGTTTGAGCCTGGAGGACATCGCTCACGGGTTGAAAAGCCCCGACTTCGAGGAGCGAGGGCACGCCTTGGTCCAGTTCAGCGTCCGATCTGAGGAACTGAGGAGAAAGGGTGAGTCTCGCGCCCTCCTGAGACCTCTTCTCCCCTTGGTCGAGGACGCTCTGAGGGCGAAAGATCCCCGCCTTCGCAGCTTGGCCGCCATGGCCGTGGCCTACGTGGACGATCCTGGGGTCACGGGCCTACTCCTCCCCCTCTTGACGGACGAGGATGGAAAAGTCTCCCTGAATGCGGCTTTGGCGCTCGCGGCCCGAGGAGAGTCGGCGGGCGCCGCCCGCCTGGCGGAGGCCCTGACGGGCCTCGGCGCGGAGGATGTCGCGGCCCGCAAAGCCCTCCTCGAAGCCCTGGCGCCTGTCGCCACCCCTCACCAAAAGGAAATCCTTCTGCGCGAACGGGATCGGGCGAGGCTGGACGGCGACAAGGCCCTCGTGGCGCTCTGCGAAAAGGCCCTCCGTCGCCTCTGATCGCGGGATTTGGCCCACCATTCGCAATGCGCTACAAGAATGCATTCACCGAGCCAGGAGTGCACACGGGGATCAGCACGCACCGGTGATCGGCCGACGCGCCCCACATGGAACCGACAGGGCTCCGAGATCGAGGACTCCGATGAGCAATTCGTCATCCCAGGCGCCGTTTCGTCTTCCGAAAGGCGGGTTCATCACCCCCGAGAGGGGGCACATGCCCACCCTGTTCAGCCTCACGATCACGTGGGCCGTGCTCCTCTCGTTCGCGACGATCCTGATTCCCTACCTGCTGCATCGCTACGAAGAGTCTTATTGGACCAATCCGGCGACGCTCTCGTTCTGGGGCATCGTCTGCATCGTTTCGACGGCCCACGGCATCCTGGGATACGTCCTCGGGTACCGGAAAGGCGGCAGCCCATGGAACTTTCTTTGGGGCGCCGTGCTCGGCCCCGTGGGCCTTTTGATCATCCACTTCAAGCACAAGGACGAACCGGACCGCCTTCCGCCGCAGCCGACGGGGATCATCAAGAAACTCGACCGGATCTGCTTTCTCAATGGCAACCTCTGGTGGGGCATTGGCCAACTCACGGTCATCATGGTGATCCTCATCCGCGCCACGATTTATGAGACTCAGGTGGGCTCCAGGTTGGGCAGCGAAGCCGCCTACGCTTCCTATTACAACTCACCGTTGATGGGCTTCATCCTCGTACTCTTCTTTACCACGCTCTACTGCGCCACGATGAGGAAGTGGCCCTTCCGACTCAGCCAGACGGGATGGCTCCTGACCCACTCCGGTCTGCTGATTCTTCTCATCGGATGCATGATCATGTACTGGGGCAGCTTTCAGGGCAGCCTTCAGATCCTCGAAGGGCACACCGGTCAAGTGGCCTACAACCGAGACGAGCGCCAGCTCTCGGTCAGCATTCCTTCTCTCGGTTTCCAGAAGGATTTTGCGGTGACGGTGGACCACAATCCCGAGGAGGAAGACGTCGACCAGGAAATCGCCTTCACGGCCGGACCTTCGGATTCGCCTTTCAAGATTCGCATCGACCGCTACTACGCCAAGGGCCGGTACGTGGAGGGACTGCGTCCGCGAGACCCCGATCTCACCGGCCAACGTGAACCGTCTCCCGGAGCGGAAATCGAGGTCATCGCGCCGGGCCAAAAACGTCTCGTCGCACTCTTGGATCGACAGGGCTTCGAGAGCCGCAGCGTGGGCCCTCTTCAAATCGCCATCCTGACGATTCCGAAGGGGCGGACCATCGACGAAGCCAACCTGCAAAGGGGCCAGGTCGTGGTGGGCATGAGCGCGGAAACCGGTGAGTTCGTCTTGGCATTTGGCCAGGACGGCGCAGCGCCTCGCGTGGAACCCCTTCACGTGGGTCACGCCTACCAGCTCAGTCAGGGCGCTCCCATCCGCCTCATTCCGCGGGCCGTCTACAAAGACGCCACGTGGGACGAGGGTTGGGCGAACGACGCCAAGAAGAACCCATGGGCCACCGTCCACTGCGTCATCGAACACGAGGGCAAGTCGGACACCGTCTGGGTGCCTCGCTCGTACAGCACCCCGCAGATCGCACGACTCGGCGGCATCGAGGTGCGCGTGCGCTACGAACCTCTCCCTCGCCGCTTCCCCTTTTCGCTCTCGGTTCTGGATTTCCGCGAGATCGACTACCCGAATAGCAGCCGACCGATGGCCTTTGAGACGAACGTGGTTTTGGATGACCCGGAACTCGGCATCCACAAAGCCCTTCTCATCGACATGAACCATCCGCTGCACCACCGGGGATACAGCTTTTTCAACTCGTCCCCCGTGAATGACGCCTCCCGTCAAGTCCGAGGGATCGTACTCTCGGTCTCGCGCAATCCGGGGTATCCCACAATCATTTTCGGTTCGATCCTCACGACACTCGGCATCATCGTGGTCTTCGCTTTCAAGAAGAACCTCCAGAGAATCGAACAGCGCCGGAGAATCCGGCGTAAGGAATCCGCGACGCACAGCGCGCCTCAACCTGTAGGAGTCTGATCATGGCTGGCAAGAGACAAAAGGTCTTCGGCTTCATCACGGGCGGCGTTTTTCTCGGCATCGTGCTGATGGTGGCGCTGATCGGCATGTATGAACGCAATCGCCGAGCGGAGAAGTCCAAGGACGCCCAGGCGAAGATCGACACGCTCGCCGAAGCGCTGCCCGACATGTCGAAGGTCAAGCGCTTGCAGGTCATCTACAAGCAGAGAGTCCAACCCCTGGACACGGTCGCTCGCCGCCGGGTGCGGGAGATCTCGGGCAAGCGGAAGCTCTACGGCGCAGAACCGGCCCTGACGCTCATGTCATTCGCGTTTGACGGGCCGAATTTCTGGGACGACATCCCCTGCATCTCGGTCATTCACCACCGAAACAAACAACTCATCGGCATGAGCGATGACCAGTCGCTGGCCACGCCGCGTCAGGTGCGAGAGTCCGAGAAACTCGCGGAGCAGGCTCAAAAACTCATGGGTGAGTCCTTTGGCGACCTCATCGCCATGGATCAGGAAGTCCTCATGATGAGGAACGCGTTGCGCCTCATCGACTCGCGATGCATGGATGTGTTCCACATCATCCCCCCCACGGAAGAGCAGACCCTGGTCGAGGAAGATGCCCACCGCTTCGATTGGTACTCGCCCAACGACGTCGATCGCGCAGGCTACCCGACGGAGGTCGCAAAAACGATCAAGTCCGCATGGCGCGACTTCGAGAAAGCGTGGACGAAGCGGGACCAGAAGGCCGTCAACAAGGCCGTGACCACCCTCGACGAGGTCTGCAGCGGTCTCCGACCCGACCTCGTGAGAAGCGCCGACAAGATTGACGCGGAGCTGGGGTTCAATCGGATGCAGCCATTCAGCCGAGCCTCCTGGCTGTACTTCTTCGCCGCGGCGTTCGCGCTCTTCAGTGGAGTCCTGGCCTCGCGATGGATGCGCTGGACAGCGATCGTCCTGGCCGCGGCCGGCATCCTTCTCGAGGTTTGGGGGTTCTACTTGCGGGTCGACCTCGGATTCGGCGTCGCCATCCAGAATCTCTATGAATCCATGGTGGCCGTCGCCCTCATGGCGATGGTCATCGGGCTCATCGTCGACATAAAACGCAAGGGCCAATGGGCCATCATGGCCTGCGGCCTCGGCGCCTTCATCATTCTCCAGGTGGTGGACCATTTCAGCGTCAAGTTCGACGACGCCATCGGCGGAACCATCGCGGTGCTCGCCAACAACATCTGGATCCACATCCACGTCCCCGTCGTGATGACGGCCTATGCCGGGTACTTCGGGGCCTTCCTCCTCTCTTGCATAGCGTTGCCCTGGGTGCTCTTCTCGGATCGCCGGGCAAGAACGCCCGAGTTGAAAAGCCTCCTCCACACGGCCGAGCTTCTCGTCAACGTAGCGACCCCTTTCATGCTCGCGGGCCTCGTGCTGGGCGGCGTCTGGGCGAGCAAGTCGTGGGGCCGTTTTTGGGGCTGGGACCCGAAGGAGACCTGGGCCCTCATTCTCTTCCTCTACTACATCATCGTGATCCATGGCCGGTTCACGGGGTGGCTGAATCCTTTTTGGCACTCCATCACCCTTTTCTTCGGCGGCTCGGTTCTGCTGTGGACCTACTACGGGACGAACGAATTCCTGGTCGGTCTGCATTCCTACGCCGGAGATGGACAGTCGGGTGGAATGACCGAGCGGCTGTTTCACGCCAAGAACCTTTGGTTCACGGCCAGCAACGCGGGCATCATCGCCATCTGTCTGTTGAGCATCGTGTACTACCTGGCGACGGGCAAGGCGGGGGCCGCCTCTGCGAGAAGAGCCGACGCGGAGGCGCCGACGCTTCCAAAGAAACACGCCGCGGGCCACGCAAAGGGTTGAGGTAGAGGGCGATGTCTGACTCAAATCCTTCATCCGAGGAGAACCTCGCACGCATCGCGGACCTCACCCATGGCCTCATCGAGGCCATCGGTGAGGATGCATCGCGCCCGGGTCTCCTCAAGACCCCTCAAAGGGTCGCCAACGCATGGATGGACCTGACGGCCGGCTATCGTGTCGACCTTTCCGAACTCCTCAACGGCGCCGTCTTCGACGAGGACGCCAACGAGATGGTGGTCGTCCAGGACATCGAGATGTACTCGTTGTGCGAGCACCACTTCCTCCCCTTCTACGGAAAGTGCCACGTGGCCTACATTCCGGACGGGAAGATCATCGGCCTATCGAAACTCCCCCGGATCGTGGACGCCTACGCCCGGCGCGTGCAGGTCCAGGAACGACTCACGACCCAGATCGCCAACGCGGTCCAGGAACTGTTGCAACCTCTGGGAGTCGCCGTCGTCATCGAGGCCTTCCATCTGTGCATGATGATGCGCGGAGTACAGAAGCAGAATGCGACGACAAAAACGAGCACCATGCTCGGCCACTTCCGCAGCAATTCGAAGACGCGCGCGGAATTCCTATCCATCCTCAATCGCCGACTCTGAGTTTTCGACCGGGAAGGGGTAAACCATGGGCTCGACGATGGGGGCTGACAAACTCCGACTCCGAAACATCCTCGCCAAGCTGGATCGACTCTACCCGAACCCCCGCTGCGCCCTCGAGCACAAGAACCCCTACGAGCTCTTGGTTGCCACCATCCTCTCCGCCCAGTGCACCGACAAACGCGTCAACATGGTGACCCCCGCCCTGTTTGCGAAGTACCCGACGCCCCGGGATCTGGCCCACGCCGCGCAAGACGAAGTGGAAGCTCTCATCCGCAGCACCGGGTTTTTCCGCAACAAGGCGAAGAACATCATCGCCTGCTGTCGGCGCATCGAGGAGGTCTATGGAGGTCGTGTCCCCGACTCGATGGAGGCTCTCACGAGCCTGCCCGGCGTGGCCAGAAAGACGGCGAACGTGGTTCTCGGAGAGTGCTTCGGCAAAGCCGTGGGCGTCGTCGTCGACACCCACGTCGCCCGGATCTCCCAGCTTCTGGGGCTCACCCACCACAAGGACCCGAAACGCATCGAGCAAGACCTCATGGAGTTGCTTCCCCAGGATCGATGGATTCGCTTCTCGCATCAGCTCATTCACCTCGGCCGCAGCATCTGCATCGCGCGACGGCCCCGATGCTCGGAGTGCCTCTTGGCGCCTGAGTGCCCCTCCGCGAAGGTCTGAAGAAGGCGAAAAACCTGGCGAATCACCGTCACCCGGGTAGCCCCGCGGACGTCTTGAAGGATGACTCGACGTTCACGAAGGCCGGGGGAGCGAATTCACCATGCTTCCGGCCGCGTTCATGTTCTGCATCGGGATGTTGCTGCCCCAGAGTTTCGTGAAGCTCGAGGGGCCGCGACGGCATCGCTTCTACAAGACGAAAGGGATCAGCGAACTGGGGCGACCCATTCTCCTGCGCATCCCACCCAAGGCGTTGAATGGGCTTCAGCGCCCCTGGAAAGGCTCTGCTTACCGCTCGTTTCGCTACAAGGGCGTCACCTTTCTTGTCCACGGCCGGGACCCCTCACTGGCCCAAACCCTCAGGAAAATCCGTCGCAACAAGAGGTTGGATATCCGAATTCGAGGGGTCCCAAGGAGGATGCGCCGGAATGGCAAGGCGCTCGTGTACGTCCGCGTCCACTCCATGAAGGCGGTGGGGTTGCTGCGACGACGCAAGAAAAGAACCGGCCCTCGTTTCTTGGAGCAGAGAAACGAGGGCCGGACCAACGTGCCTGAGGATGTCATGAGTCGCATTTTCTCGATTCGATCGCGTGGAGCCGTGCGTTCGAATCACTGGGAAAGACGGACAGGTCCCCGCCGAGCGGACACGTTTTCCCCGTGAATCTTCATGCAGCCCTCATTCGCGGGACGGGGACGTCCCGACTTCAAGAAACCTCTCACGGAGACGCAGAGCGCGGAAAACAAGACGACGAGGACCTCGTCAATCCAGAAGAAACGACCGGCCTATCTCACGCCCCGGAAGTGCCCCCTCTTCTTCGTGGCCTTCGTGGTGAAGACGTTCCACTCGCCGATGGCTTGCTTTGGCGACTGAAACCGCCGGTCCAGATGACGACGCCCTCTCCCCTGCTCTTCGGAGCGGCGAACTTGGGACTGGAGACTTCAGCCTTCACTTGACGCCCCGCACGCCTCGAGGCGCGGCGGAAGTCGTATCTTTTTTGGAACGCGGACGTCCCCGTCCGCGTCTTCGCTCCATCAATCGACGGCTTGTTTCAGGGTGCGGATGCGGGCCTCGAGGTCCCAGAGGGGTTGCTTGAGTTTCGCCTCGAAGGCCTTGGCCGCCGCCTGCTCGAGGAGTTCGAGTTCTTGCGCGCGATCGCCCATCGCAGCGTGGTAGTCGGCCATCGCGGTCTTGGTCTCCACCACCTGCAGAGGGTGCTCCGAACGATCCAGCGCTTCTCGAGCCGCCGCCGCGAAGCGCTTCGGATCGCCGGCCCGGGCGGCCCCTCTCATTTCCTCACGCGCCACTTCGTAGAGATCATGATTCCTCCCGTGGTCCACGAGGATGCGGCGAGCCTCTCCACAAGCCGCCTTCCCGGCGGCCAGGTCCCCCTGAAGGTGGGCCCGCACGCCCTCGAGAAAGCAGAACAAACCCCGAAATCGCCCGGCCTCGGGGAACGTGGCGTCAGCCAGCAGGCCTCGGGCGGCCTCCAAGTCCTCGTCCACGGGGACATCGAGTCCCTCTCGCATCGCCAAGAGAACCCGGGTGTAGAGGGCCAAGAGCATCCTCTCCGGGCGAGCCGGAGTCTCGGCCCGGTATGCATCCACGGCCTTCCCATACAGTTCCCAAGCCTTTCCGAGTTTTCTTTTCGAGAAGGCCTCGGAGGCCTTGCGCATGCAACGATCGGCCGACTTCATGGTGATGCGATCCTCGTTTCGACCCTCCATCGTAACGAACACCGAACCGAAAGGTTCCGGTTACCATGACGCAAGAGAACGTTCGCCCCTCGGACCCGGAGGACTCATCGCCATGTCCCTCAGACTCGGAATCTTCCTGCTTTTGTGTACGTTCGCCGTCGCCCAAACCCCGGACCTCATCGTTCATGGGGCGCGCATCGCCTCGATGGATGCGCGCTACCCCGCCGCCACGGCGCTCGCTGTCGCGGGGGAGCGCATTTTGGCGCTCGGATCGGACGACGACATCCTCGCCCTCGCCGATGCGAAGACCCGCAAAGTCAATGCTCGAGGGGCCTTCCTCTGCCCCGGATTCATCGACAGCCACGCCCACTTCGCCGGCGTGGGACGAAGCCTTCGCAACCTCGATCTCGTGGGATGCCGAAGTTTTGCCGATCTCGTGAAGCGAGTGCGGGACGCCGCCGCGGCAAAGCCGGCCGGCGCCTGGATTCAAGGACGGGGTTGGGATCAGAATCTTTGGCCAAAGAAGGTCCTGCCTCGTCACGGCGAACTCAGTGCCGCGATTCCGGATCACCCGGTGATGCTGCGGCGCGTGGACGGCCACGCGGCCCTTCTCAACGCCGTGGCGCTGAAGCTGGCCGGCATCGACGCGAAGACGCCCAACCCGCCGGGCGGCGAGATCTTGCGCGACGAGAACGGCCAGCCGACAGGGGTTCTCGTCGACGCGGCGGTGGGGCTCGTGGGGAGAGTCCTCCCGAGGGAGGACGACGAGAACGCTCTCCGGGAGGACCTCCTGCACGCCCAGGCCATCTGCTTCGAGCGCGGCATCACGATGGTCCACGACCCAGGAGAGAGCTGGGCCATGGTGGACCGGATGTCCGATCTCATGGAGAAAGACCGACTGAAGATCCGTCTGTATGTGATGTTGAGCGGCTCTTCCCCCGAACAAGTTCGCCGCACCGCTTCGAGACCGCCCCTTCTCGGCGCCCACGATCACAGGCTGTTCGCTCGAAGCTTCAAGTTCTATGCGGACGGCGCCCTCGGCTCGCGAGGGGCCGCGATGCTCGAGGACTACGCGGATCGGCCCGGGCACAAGGGACTGCTCATCACACGGCTGGAAGACTTGGTGGCCATGGGAGACGCCGCCACACGTCGAGGATATCAATTCTGCGTCCACGCCATCGGCGACCGCGCCAACCGCATGGTGCTCGATGCCGTCTCGATCCTGGAGGGCCTGGACGGAAGAGTCCGGGAACTGCGTCCTCGCATCGAACACGCACAAATCCTCGACGCCGAAGACATCCCTCGTTTTGCCGAGTTGGGGGTCATCGCGGCCATGCAGGGGGTTCATGCCACATCCGATGGGCCCTGGGTGCCGACGCGGATCGGCCGGAACCGGGCGGAAGAAGGCGCCTACGTTTGGAGGAAACTCCTTCAGGCGGGAGCGCGCATTTGCAATGGCACGGACGCGCCTGTGGAACGCATCTCCCCCCTCGCGTGCCTCGAATCCACGGTGAGAAGGATGACGCGAGCGGGCCCTTTCTTTCCCGCACAACGGCTCTCCAGACGGGAAGCCCTCGCGACGTATACGGTGGAAGGAGCCTACGCAGCCTTTCAGGAGAACCGACTGGGCCGCCTCGCACCCGGATATCTGGCGGACTTCATCCTGCTCGACAAGGATCTCCTCTCCTGTCCGGAGGATGAGATCGATCAGGCCCGTGTGCTTCGGACGTACGTGGCGGGGGAGCTGGTGTTCGAAGCCGACCAATGAAAAAGGACGGCGGTCGCGAAGAAGGCGGCCGACCGCCCCCTGAAGGATCAGTACTCGACGATGAGGACGGTGATGTTGTCCTTGCCGCCCGCCTCGTTGGCCGCGTCCACGAGGGCTTGGCACGTCTCCTGCGCCGGAAGTCCGCGGTCAAAGATCTCCTGAATCCCCTCGTCGGGAACCATGTCGGTCAATCCGTCGGAGCAGAGCAGTAGCCGGTCACCGGGACCGATGTGCGGATAACGGAATTCCGGCTTCACGTGGAGGCCCGTTCCGATGGCCCGCGTGATGATGTTCTTTTGCTTGCTCTCTTGGGCCTCCGCCTCGGTCATGGCGCCGGATGCCACCTGACTGTTGACGAAGGAGTGGTCGTGCGTGACCAGTTCTAAACTTCCGTCGTGCACGAGGTAAGCCCGGCTGTCACCGATGTAGGCCACGACGGCCAGCGAGGGGAGGGCGTAGACCATCACGAGGGTGGTGCCCATCTCCTTGTAGCGTTCGTCGTTTCGCCCCTTCTTCCACACCATCGCGTTGGCGTGACGGATCCATTCGTCGAGGAGGCAGGTCACCATGTCGGCGCAACGGGATTGGTCCGTCCGACGAATCTCGTCGACCGACGGCGGAAAGAAGGTGTCGAATTGCTCACGGATCGAGTCGACGGTCATGTTGGCCGCCACCTCACCGTAATGTCGCCCCCCCATTCCGTCCGCAAGAATGGCGAATCGTCCCGTCTCGGACAGGAAGTACGCATCCTCGTTGTGATCCCGGCGACGTCCGACGTCACTCAGGCCAAAGAATCGAATCGGCTTTTCGACCGCGACCATGGGCGGCTCCTCCAAGACTCGCTCAAAACAGTATATCGGCTCAATCCCCTTCTTGTGAAGTCGGAACTCGGCCTTTGGTCTCAGCGGCGACGGAGGCGAAGGGCCAGGGAACGCAGCCCCCATCGGAGTGCGATCCCACCTTGGACGGCCCAGTTCACGAAAAAGGGGTAGTGCCGTTCGAGGTGCTTGTTGTGGAAGATGAACATCGCCCGATGGAAGTGGGTATTCATGTCCAAGGGGTTTTGGCGGGTGCTGGCGCCCTTGACGTGAAGGACCTCCTGGCTGCCGAGATAGAGGACTTTCCATTGGCGACGCTTGATCCGCCAACACCAGTCCAAGTCTTCTCCATACATGAAGAAGCTCTCATCCAGAAGCCCCACGTCGTCGATCACCTCGCGCCGCATGAACATGAATGCCCCCACGACAGCGTCCACCTCGTAGTCGCCATCGGGGTCTTTCCAGGCCAAGTTGTAGGCGCCGAATGTCTTGGGAAAAACACGATCGAGTCTCAGGAACTTTCCCACGGCGTTGAGCGGTGTCGGAAAACTCCGCCGGCAGGCTTGGTCCATGTCGCCATCGGGGCGAACGAGCTTGACGCCCGCCAGCCCCACTTCGGGGCGTTCGTCCATCACCTCCACCATGTGCGCCAGCGTGTTGTCACGAATGCGTGTGTCCGGGTTCAGGATCAGAAGGTAGCGCCCCGAGGCCTCCCGAATGGCCCGATTGTTGGCCCTTGCGAACCCCAGATTCTCGTCATTGACGAAGAGTCGCACTTGGGGGAAACGCTCGCGGATCATCTCGGGGGTGCCATCGACGGAGTCGTTGTCCACGACGAAGACCTCGAAAGCCGCGAGGCCGCGCGAGCGATAGACCGACTCCAGACATTCCGCGAGCAGATCGCGAACGTTGTAGGTCGTGATGACGATCGAGACGTCCATGGTTCCGTTCCAGTTCCCTCCGCGAAGGATCGCCTTCAGCCCCGACGAAGGGCCGTTCCGTCCTGGGAAGGTTTTCGGATTGACTCAGGGCACCAAGGGAATCGTGGGGGGCCGAGAGAGATACTCTCTCCCCAGTCCCTGGACCCGTTTCATCAGGGCGCGACGTTTCTCGAGCATACGCGGAACCAGCCGCAGAGCCAGCAAGTATCCTTTCATGGTCTTCGGTTCCCTGAGCACCAGCGCTGTGAAGAGGAAGGCTTCGAAGCCCACGAGGAAGGGCAACGTCCAGATGTGCTCGCGAAATCGCCAGTGCTTGAGGAGGATGAGGTAGCGGTTTTTCAGCGAGTGCTGGCGAAGCTTCAAGCCGATCTTCGTCCTTCGCATCTCGGGAGCCCAACCTCGGCGGTGCCGCCCCCGGGCAGACGGTTCGAAAATGAGGCGCTGCCCGATCTCCCTCAGGCGAATGCAGAGGTCTTGGTCCTCCTTGTACATCCAAAAGTCCTCGTCGAGGACCCGCCCCTCCTCGGCCACCTCTCTCAGAGAATCCATGCGAAACACGGTGGCTGCGGCACAGACACCGACCACACTCTCGCGCTCTGTGAAAATATCGTTTCCCTCGGCCCCCGACCCGCGGTCGACGATGCGCATCCAGGGCTGAGTGACGAATCCCGCCGTGTCGAGGGTCTCGACCCCCTCGCGACCGGACGGACGAAGCAGGAGCCCGGAAACCCCCGCCACCCTTTCCTCTTCGTCGAAGACTTGGAGGCAACGTCCAATGTAATCCGGGTCGAGCTCGACATCCGGATTGATGAGCAGAACGTGGGAGGTCGTCACGTGGTCCAGGCAGGCGTTCACCGCCGTGCTGAAGCCAGGGTTTTCCGGGCGGTGCAGAACGGTCACCTTGTCCCCCAGCGCTCGCAAACGCTCGAGCACACCGCCCTCGGGTCCGTTCACGCAGGCGACCAAGTGGTCGGGGGGACGAGTTTGCCCCTCGAGGGTTTGAAGAAGCGGCGCCAGATCTTCCCCGCTCTCATGCAACACGAAACAGGCCGTGATGGAGGAGTCGAACGACATGACATCAGGCTATCACCCGCGGGGTGCGGAGGATAGGAGGGTGGTGCCTCTCAGAGCCATCCCTCTTTCCGATACCAAGCGGCGGCCAGCGCGGTCCCTCGGACGATATCCGTCGGGCAGATCGGCCCCAGGTCGGCCGCCAAAGCCGAGCCGTCGCAGGTCCAAGCGGGCTGAGCGATATCTATCATGCGCTGTAACGTGAAGAGGGGTGGGCGCTTACAGATCGGAGTCATGAAAAAGCTGGAAAATGCTCCGAGGGCCCATCCCAG
Organism: Planctomycetota bacterium; assembly: GCA_011369445.1. Lineage (GTDB taxonomy): Bacteria > Planctomycetota > DRQF01 > DRQF01. The sequence goes on along the minus strand of DRQF01000268.1, from coordinate 5,258 downwards.
CGCAAGGGGAAGTCTTGGCTTCCAGGCCCGCCTCGAGAGAGCCCCCTCGACGGCGTGAACGAAGTCCAGATCCGTCACGATTTCAGGGTGACAGACGAAATAGCGGCGGCCCATCGTCGCGGGGGCCACGGCGGCGCGCAAAGCCGCATCCACCAGATCGTCCCCATAGACGAAGGACAGACGAGTACGCCGAAACCCCAACAAGGGAGCCACCCGTCCCCGCACCATCTTGAAGAATTGGAAGAGGTCCCGCTCCCCCGGACCGTAAACCGCGGGGGGCCGCAGAATGGTCCACGGTCGATCTCCCAGCCCCCGCAGCAGCGCTCCCTCGCTCTCCAACTTCGAACGCCCGTACCAGGTGACGGGCTCACAGGGGGCCTCTTCCGTGAGGGGCTCCCCGTTGCGAGCGGGCCCGACGGCCGCCAGGCTGCTCATATGGACGAATCGACGCAATCCCGGCGCTTTGGCAGCCACGGCCCGGGCCAGGAGCTCTGTCCCCTCCGCGTTCACGCGAAGAAACTCCTCCAAGCCCTTCGCACGGGTCAGCCCCGCCAAGTGAAACACGTAGTCAACGCCGTCGGCGGCGGCTTCCAACGAGGCCTGGGAGCGCAGATCTCCTTCGACCACCCGAAATGGATCCCCTTCCAGTCCCTCCCGCCTGGACGTCCTGCGGAGCAGCAGGCGCACCTCAGCCGGACCCTCGCGCGCCAAAGCGGCGGCCAGACGCCGCCCGATGAACCCCGATGCCCCCGTGACCAACACGTGGGCACCGGCCAGACGCGCGGCGGATCGGGCTGGGCTGTCCGGCGTCCCCCCCGTCATGGATGCTCAACCCCATGGATCACAACGATTTGAGTTCCATATTGGATGCCCCCTCGAGATTTGACATAAACGGGCGGCTGGGATAAAACGATCCCGGCTTCGGCATCCTCGGACTCCCGGGGATGCCGTGTTCATTTTTCGCACGCTTGTCAGGAAGGTACGGGCTTGGATCTCTTCGACAAGTGCCAACGCTTCGATCGAGCGAAGAAGCTGATCAACGCCGGGTTGTATCCCTTCTTCCGCGAGATTCAGGAGTCGGGCTGCACCCGCGTTACCGTGAACGGGCGCGAACTCGTCATGGTGGGTTCCAACAACTACTTGGGACTCACTCATCATCCCCGTGTCCTCGAAGCGGCGCGAGAGGCTCTGGGCCGCTATGGGTCGAGTTGCACGGGCTCGCGATTCCTCAACGGGACCTTGAGCCTTCACGAGGAACTCGAAGAGCGGCTGGCCCGCTTCATGGGCTATCCCTCGTGCGTGACCTTCCCCACCGGATTCCAGGTCAACCTGGGGGTGATCTCCGCCCTGTGCAGCAAGGGCGACATCATCTTCTGCGACAAGGAGAATCATGCCTCCATCGTGGATGGATGCCGGCTCGCCTATGCCGAGGTTCTACGGTTCCGCCACGGGGACATGGCCGATCTGGAAGCGAAGCTCGCCAACGCCCCCAAGGAGGCAGGCAAGCTGGTGGTGGTGGACGGCGTCTTCTCCATGCTGGGGCGCATCACCAATCTCCCCGAGGTGGTGAGGATCGCCAAGAAATATGGCGCCCGAGTGATGGTGGATGACGCCCACGGCGTGGGCGTCCTGGGCGCCCACGGCAAGGGGACCACGGAACACTTCGACATGATGGGCCCCGAGAACGGCGTCGACATCGTCGCTGGGACCTTCTCGAAATCCTTGGCCTCCATCGGCGGATTCGTCGTCGCCAACGAGGACGTGATCCACTACGTCAAGCATCTGGCGCGTTCCCTCATGTTCAGTGCCAGCGTCTCGCCCCCCAATGCGGCCTCGGCCCTCGCGGCCCTGGACGTCATCGAGACGGAGCCCGAGATCTTGACCCGGCTTTGGAAGAACGTGGACAAGATGATGGACGGATTGGCGACTCTCGGCTTCGACACCATGGGGTCGTCGACGCCGATCATCCCGATCAACATCGGTGGAGAATTGGAAACGTTCCAGGTGGCGCGCAACCTCTACGAAGCGGGCCTCTTCGTCAATCCCGTCGTTCCCCCCGGGGCGCCGCGAGGGCTCATTCGCACCAGTTACATGGCGGCTCACACCGAGGAGGACCTCGACTTCGCACTCGACGTCTTCCAACGACTCGCCAGTCGATTCAAAGTGGCAGCCAACCAATGAGGAGGTTCAAGACCGTCGCGTGACCGCCTCCGGCGAACCGATAACCGTGTCTCCCGTCGCGGGGCGGCGAGACCTCGAGACCTTCATCCGTCTTCCCTATCGCCTCCTCCAAGACGAGCCCTGTTGGCCTCCACCCCTCCTTTTCGATGTCCGCAACCGTCTCGACCGCTCCAAGAACCCCTTTTTCGAGCATGGTGAAGCGGAGTACTTCCTGGCCCGCCGGGGTGGCGAGGTCGTGGGGCGCATTGCCGCCATCCGCAATCACCTCCACGAGGAAGTTCACAAGGAAAAGCTGGGCTTCTTCGGTTGGTTCGACCTCATCAACGACGAGGACGTGGCCTGCTCACTTTTGGATACCGCCCGCCAATGGGCGGCCGACAGGGGCCTCGAGGCCCTCCGAGGCCCGGTCAGCTTCAGCCTCAACGATGAGTGTGGATGTCTCGTCGACGGATTCGAACACCCAGCCACCATCATGACGCCGTGGAATCCCCCCTGGTACGGCGCCCTCATCGAAGGAGCCGGCTTCACAAAGTCGAAAGACCTCTACTCGTTTGCGCTCCCGGTCATGGAGTTCGGGGTCGAGAGGATCGGGCGCATCGTGGAGCGCATCAAGAAACGGGAAGGCGCCCGCCTCCGGCAATTCGATCCCAAGCAGTTCTCCCAAGAGGTGGCCCGAATCGAAGCCATCTACAACGAGGCTTGGACGGCGAACTGGGGCTTCGTCCCCATGACTCCCGCTGAATTCCGTCACATGGCGAAAGAGCTCAAACCCGTCCTCGTCCCCGAATTGGCCCATTTCGTCGAGATCGAGGGACGTCCCGTGGGGTTCTCCCTCGTCCTTCCCGACGTCAACGTCATCCTGAGGAAGCTCAAGGGCCGCCTTTTCCCCTTCGGCATCTTCCGCCTGCTCTTCGGACTGAAGCGCGTGAAACGCATCCGCCTCATGGCCATGGGCGTGATTCGCGAACACCACATGAAGGGCTTGGACTCCGTCCTCTACCTGGCGGCCTTCGAGGGTGCCAGGGATCTCGGGAAGACCTTCAGCGAACTCGGCTGGGTCCTCGAAGACAACGCCGTCATGATCAACACGATCGAGAGAATCGGCGGCCACCGATACCGAACTCACAGGCTCTACGATGCTCCCACGGTTCGCCATGGAAACTCGAAAGGAGCCCATTAGAATGAATGGTCCCACCAATCCCGCACATGAAATCGAGAGGCACGCCGATGGCTCGCTCTGAATCGATGAAACGGCTCTCGGAGCTGGCATCCAAACACGATTTGTCCGCATTCGAAGAGGCTTGGGCCGAGGCCCTCGCCGAGGGGGCGCAGGATGTCCCCGCCCTGTTGGATGCCGTGACCGCTTTGGAAGCCCAAGGACACATCCAGAAGGCCTTCAACTACCTCCAGCTTCTGCTTCCGGCCCTGGTCGATGCGGGAGGACGAGACGAGGAGGCTTTCAAGGTCTTGCGCCGCATGGCGAAGTTGAACCCGCGAGACAAGAAGCTCCGCGGCCACTTCACCGAGATATTCCGCCGCATGTACCCCGATCACGAAGGGATCGACGACCTCATTCGGCACTCCCGAATCGAGAGCGACCCCGATCTGCTGAAAGCCGCCAATCGCCTCCACAGCTATCTCCAATTCAAGGTGGGTGGCTACGTTCAGCACCCCGCCGGCTGGGGAGTCGGCATCGTAAAGAGCATCGACTATCACGACGCCACGGTGATCATTGACTTCGACGAAGCGAAGAACCACGAGATCGAAATGGAGGTGGCCTGCCGCATCACACGGCATCTCGACCCGGAAGGCTTCAAGGCGATGAAGCATGACCGCATCGAGAAGCTGATCGAGATGGCGGAATCCGAGCGCGCCGCCCTCGTGAAGATGGTGGTCGTCGAACGCGATCGGCCGACCACGGTCCGCGACCTAAGAGATCGCATCACCGACGGCATCGTGCCCACCAAGGAATGGTCCCGTTGGTGGTCGAAAGCCCGGTCCCAGCTGAAGCGCGACCCCCGCGTGCGCCTGGGCACAGGCGTCAACGCTCGAATTGAAGTGACCGAACGTGATCTCGCGTTCGAGGACACGATTCTCTCCAACATGCGCTCGCTTCCGAATCTCCCTCGGAAGATCAAGTACATGAGAGAACTCTTCCAGGACACCGAAACTCAGCCCGAGAATCGCCATGGGCTCGTCGTCGCAGCGGGCGTGTTGGCGAAGAGCGCCGCGGAGGAAAAGGAGCGCTATCCCGGAGCGATGCTCAGTCTTGCCCTGATGCTCGAGAGAGTGGCCGAGACCGTCGACGAATACCAGATCCCCGACGAGCTGAAGATCGACTCGGTCATCACGGATCCCCGAGCCATTCTGGACGCGCTGGCCACGGTCCCGGTGGCCGCGGACAGAAAGGCGATCCTGGAGCGCATCAAGAAGCGTTTCCCCGAGTTCTGGCCGGAATTCCTCGAGCGGGCCTTCCTGGTGGGCGCAGCCGATGTCTGCGACGTCGCCACCAAGGAGCTCATGCAACTCGGCGAGTTGGAACGACTCAATCGGGTGATGGAACTCGTCATCGACCGCTTCCGCGAACACCGCGGTTCGTTCCTCTGGCTCGCGAAGGCCGTCCTCAAGGGCAATCTCCCCGACGTTCTTCCCCGGCCCAAGCTCACGAGCCTCTTCGAAAAAATCCTCCTCATGCACGCCCACTGCACGAATCTGGAGCTGCAGAAGGAGGACCTCGCCTACCGCAAGGAATGCCGCACCATCGAGAAATTCCTCACGTCGAAGACGAACGATCTCGTCCGCCGCACCCTCGAGGAATGCACCTTGGAGGAGGCCATGAATTTCTACTCCATGGTCCGCGGAAGCCGCAGCTTGCCCGAGGACGTTCAGAACAGCCTCGTGGCGATCATTCTTCGGACCCGCCCGGACGTGGCCAAGCGACGGGCGCAGGATCAGGAACGGGCCAACCAGATTCTCGACCAAGCTCCCGTGGACGAGGGGGTCCTGTGGGTCACGGCCGAGGGGTATGCCCGTTTCCAAAGCGAGTACAACAAGCTCGTCAACGACGAGATCCCGCT